>JAFEGV010000049.1 GCA_018239665.1 Verrucomicrobiota bacterium | reverse complement strand
TGCCCGATATCATCGGCGTGCAAGCTTCCGTCTTCTCGATGGGCATTCCACTTTTGATCGGAAGATAACTGAAGCTGATAAGGATTGAAAGAAGAGTAAAAGCAGAGAAAAGAGATCTCCGGATAACGTTCCATTAAAATGGAACGGGCCTCACTTCCAACACAACTTGTTTCCATCCCAATACCCTTTGCGAACACGTGCGCCGTGCGATTCCAAATATGACTTCTCAGTATAGCTCATGTCAGCGGACCAGATCCCTTCCACAATGAGCTTGCCCTCTTCGTTCCACTCTTTTTTATCAAAGCGGGTCGGGGTATGATAGACGATCTCTTCTTTCGGCTTGCCGGATGCAAAATAATGGCTATGGGTGCCGGTAGGCTGTCCGGACCTGTACTCGGCATCGTCGATGAGCACGCCCTTTTCATTCCAGATCTGATCTTTGCCGTCGCGCAGGCCCATGGAATAATTTGTCGTCCGTTTGCACTTTCCGCCTTCCCAAAACAGCCGGACTTCGCCGTGCAGTTTTCCATGGGAATAGGGAAGCAGGCTTTTGATGGCCCCATCCTCGTAGAAATACTCTTGGACGCCATGCCACAGTCCCTCTTTGAACCGCTGGATGCTCGACACTTTGCCGCTGAGGTAGTAAAAGTAGACCTTTCCTTCCCGCTTGCCTTCGCAAAAGAAGGTGCGCGACAACACTTCGCCGTTCTCTGCGTAAAAAAAGGAGGGGCCGTGCAGCTTGTCCATCTGGTAGTACATCTCTGCTTCCACAGAGCCGTCGGGATAATAGAGGCGGCATTGTCCATGGCGCTTCCCATCGCAGGAAAGGTAAGCTGCGCGCAGCGCTTTCTGTTCATCCCTTTCGATGACGAGCAGATGGCCGTCTTGCAAGACCTTATCGCCGGAAATATTCTGCGGCAGCATGGGCAAGGAAAATGAGAGGGTAAGGTTCAACCCCAGCTCGGCATCATGCATGATCAATTGATTATCTTTTATGCTATACATTTCTTGCGTCATGAAATGGTCCTCAAATTAGCTTCAATTGCCCGTTTGAAAAAAAGAAGTCGATGGACATGGTTCCCTAAAGGGTGGTTGGAGGAGCGCAATATCGGCCTTTTCCAGATCTGCCAAAGAGGATCAAGGACCATTTGAAAGGCCACTTCCTTCTCCAGATCATGCTGAGCTGCAGCATATTCCCCCTTCTCCATTGGAGATTTAGGATAATGCTTTTCCCAGAGCTTTAAAAGCCCGTCGCAAACCTTGTCGCATTGCTTATAACTTTGGATTAACATCTCGGACGTCTCTTGTCCAGCAGCTTCTTCCACTTTTGCGCGCTCAGCCCTCTGCAACAATGCGTGGACCGCTCCGGACAGGTCATACTGCCTCTGCAGATATGCGCTCGCCGCTTCATTTAATGAGATCTTCTCGGCGCTCTGAATATTCAACCCGTGGGGCGTTGCGTTCAAAAACCGGATTTGAGGATGCTTTTCCGCAAGAGCGGATTGCCAATCGGCGCTCATCATCCAATCATTTTTCGTAAAAAGCCGCTGGCCCTCGCTATTTTGAACCTCGATAAACCCATCTTTGTGCTCATCGGCCTGCATCCCTGCCGCATAGACCTGGTCAGATTGGCAGGAAAACTCCATTCCGACAAAAATAATCGGATTGCATCCGAGCAGGACGGCAGCGGCCGTGCAGAAATTGGCAACGGTCCAGCCTGAGTCAAACGCAGAGAAAGGGATCGAATAACGCTCCTTCAGCCATTTTTCGATCGGATAATTGCCCCCTTCCGCCATCCACAACAGAGGAGCGTGGACCAAGCTTAGCAGAGACGAAGAGAACCGGCTTTGGTAAAAGTGGGGAATTTCCGCCGCATCCTGCTGCAAGAACCGATCGCGGGGAGGATCTGGATCGAAATGGGCGCAGAAATGAGGGCTTACGCCTTGTTTAGTGAGAGCCGTGACCGCGGACCCGCCGGCAAAGATCATCGCCCTGTCTTGCAGCGATGCTAAAAGGGGTATCTGTTGGTTTAACGAAGGTCCTGCCCCGCAAATGATGGCAGGTATCTGGCGGCACATCCCTTCCATGGACTGCCCTAACAGCGAGGACGCTAATTTTTTTTGATTTCCCATGACATTCTTTAAAACGGCAACGCCCATGTCTTGGAAATCGGAAGCGAGCAGGTCGATGCCGCGGTGGTAATGCTCCACCTTTGAGAAGATCTCGATCATCTTCTCCCCTTTCTTTTCCGCATACTCGGCTGTCGCAAAGAACCCGAACTTCAAAAAGAGGAACTCCCAGGCAATTTCCTTGAAAAGCTCTTCATATCCTTCTTGATAAAAGAAAAGTCTGACCTTGGGGTCTTTTGCCCAAGAAGCATCCTTCATTTTTAAGAAATGCTCTTCATCGTCTTCTATGAATAGGACAAAACGCTGCTCTTCTTTTTGCAGCCAGGAGCGCAGCTGCCGATAGACAGCGCCGTCGCCGATCCCATAAACGCAAATGAGTTCGACCTGAGAAAGATCCCCTTTCAAATCGAGCAAAACAGAGGAAGAAATAGAAGATTGCACTAAAGCCATGCTCTTTTCCTAGGTTAAGACTTAGCAAGAGTAACACACTCGAGCAATTCCTGGTAACCTGGAAATCCCCTTCGGAAGCGATAGCTCTGTTGAAGCTCGTCCCAATGGCCGATGACCTCCCCTTCTCGGGAGACAACAGAAAGGAATGGGGCCTTGATAAACGCGTTATATCCGATCACTTGGTCGATCGCCTTTTGAGTAAAAGGCTCGTCTTTGCACTCGATCAGGATCAGCGGCTGAAGCCCGGAGGATAAATTTTTTTTAAAACAGACGATGTCGATCCGCCGCTGAGGGGCCGACGTTGTGCTTAACGGGACGAGCTCCCCGATCTCTTTTTCAACGGCTATCAATTCTCGAGGATATCCCAGATCATGGACCATTTTTCGCAGCACCGACTGTCGGACGATCTCTTCAGGAGTCGCCTTCACCCAGATGCCGCGAAAAGAATCGAAAATTTGTCGACTACTCAGGTTGGATGAGCCCATAGTTACCGTCGGTACGGCGGTAAAGGACCTTGAGCTTGCAGTCCTCTTCAGACCGGTAGATCAAGAAATGGTCTCCGGACAGCTCCATCTTCATCAGAGCTTCATCGACTGTCAGCGTCTTTAAAGGCTTCGTTTCCGATCCGATCAGTTGAGGAGGGTTCGAGGCCATGTCCTTCATCCGGCTAGCCTCTTGTTCGATCTCGGCGTTGATCTCAGCGATCTCATCGATCGGCTTTTTCAATACGTTGACCTGCATATCGACGATCGAAAGGGCCCTCTTGTGATGGTCTTGGATCCTGCTTTTGTAGCGGCGGAGCAAGTTTTGCAAACGATCGACTGCCTTATCGATCGATACGTACATATCGGTGCTGCTGGCCTGAGCTTTGATCTGGATATGATCGATCTTGAGCATCAGAACACAGATATGCTCAAGTTTTTGAATGTCCAGCGTCACATGGACATGCATGATGTGGTTGTGAAAACGTTCGATCTTGGAAAGCTTGTCCCAAGCATAATTTTTCATCGGCTCCGTAACCTGGACATTTCTTCCGATGATATCGATTCTGTATCCGGATGCATCTTCTTCAGCAAATTTCTTCCTGTCGACCATAAAAACCCCACGACAACTAATTGTTTAAGTTTCGCAGTCTACCTTTTCTGAAGAAAATTGTCCAACCTTCCGCAATTGCTTTCGCAATTGGACATTGCCAAGCTGGCCGCACGCAGCCATGATTTTCTGTCCTTTCGCTCCTCGCAGCAGCGTCTGATACCCTAAGTCCCGCATCCGTTTGAGAAAATTCTCCCGCACCTCATGACTTGGAGGAGCAAACCGGTCTTTGGACTGGGGATTATAGGGGATCAAGTTCACCTTCACTCTCAATCCCTGCAAATATTCGGCCAGCATGTCGGCCTGCTCCAAAGAGTCGTTGACACCTTGGATCAAGACATATTCGGCAAAGATCTCCCTTCGAGGATGAGCGCAGTAGTCCTGCATCGCTTTTTTGAGCGCCGCCATGTTCCATTTCCGATTGACCGGCATGATCCGAGTGCGGACCTCGTCGCATGGCGCGTTGACCGATACGGCAAGGTTGAGGGCCGGATCGGCATCCTCGATCATCCTGTAGATCCCATCCACCCTTCCGCTCGTTGAGATCGTAATGCGGCTAGGACCGAATCCCAGTCCGGAAGGCTCGGTCAAAATCCGTACCGCCCCCATCACTTCATCGTAATTATCGAACGGCTCGCCCATCCCCATAAAAACGATATTTCTGACCGCAGCCCCAAGGACAAAGCGCGCATAAAAAACTTGAGCGACGATCTCATCCCGCTTCAAATGGCGGACCAGCCCCATCCGACCCGTTTCGCAAAAGGCGCACCCCATTTGGCAGCCCACCTGGGACGAGAGGCACAGGGTCGTTCCCGACTCCATGGGGATCAATACCGATTCGCTCTCCAGCCCATCGCTAAAGCGCAGTAAAAATTTCTTTGTCTCCCCTTCCAACCTTTCCCCGGCGACGCCAGGCAGGACAAAGTCGGTGGTCCCAAGCATCTCATCGACAAGCTTCACGGCTTGAGGCTCAACGGCTTCCCGCAGCCCCTCCACAGTCCCTTCCTGGAACCATTTTGCATAAAGCAGCATCGCATGCTGCCGTCCACGCCCTAAACGAGCGGCCACAGCTTCTGCGTAACTTTTCTGGGTATGCTGAAAAATAGAGATGGGAGAAACGTCTTGCATAAAATATAAGATACGCACCGAACAGGACTTGAACCTGTAACCACCCGGTTCGAAGCCGGGTACTCTATCCGATTGAGCTATCGGTGCAATGGGACTAATAAAGTCAGCCAGCATAACCATTTACACAGAAAAAAACAACCAGATTTCCGGCAAGCCCTTTCCCATGACGCTACTTGTCTGATTTTGCCTTGGGCGACCACCTTGACAAGATCAAAGAAAAACCATGCCCGTCCACAAGTTTGCGATCCCTCGCAACACCTATTAACCCAACTAGCCCCCTACCCTGGCTGGAAGAAGACCTAACGATTCCCAAGCTCTCCTGCCAGAGCTTGAACCTGATGAAAGTATTGATTCAAAACAACTATCGCTTACTCTATAATCTCTGCATATTTTTTTCTTAACCAAGACCAGCTCAAATTCCAGTCCGCTTGTAGCTAGATAAAACCATTGAATATAGAAAAAAGCGGATCAGAAGAATTTGGATCGATAAAAGACTGTTCACAACTACATTAAGGTTACATGGCTCATCGAATAACTCCACGGCTCTTCCCAAGCAATGATTTGGCAATGCAGTCTGCTCAGGAAAACGTCTTTAATAATCAAGAGATCCTTTTTAACATTTTCCAAATGATAGTAACGGCTTCAGAGATGTCAAGGGTATCTTTAGTGAGCCGATTATGGTGTCAAGTTTCCAGCAATTCGCATTTATGGTCAGCGATTTGCTACCAAACGGGAATTCCAGTTCCTCTCGATGTCAGACAATCACGCAATGCCTATTGCTGTCAGGCTGGTTCATTGTTTCTGTCAAAGGTCAGAGGGTGTACCACTCCATTGATACAAGAAATGGATATAAAACTCGATTTTTCCAATTGTCACGTTCATTTTGTAGAAGATGCCTATCTCATTGTTCAACATGAATCTGAAATCTCAATATGCAGTTTAAAAAATGGTGAAGTCACCAAAAAGATTGCACCTGGTCAAAAAATTCTTTTCGCATGCACAAGTCAAAAAGAGATTTATTTGAGTCTGGATGATCGAACAATCCAAGCTTATAGCTTAACTGATGAAAAGCAAACGCCATTCTTAACAATACAAGCACATACGGATGAAGACATTAAGAGCGATCCCTTTCCCTTTAATATGATTCAACTTTTAGCAAATGACCGTTGGCTGATAAGTCGCTCGAGCAAAATGATAAAGCAATGGGACCGCATGTCCGGCGAATGCGTTTCAAGCGCTGAAGCTACTGGCGTAAGTCATCTCCAAATTGATCAAAATAAGCTCTACGTTACAATTTATAAGAGAAACCCCGGACATCTTCTAGCTGTTGTAGACCTTAATCAATGTCTCTTAAATTTTGAAAATGGTAAATGCGTGCCCGATTTAAATGTTCATGTGAATGGCAATAGCTATTCTTATATTGAGAATGAAGATGGCTATTTGAGTTTGTCAGATTCTGAGGAATCATCGGAAGTAGATTTTTCGCTCAAAATTCGAACATTAAATTTTCATTCTATGCAGGCTAGTACCACTGTTGTATCTCATGGAGGGTTTCATAGACCAAACAATTTAATAGCTTTCAACGGTTTAGCAATTTTAGCGCGCGATGGCTATGATCCCAATGAAATCTATGATGATTCCATGACAATCACTGATCCTGATGTTATTGAGCTCATTGATCTTCAGGCTAATGCACCTTTGCATTGCATACAAAAACACCATATTCATGGAAACCATAACCAGTGGTCTATAGCTATCTTTCAAGATACTATTCTTTATGCTACAGAACAGAATCAAGTTGTAAAAATCACATTTCCCCAAACAGAAGATAAAGTCAGAATGAAAAGGCCAAACAATTTCGATCCGCCGTTCAATAAAGACAACAAAAGGTTTAAGAGCGAAGGATTAGACTTCGATTCCACCTTGTAGATAGTCGAACCTGATTTGGTCTAATTAACCGGGAGGGCATTTGGCACAGATGCTCAGCTTTTTAGCTTTTGGATTCTTTCCAAGAACGATCCCTTACCTCCTAAGCCCTTTTTAAACCATTGTCTAGGGCCTTCTCGTTGTGATATACCTAGAGCGAGCCCGCAGCGTAATTGAATGATGCTATGGTGTAAGGCCTGTTATGACCCAAGAAGAAAAGGCAGAAGGGATCGTCTTGCGCGCTTTCGACTACAAGGATCGGCAGCGGATCATCACCGTTTTTACCCAAGAATCGGGAATAATCAGCCTAATCATCAAAGGGATCTCCAAGAAAAACTTCCGCCTCCTTTCGCTGAGCACTCCCTTTTCCCAAGTCGAAGTCCACTTCAAAAAAGGCAAGACCGACCTCTTCCGCTATGTAGACGGGACCATTATCGACGAGCACCTGCGCCTGAGAGAGCAGTACGCGTATCTCCAAACCGCAGGAGGCCTCGCCCAGGCCATCTTGCAATCGCAGCTTCCCGGCAAGCCCGCGCCATCGCTCTATCTGCTTTTCCGCTCCTTCCTGAAGCAGGTCCCCTTGTTCGACAACCACGCAACTCTGCTAGCCAGCTTCCGTCTCAAACTCCTTCGGCATGAAGGGCTCCTCGCCCTCTCGCCCGAATGCACCCACTGCACTGATGCTCCCGCTAGATACCTCCTTCAAGGAGAAAGCGTCTGCGCTCTTCACCAAGCGCCATCTGCCATTGCGTTCAATGAAGAAGAATGGGGAACGCTCAACCATTTGGAAAGCACCCAGCAATTTTCCAAACTGCGCTCTCTTCACATTCCACCCCACTTTCCCGATCTCATCGCCGCATACTTTCGCGACAGGCTCCGCCAAGATTAGTCTTACAATAAAACAGTAACACCAAAATTCTTGGATCCGTATGGTGAAGAAAACACCCAAGGCACATGAGCAGGACAAGATTATTCCCGGTCTACCTCATCTACTTTCTCGATACATTCAGCTTCGCCATCGTGTTTCCCCTGTTCTCCTCGCTGATCTTGACCTCCCTTTACGACTTTCTTCCTGAGACCATTTCCCTATCGCATCGCGATATTCTGCTCGGAATCCTGACCGCCGCTTTTCCCCTAGGGCTCTTCTTGGGAGCGCCGTTCATCGGCAACTTCGCCGACCGCCGCGGAAGAAAATTCGCCTTTTACATCACCATCACAGGTATCCTGGCCGGGAGCCTCTTGACAGTATGCGCTCTTGCCCTCAAAGCCTTTTACTTCCTGATCTTCAGCCGTCTCTTAACAGGCTTTTTTTCAGGCAACATGACCCTTTGCCTCGCAAGCATTACCGACTTGAGCCAAAATCCCAAAGTTCGAGCTAAAAATTATGGACTGCTTACAGGACTTGGAGGATTAAGCTGGCTTGCTGCCATGATCATTGGCGGCGAGCTGTCCGACCCGAGGATCTTTCCGGCATTCAACCCCACCATCCCCTTTTTCTTTGCGGCAGGCGGCGCTCTCATCAACCTTATCATCTTGTCTCTCTATTTCAAGGAAACATCCCGCCCTCATGCCAAACATCCGTTCCAATTCAATAAAGCTTTCCATAACCTCGTACATGCGTTTAGTTCTTCTCATCACCGCACCCTCTACCTCGTTCTTCTCTTCTTTGCAATCGGTTGGATGATCATCATGCAGTGGTTTTCCGGCTACTCGCTGGAACGTTACCATGTTGGAAGAGAGCAACTAGTCCTAGGCCTGATTTCCATCGGCCTCTGTTGGACTTTAGCCGGAGCCATTCTCAACCGCCCTCTCATTAACCGGATCACTCTCCCTAACATCCCCCTCATTTTCCTCTTTGTTCTTGCCGTTCTACTTTTTCTATCTAATAGACTTTCGTCTACAGATTCTTATTCTTCATTTATCTTAATCAATAGCATCGCCGCCGCAGCGGCCTCTATTATCCTCAGCAACCTCCTCAACCTGATCTCCCTCTCAGCGAACCGCACGATCCAAGGAGAAACAATGGGCTTCAGCCAATCTGTCCTCGCTCTGGCCCAGTTCATCAGCCCTCTTGCAGGCGGCATGATCCTCTCGCAAAAAATCTCCTACTTTTACTTGTCCGCTGCCCTGGTGACCTCGATTGCGTTCCTAATATTTTTTAAAGAATTTCGTTCCTTAACATCCAACAAAAGGTAAAACACGATGCCATTAAAAAAAGGATCTTCCAAAAAAGTCATCTCAGAGAACATCCGCGAACTCATCGCTGCAGGACATCCTCAAAAACAAGCTATAGCGATCGCCCTGAGAATGGCTGGAAAATCCCAAACACCACCCCCTCCGCGGGACAATGGCGCCCTTTACCGTCGGGAAAAAATCAGGACAGCTGCTAAACTCCCTTCTAAACCCAAGGCGAGGAGCTCGCCGCGCATCATTAGGAGAAAGCACAGTGCATTGGAAAGAAGCCTTTAAGCTCAGCACCATCAACCATCGGGCGCCCTACCTTTCCTTCATCTCCTGGGCGCTCAATGTCGATGTTAAAAAAATTGCTGAAATCGGCGTGAACAAAGGGGAAACCTCCCGCCTGCTCCGGCATCTCTTCCCCGAAGCCCAGCTTTTCCTCATCGATCCCTGGGCCGTCACCCCCGACTACATCCAAAGCGGATCCCCCATCTCCCGCAAGACCAAGCATTACGAAAAAGCCTTCCAGACCGTCCAAGAACAGTTCCGCGACGATCCTGCAACGACCATCCTCCGGATGACATCGCGCGACGCCATCAATCACGCCCCCGATGATTTCGACCTCGTCTTCATCGACGGCAACCACGAATACACCCAGGTCAAAGAAGATATCCTCAGCTGGCTGCCCAAGGTCAAACCTGGCGGCATTCTCGCAGGACACGACTATGATCCGACCATTCCCATTTTTGATGGGGTCAAACGGGCAGTCGACGAGATCTTTGGAAATGAAATGATGCTAGGAAAAGATCGGGTGTGGATCCACAGAAAGAAATAAAATGCGAAAGGGGGGACTCGAACCCCCAAGAGGAAAACCTCACTACCACCTCAAAGTAGCGCGTCTACCAATTCCGCCACTCTCGCACGGGGTGTCCAGGAAATGAATTCCTGAAACAAAAATGAAAAAGAATCCTACTCAATTCCAGAAATCTGTTCAAGCGAAATTGGTTTAAAATAAACTCTTGCACCCAAATCTTCAGCTCCCTTATCTTCGGCAAAAAAAATTTTCAGCGCTGAAGAATCATGAAACGCATTCACCTGCTTTTCCTCATCTGCATTCCAATCTTTCTCTTTTCCAATCCCAAAGATCCATACATATCAGCCGTTACCGAAGGCGAGCCGGCCTGGAACCTATGCCGCTCTGTCAATGCCATCACAGGCGACCTCTTCATCTCGCAAAACGACCTCACCATCGGAGGCGTGCAGCCGATCCAACTATCACGCCATTATATCAGCGGCGACGGCATCGGCTACAACGGCGGATGGCAGTTCATGCCCCACCTTTCCCTCGTGCTCAAAAAAGGATTCAGCGATAAACGCAACCGGATCTATGTCGCCGAGCCCGACAGCTCGCCCGTCTGCTACAGGCAGCACCGCTCCAATCCTACCAGCTACTCCCTGAACATCGATGAAGATGGGGATGGGATCACCAACTGCGCAAAAGGGATCATTTCAGCACGGACAAACTTAAGAAACCAGACCATCGAACGGTTCAGCAGGCACAAATTCCAAATGAAGAGCTCCGACGGAACTGTGCGGCTCTATCTCTGCGATAACAAAATCGATCCCGATTCCTCAGCAAACGACGAGGTCATCTTCTACCTCCAATCAGAGCGCCATCCCAATGGCAACTGGACAACTTACCAATACGACAAAGAAGACCGGATCAGGCTCATCCAAACCCACAACCCATCCCATACCAAAACCTACGCATGGGCCAAGTTCCACTACCGCGGCAAACCCTCTGCAGACCACAATTTTCATATTGAAACAAGCGATGGAAGGAACGTCCATTACCAATTCGACAAGCTGGGAAAAAGGGAAAAGGGATATTATTTAACGCACGTCAAAAGCGCGCATCTTCCGTACGAAGATGAAGATTATTGCTCCGCTCATTCACGCAGAGGCCCCCTTGTAAGCCGCCGCATTTTTCCCGATGGGCGAGCGCTTTATGCCCACTACTACGACCCTGGGAAAAACCAAGTCGGCTCAGAATACGTCAACATCCATAATGTCAACGATCCCGTCTGCGATCGAGTTAAAACCCTAGCATTTCCCGTTGGCAAAGACCACTCTCCGATCGAGACCCACCGCTTCTTTTACTCCGTGGAAAAGCACAGGAGAAAAGAGAATGGCAGCCGCTACCGCTATTCCGGCTGCACCCGAGTCTACGACATCGAGGACAACCTGACCCTTTTCCTCTTTACACCCCAATCTAGACCTCGACAGATCGAGCATTTCCAAAGAGCTGGCAGCTCACAGATCTTAAGCAGCATCGTCGAATACACATGGCAAAATTGCACCGACCTGCATGTTAAAACCCTCCTCGACAGCAACGGACAAATCCTCCAATCCCGCACTTACACCTATGATGACAAAGGCAATGTCCTCGAAGAAAAACTCACCGGCAACCTCACCGGCGATCCCAACTCAGAATGCTCCTACACCACCAGATACACCTATAACAGCGACAACCTCACTTCCACATGCGAAGAAGAAGATGGCTCCTTCACCAGATTCTCCTATTTGCCCGGCACCGACCTCATCACCTCCAAACTATTCGGAGATCGCAACACGGTCCTCCTCCGCGAATTCTTCCTCTACAACGAAGACAACATCCTTATCCAGACCATCACGGACAATGGATCCAGCCACGACAAAGACGATCTCACAAATGTCACACAACGCACCATTCAAGCCATCACACCACGGACCTCTGCGCCAGCATTAGGAATGCCCGAAGTGATCGAAGAGCGCTACCTCGATCTAAAAACAGGCCAAGAAAAACTCCTCAAAAAAACTATCCAAAGCTACTCTCCCTCCGCCCAGATCAACAACCAAGAGATCTACGACGCCGACAACACCTACCGCTACAGCTTGGCGACAACCTACAACATCCGAGACCTTCCCGAAACACAGACCAATGCCCTCGGACACACCACAACCACGCAATACGACCACTGCAGCAATCCCATCTTAATCTCCAAGCCCAGCGAATCTCTCACCATCCACAACCAATACGACTGCTGCAACCGCCTCATTCAAACCATCGAACAGTCGCCAGACGGCTCTCAACGCATCACGAAACATACCTACGACGGAAAACACAACCGCACCTCCACCACCGATCCCTCCGGCAACACCACATATTTTACCTACGACGCTTTCGGCAACACCCTCACCACACAGCTTCCACCCCTCATCAATGAAGCCGGCGTCCTCCACACTCCGACCCACACCAAGACCTACAACACCCTCAACCAGGAAATCACCTCGACAGATCCCGGAGGCCATACAACAGAAAAGCGGTACACCCTCCGCAATAAGCCTACCCTGATCATCCATCCAAACGGTTCCCAAGAAACCCACCATTACAACCCCAACGGCACCCTCCACAAAAGCATCGACCAAGAAGGCACAACCACCCTCTACACCTACGACATCTTCAAAAACGTCACATCCAAACAGGTCTACTCGCCCTCCAACGAACTCCTTGCCCAAGAAACGTACATCTATGACGCCTTCCACCTCCTCTCTTACACCGATCCCGAAGGCAACACCACCCACTATGCTTACGATGGAGCAGGCCGCAAAACCTCAGAAACCCTCATCAGCCCTTACGGCACAGAACAAACGACCTACGCCTATGATTCCCTCGGCAGGCTCCGTGCAACACAACAAGGCGACATCATCCACATCACAGAACGGGATCTTCTCGACCGAACCATCGAAGATAGAGAAGAAGACCTCCAAGGCAATATCCTCACTCGCACCCTCTACACCTACGATGGCGCAGGCAATAAAACAACCACCACCCGCTTCACTGCATCAGGACCCGCCACAGAGACCACCCTCTACGACAGTTATAAAAGGCCTATCCGCATCGAAGATCCCCTCGGCCAAATCACCACCATCCGCTACGAAGACTGTTATCTCAACGCCTCCAGCCAAACCGTCCTCCGCACAATCACGACCGATCCCGACCACGTCCAAACCATCGAAACCTACGACACAAACGGCAACATCGCAACCGTAGAAAGACTCGATCCTTCCGGCAACCGCCTTGCCTACGAAGAGCGTTTCTATGACCTTTCCGGCAACCTCAGCCACAAACGCTCCCACACCATCATCAACCATCAAACAACAGCCATCGTCGCAACAACCTGGCATTACGGCCCTGAAAAAAAACTCCTTTCCCTCACCGAAGCCGACTCCACACCCGAACAGCGGACCACAACCTACACCTACACCCCAAAAGGCCTCCTCGAGACCATCATCAAACCCGACAGCACCACACTCTTCCACACCTACGATCCCTTAAACCGCCTCACCACCCTCTCCTCATCCGATAACACCATCTTCTACGTCTACCACTACAACAAGCTCAACCAAGTCCAATCGGTCGAAGACCGCGTTAACCGAACCACCATTTACCGCGCCTACGATCCTAAAGGAAGGCTCCTCAGCGAAACATTCCCCAACAGCATCACCCTCCACAGCCAATACAACTCCAGCGGACAACGCACCCAGCTCACCCTACCAGACAACTCTCTGATCACCTACACTTACCACGGCACCCTCCTCTCCCAAATCAACCGGTACAATTCCTCCGGCGCCCATCTCTATACACACCGCTACCTCGCTTACGACCTCTCAGGCCACCTCCTCGCCCAACAACTTATCAACAACCAAGAGATGACCTTCACCCTCGACCTCCTCGAACGCCCCACCTCCACCTCCTCCCCTTCATTTACCCAACAAATCACCGCCTACAGCCCCACCGGCAACGTGCTCCAAACCATCACTCAAGGCATCACCGACAACTACCGCTACGACTATCTCAACCAGCTCGTCCAAGAACCTCTCCACACCTACACTTACGACTCCCATTACAACCGCCTCACTCAAAACAACATCACCTACACCCACAACCACCTCCATCAAATCCTCGACATCCTCATCTACAACCCCAACGGCGCTCCCATCCAATACAACGACACCCGCTACACCTACGATGCCCTCGACCGCCTCACCTCCATCCAAACACCCACCGAACTCCACACTTTCACCTACGACGCCTGGCACCGCCGCCTCACCCACAACACCCAACACTTCCTCTACGACGACCAAAACGAGATCGGCAGCTACGACTCTTCAGGCACACTCCACCAACTCCGCATTCTCGGCATCGGCCACGGCGCAGAAATCGGATCCGCCATTGCCCTCGAGATCGACAACACCATCGCCACCCCCATCCACGACCTCTTCGGCAACGTCATCACCCTCCTCGAATCAACCTCCACTATCGCCTCCTATCACTACACAGCCTTCGGCGAACAGCAAGTCCTCTCTTCCTCCATCAATAACCCTTGGGGCTTCTGCTCCAAACGGCACGTTCACGACCTCGTCTACTTCGGCCGCCGCTTCTATTCTCCCCAGCTCGGACGCTGGCTCACTCCCGACCCCGCCGGCTACACCCAAGGCCCCAACCTCTACGCCTACGTCCTCAACACACCTTTAAGCAAAATCGACCTCTATGGGCTCTTTGCCCTTACAGAACTTGCTGTCTTCGGCAGAGACTTCCCCGCCAATGCCCGCGCCCTCCCTGCCTACCTCCGAGGAGAACACCCCCTCTCCGACTACCACTACTACAACGAAGCACACTCAACACAAATTTCCAATGATACTCGCCCACCCGGCATCATCGCTGTCATCAACGGCATCAATACAGAACATCATGAACTCACCGCTCGGGTTGATCAAATCGCATCTTCCTATGGCATTCCCTGTCACGGCATCTACAATCCCACTCATAACATTGTTTTCGACTTAGTGAAATGCGGCATTAGCCTTCTGCATCTGCCAGGGACTAATAACTCCACTGTCCGTGCTATTCAAGAATTCTGCTTCAGAGCTGCAGAGCAACTCGGACCGAAAGGCCAAATTCTCCTTATGCCACACAGTAAAGGATGCCTCGACACATACCGAGCTCTCCAAGGACTTCCAGAGAACATCCGCAACCAAGTGCGCGTTGCGGCTTTTGCACCGGCTAGAGTCATTCCAAGGGACGTCGCTAATTCAGTAACGAATTACACAAGTAGAGGGCTTGACTTTGTTGTTTTAAGAGACCATTATGGGACAACTAAAGGGCTTATGGAAGGCAATTTGAAATTTCTTCCTCGAGGACCCGGCGCACCTTTGCTGTGGGATCATTCATTTGACAGCTCCACTTATGCTTATCCCAAGAAAGATGCTATTGATAGCTTTACTGAAAACTACAACTGTTCGATTCGATGGAAAAAATAAAATTCCTACTAATTATAACATTAACCTTATTTCTACCCTCTTGCGACTCATTAATTAATTCGCACAAAGAGCCAGAATACATAAAAATGGTTGATAAAATCACATCCAAATCAATTAAAACTATTAAGAAATCGAATGAAATGAAATTAATTGGATCTGGCGGATCCATGATGCATAATGTAGAAACAGTTTCCCTTCATTTTTATTATTATCACCCTGCTTCTATTGACGAAGCCAGAAATTTGATTCTAGAAATTACGAACAACCTCATTTCTGCTTTTAACTCTAATCAAGAAATACGGCCCTATCTCGCAAATTTCCCTTTTGAAGCAAAAAATTTTGATATCTCTATAGCATTCATGAAAAAAAACAATGAACTTCAAAACCCTCCTTCAATTTCTTCTGTTTGCATCTCTAATGGGATTCTAAGATATAGAAACGACGACACTGAAAAAGACCGACTGGTAACTATCTATCAAGAAACCTACGAAGAAGCCCTACAAAAATTGTCTAACTGATTATTCACATGCTTCTGAAATTCCCTAAACTACCGAAAACTGCACATGTCGGGAAGAAATTTAGCAAAATTCCATGTATCCTTTTATTAATTCTTTTTCTAATTTTTAACTGGGCTTCAATCTTTAAAGAAGAAGATCCAGAATATATTAAATTAGCAGATCAAATAACATTTAAAACTCTTAAAAAACTAAAAAACGGAAAAGAGCTGAAA
>JAFEGV010000048.1 GCA_018239665.1 Verrucomicrobiota bacterium | reverse complement strand
AAAAGCTCATTAATGAGTGTAGGCAGCGGTTTAAGATCGTGGCCCTCAAACTGACCCATGGAAAAGTAAAACCTTGGGCCGTGATAGTCGGGGGTATTACAGATTTGTTGTAAGTTATTCAGAACATGTTCAGAAAGACCGCTTCCTTCGATAAAGACCTGACAGTCATGTGCTAAATTAAGAATTCCATTAGGGAGCGATTGCAAGCTTCGATTATTACCAAGGTTGAGAAAGCTCAAGTTTCCAAGCAGCCCGATTTGTTCGGGAAGGGATGAGAGCTGGGTGTTATAAAGGAATAGATTCATTAAGTTCTCGAGCTGCCCAATTTGCTCGGGAATGGATGTGAACGCGTTTTCTGAGAGGCTAAGATCGACTAGCTTATTGAGTTGTCCGATCTGTTCAGACAGGGATGAGATCCTGTTTCCAGAGGCATTGAAGTCCTTTAAATTGTGCAGTTGCCAGATTGAATCCGGAAGAAACGTAAACTGGTTGAAAGAAAGATCAAGGTAGTTTAAGTTTTGGAGCTGCCCGAATTGTTCAGGCAACGATGAGAGCTTATTGTATGAAAGGCCAAGGCGGGTTAAGTGATGGAGTTTTCCAATCTGCTCGGGAAGAAAAGTTAGCCTGTTGGCGGAAAGTCCCAGATATCTTAATCGCGATTCAAACGGCTTTTGATCAAAAATTAATGGAAGGCTTTTTAAGTTGCACATTTGGAATTCGAGGCTTCCTCGCTTAGTATCTGTTAAAAATTGAATAATTATATCTCTTGCCCTGGATCTATTCTCATTTGGTTCAGCTTGATCGACCCACTCATCTAGGATCCGCTGGATCTCCGGAGTGAGATCCCCCAAAGATTCATGCATGCATTTGAGCAAGAGGGGGATATTATCTATAGCATGGTGGACTTCCACAGAGGAATCGCCGCCGCTAGCAGATCCAACATACTGCGACATTGTCGAAGCAATTTGATCCTTTTGTCCTTGATTTAGGGCTTGAAAAGCGTTTGCTGCAACTTTGTTCACAGCTTCTTGGAGCTTAGGTAAGGAATCAAACACATGGATTTTGCCATAATCAGGTTCAGAAGGTTGTCCAGATAGCTCCCAAATTTTGGAGAAAATTTGCTGGCGAAAGCTTTCGGGCAGTGCATTTAGGCTTTCCACTTTCATTTCGAGATGATTGTCTGCATGCAGCCTACATAGGTGTTGATAGACTGATGGTAGAGCAGGCTCGCTAGATGGTAGGAAAAAGGACATGATTAACCTTTTTTTAATATTTTATTGTTCTAAGATTATCGGGGTTTCAACTAATGCCCAGGCGGTCAAAGCTTCCCAGCGCTTTTTCTGGTTTGCCTCAAGCAGATCAAGCTTCTCACGGTCTTCGCCGGCAGCTTCCAATTCTTGGTAGTTCTCTTCGTCGATCTCAGCACATCGATCTGGATATTGAGCTTTCAGAGCATTAATCCAATCTTCGCGGCTGGCAAGATAAGAGCAGACGGCATGCTCATCGTTTTGCTGCTGCATCACAAACTCAGCTGCTTGATCCAGATCCTTTTGTTCTAGGGCGCTGCAGCGGAAATAGAGCATATCTTGGACCGCAATCTCTAACCCAAGTCGTTCACGGAGCATGATCGGGTAGCCGAGATAGACCTCGATCTCATCATAAAAACGCAAAGTTTCTGTCTTTTTCCGAGCGATTTCTTCGAGCATGTGGACTGGCCATACGGTACCGATGAGGAACTTGCGCAGCTCATGGATGTCAGTTATCAGACGTATACGGGAGGCGATTCCAAGGTGTAAAATGGAAAGAGCGACCCTGTCTCCGCAAGTTTCTGTTGCATCTGCAATGATGTTTAAGAAGACCTGTCTAAATTGCGGGTCATCATTTGCTTGTTGCAGGTAGCCTACGATCTGCTTAACGAAGGCTTTTTGGAAATCTCCTTTGCGCTTATAGTCCGCAGTATCGGACAGGCGGCTTAACCAGGAGCGGATCGATCTTTTTTCTGGTTTATCAAGAGAATTTAGTTCAGGGAATTCTTTAGGCTCTTCTTCCAAGATAGAAAAGAGTTCTGCAATTAAGTTAGGTAACTTTTTTAATTCGCCGTCATGGTGTTGCTCCATCTGTTCCATGGAAAAGACGATTCTTGGACCTTGATAGCCTGGCTCGTTGCATGCTTGTTCTAAGTTTGCGCGGACATTCTCTGAAAGACCCGTTCCAGAGATGTCGACTAGACAGTCTTGATTCAAATCGAGAAGCTGGTTAGGCAACCCTTGCAGGGTAGGATTTTCATTTAGAAGCAGAGAATCTAAACTCCGCATCTGACTGAGTTGCGCGGGAATCGAAGTGAGGTGGTTAGATGTGAGCGATAGTCTTATCAATTTCTGAAGCTGAGCAACCTCCTCTGGAACATAGTTTAGCTGATTGTTTTCAATGTCTAGGTATACCAAATTCTGAAGTTGACCTATCTGTGCGGGAACAGACGTAAGTGGATTATCACTAAGGAATAGCCTTGTCAGCTTGTGAAGCTGACAGACCTGCTCGGGAAGAGAGGCGAGCTGATTTCCTCCGAGGCCTAGGTATTCCAATTTCTGAAGCTGACCGATTTGTTCTGGAATAGAGGTGAGCTGATTGTTGAACATCCTCAGGTCTTTTAAATTTTGAAGCTGAAGAAACTGCTCAGGAAAAGAGGTTAAGCAGTTCGATGTCAGGAAAAGTATTTTTAGCCTGAAAATAAATGGCTTTTTTTCAAAAATGTCTGGAAGAGATTTCAATCCTAGTTCATCTAAGTTAAGCTTTATTTCGTCAGGATCTTTTAAAAATTCAATGATTTGGGATCGAGCTTCAGCCCTTCTTTCTCCCTCAGTTGCTTGATCGACCCATTTGTCTAAGATCCTTTGAAGCTCTGGTGTGAGGTCTCCCAATGAAGCATGCATTGTTTTTAGTAAAACAGGCGTGGTGTCTGCTGAATGGGAGTTTCCATTATGTTCCGATATTTTGAGACTAATGATATTCATCTCATTTTGTCCAAGAGATTGAAATATACTAACAGCCACTTTTGCGACAGCTTGCTGGAGCTTGGGCAATGAGTCGAATACGTGGACTTCACCGAAATCAGACTCGGAAGGCTGTCCAGCTTGATGCCAAATGATGTAGAAGATTTGCTGGCGAAAGCTTTCCGGCAAGGCGTTTAAGCTTTCTTGTTTTACGGCGAGGTCTTCAGACTGATGCAGCCTGAACAGATGTTGATAGACTGTCAATGAAGCAGACACGTTGGCTGATCCTTGTGACGACATGGTAAAATTCCCTTTTTAATTTTTTATGGATTTTAGAGTTCGAATTCCAGACCTACACAATTAGCTCTCTTAAGTTTGGGGTTACAGCTTTTAAAGCATCTTGTCTTGCCAGTTCTCTAGCCGTCAAAGCTTCCCAGCGCTGTTTTTGATGCGCTTTGAGCTGATCGAGCTTTTCTTGGTCTTCGCCGGCAGCTTCTAATTCTTGGTAGTTCTCTTCATCGATTTCTGCGCAGCGTTGCGGGTATTGAGCTCGAAGGGCTTGGATCCAGTCTTCGCGGCTGGCAAGATAAGCGCAGACAGCATGTTCATTGCTTTGCTGCCGCATCACAAATTCAGATGCTTGGGTCAAATCGGTTTGTTTTAACGCACTGCACCGGAAGTAGAGCATCTCTTTTACGGAGATCTCTAGCCCGAGCTTCTCCCGAAGCATGATCGGGTAGCCGAGGTAGACCTCGATCTCATCAAAAAAACGCAAAGTTTCCGTCTTTTGACGAGCAATTTCCTCGAGCATCTGGACTGACCATACGGTACCGGTGAGAAACTTGCGCAGCTCATGGATATCAGTTATCAGACGTAGACGGGAAGCTATTCCCACATGCAAAATGGAAAGGGAGATCCGGTCTCCGCAAGTCTCGGCTGCATCGGCAATGATGTTTAAGAAGGCTTCTCTAAATTGCGGGTCATCATTTGCTTGTTGCAGATAGCTTATGATTTGTTTGACGAAGGCTTTTTGGAACTCTCCATGGCGCCTATAGTCTGCAGTATCTGACAAACGACTTAACCAGGATTGGATCGATCCTTTTTGAGCTTCATCGAGTTGATCTAAATGAGGTAATGCTCTTGGCTCCTCTCTGATGACTGAAAAGAGTTCTGCAATCAATGTCGGCAAAGGATTAAGCTCCTCGCCGTGACGGTCTTCCATATGCTCCATGGAGTAGCCGATCCTTGGACCTCGATAGCCAGGGGCATTGCATGCTTCTTGCAAGTTGGCTCGAACATGCTCGGAGAGTCCCGTTTCATAGATAGAGACTTCACAACTAGGCCGGAAATGAAGAAGCTGGTTGGGCAGTCCTTGCAAGGTCTGGTTCGAAGATAGGTTGAGACGGGTCAAATTCTGAAGCAGACCGATCTGCTCAGGTATCGATACGAGGTAATTGTTAGAAAGGTTTAGATCTTCTAAATTTTTCAGATGGCCGATTTGTCCAGGAAGAGAGGTGAGCTGATTGTATGTGATGTTCAGATCTCTTAAGCTTTCGAGCTGCCCAATTTGTTCGGGAAGAGAGGTGATTTGATTACCGAATAAAAGCAGGTTCGTCAATTTTTTGAGCTGGCTGATCTCCGCAGGCAGGGTTGAGAGCTTATTATGAGAGAGATTGAGAGACGTCAAGTTCTGGAGGAGGCAGATTTCTGCCGGAAGGGATGTCAGTATGTTTGCGTCCAGTTTCAGAGTTTCCAGTCTTAAGACAAACGGTTCTTTATCAAAAATGGGAGGCAGGCCTTTTAGGTCTAAACTGCTAAGTTCAAGCTTTGTTTTACTGCGGTCTTTTAAAAATTCAATGATAACTGATCGGGCTCGATCCCTTTGTTCTCCTGGTTCTCCTTCATCGACCCATTTGTCTAAGATCCGTTGCAGTTCTGGAGTAAGATCTCCCAAATAACTGTGCATCGTTTTCAGTAAACCAGGAATGTTATTGGAGACGTAGATCTGTTTCCAGTCCTCATCTTTCAAATTAGGATTGCAAAAACGGTCGCACACCTTCGATCCAATCTGCTTTTTTACATCTTTGCTGAGAGATTGAAAAGCATGAAACGCCACTTTGTTTACGGCTTGCTGGAGCATAGGGAGAAATTCAAAAACATGAGCCTTTGCATAATCGAGATCGATCTGTCTTCCGGCTTGCTCGGATATGCTTTCGAAAAGGGACTGGCGGAAACTTTCAGGCAATGAGTTCAAGCTATTAACTATTGAATTGAGGTCATCGCTTTGATGTAGTCTCAATAAGTGTTGATACACTGTGAGTACACTAGACTCATCGAATGAATATTGAAAATACATTATTTTATCCTTTTTAATTTTATTTAACCGAAATTGTACAAGTAAAATGTTTATTTATTATTAAGATTGATTGTTTTTGTTTTAACTTAGTTTTGTTGTTTTGGTGAGTCATTGCAAGCCCTTTATTGTTAGCAGTTTGTGCTTTAATTAGAGAGGGGAGAGAAGCAGCTTTGCAAAAAAAGACTATAGAAAGTATTTTGCTCTTAAGCTTGCTAAGGGGGTAGTTCCATGCCAGATCTGATCAATCCATTCCAAACGCTGAAATCGTTAAACGATGACAAACGGCGGTATTACTACTCGCTTCCTGCATTTGAAGAGCATGCCAAGATCTCGATCAAGCGGCTGCCGGTCTCCATTCGGATCATGCTCGAATCGCTGCTTCGCAACTGCGACGGTCTGAAAGTAACGGAAGAGGACGTCCTCCGATTAGCGAAGTGGACCGCCAAAGAGAACCCAGGAGGGGATGTCCCTTTTGTTGTATCCCGTGTGATCCTGCAAGACTTTACCGGTGTTCCTTTGCTTGTCGACCTCGCCGCGATGCGTGATGCGGTGGCATCGCAAGGGTTCGATGCTTCTTTGATCGAGCCTTTGGTCCCGGTCGATCTAGTCGTCGACCACTCTGTTCAGGTCGACCGTTCCGGGACAGAGGATGCCTTTTTGTTCAATTTGCGCACCGAGTTCCATCGCAACAATGAACGGTATTCCTTTTTGAAGTGGGGGCAAGAGGCGTTTAAAACGTTTCAAGTAGTCCCGCCGGGCATTGGGATTGTCCACCAAGTAAATTTAGAGAATATTGCAACCGTCGTTGTCGCCAAAGGGGAAAAAGGGATAACTCTTTTGTACCCTGACACGCTGGTAGGGACAGATTCTCATACGACAATGATCAATGGTCTAGGCGTTGTCGGCTGGGGAGTTGGAGGAATCGAGGCGGAAGCTGCGATGCTGGGACAGCCAGTCGCTTTAGAAACTCCGGAAGTGATCGGCGTTCTTTTGAGCGGCCATCTTCAAAAAGGAGTGACGGCGACCGATCTGACTCTGCGCATTACAGAGCTTTTGCGTAAAGAAAAAGTGGTTGGCAAGTTTGTGGAATTTTTTGGAGAGGGGGCTGCGAGCTTGAACGTCGCAGACCGCGCAACGATCGGCAACATGGCGCCGGAATATGGCGCAACGATGGGCTTTTTCCCTGTCGATGAAAAGACGCTCGACTATTTGAAAATGACGGGGAGAGGGGAAAAAGAGATTCAGCAAATCCAGGAGTATTTGAAGGCGCAGCATCTGTTTGGCATTCCGCGCAAAGGGGAGGTTGATTTCACGAAAGTCCTCGAGCTCGACTTGAGCAGCATCAAACCTTGTGTAGCCGGACCTAAACGCCCTCAAGACAGGATCGATCTGACAAATTTGAAGACGAAGTTCGAGCAGCTCCTCTCTTCAGAGATCGCCGAAGGGGGTTATGCTAAGCCAAAAGGAAACTCTCCAAAGGTCTTTGTCCATTCCGATGGGTCTTTTTCTCTTAATTCTCCGCACCAAACGGGCGGGAAGGAATCAATGGAAAATGACACATCGCGGGCTAATTGGAGCGAATCGGAGATGGTGCAAAACCGTCCGCTGACCGAAGCTGTCGCCAATCCGGGATACTGCGAAGTCGTGCCTTGCGATGTCGTCTTATCGCACGGATCTGTCGTGATCGCAGCGATCACAAGCTGCACCAACACAAGCAATCCTAATGTCATGGTCGCAGCCGGCCTGGTGGCAAAAAAAGCGGTGGAAAAAGGGCTTAAGGTCAATCATACGGTCAAAACAAGCCTTGCTCCGGGATCCCGCGTCGTGACCGACTATCTGGACAAAACGGGTTTGCAGCCCTTCCTCGACCAATTAGGCTTTCAACTCGTCGCATACGGATGCACGACATGCATCGGCAATAGCGGGCCTTTGGAAGAGCGGCTTGAGAACGCGATCAAAGAATATGATCTAATCGCTGCCAGCGTGCTCAGCGGAAACCGTAACTTCGAAGCGAGGATCCACGGCTCCGTCAAAGCGAACTTCTTGATGTCGCCTCCTCTTGTCGTTGCGTTT
Source organism: Verrucomicrobiota bacterium (assembly GCA_018239665.1). GTDB lineage: Bacteria > Chlamydiota > Chlamydiia > Chlamydiales > Rhabdochlamydiaceae > Acherontichlamydia. Next base: position 8,664 of record JAFEGV010000048.1, on the reverse strand, counting down.
GCACTAGCTGGACGGGTCGATATCGATTTCGAGAAAGAGCCGATCGGGTATGCAAAAGATGGCAAGCCGGTCTTTTTAAAAGACATTTGGCCAAGCCCTGAAGAGATCGAGCAAACAATCCAAAAAGGGCTCCAACCGGAGATGTTCAAGAAACGGTACGCCAACATTTTGGAAGACAACCCGATCTGGAAAGAAATCCCGGCTACCCGCGGCGTCCAATATAAATGGGATGAAAAGAGCACCTATATTCAACAGCCTCCCTATTTCGAAGGTTTTTCACTAAAACTTCCGGAGCAAAAACCGCTGGCGAATATGCGCTGCTTGGCGCTCTTTGGAGACTCAGTGACGACAGACCACATCTCTCCTGCAGGCGCCTTCAAGGCCACATCTCCCGCAGGCAAGTATTTGATCTCTCGAGGGATTAAAGAGGGGGATTTCAACAGCTACGGCAGCCGCAGGGGCAACCACCATGTGATGATGCGGGGCACATTTGCCAATGTGCGGATCCGCAATAAAATGGCCGATGGGAAAGAAGGCGGTTACACGAAGCTGCTTCCCGATGGAACGATCATGTCGATCTTCGATGCATGCCAGATCTACGCGGAAAGGAAAGTTCCGCTGATTATTTTTGCAGGGAAAGACTATGGGATGGGAAGCTCGCGCGATTGGGCTGCAAAAGGGTCTGCGTTGCTCGGCGTGCGCGCTGTGGTTGCAACGAGCTTTGAGAGGATCCATCGTAGCAATTTGATCGGCATGGGAATTCTTCCGCTTGAATTTACCCAGAATGAGGACCATGAGAGCCTCAAACTGACAGGGGAGGAGACCTTTTCCATTCTCGGATTGGAAAATGGGATCAGGCCGCGCCAAAAATTGACTTTGTCGATTTCCAAAGCAGGAAAAACCTCCATCGATGTCCCTGTCACCGCGCGGATCGACACTCCGACAGAGGTGGAATACTATAAGCACGGAGGGATTTTGCCCTACGTCCTTAGAGGGATTTTAGCCAAATAAGACCTCGCAAGAGGTCTAAAATTTGTCTTAAGAAAAGAAAAGCTTTGAGATTAATCGGTCCTCTGGTAGCATTTACATTTCAAATTTTGCAAATCTGCCGCGGGGTGGAGCAGTGGTTAGCTCGTTGGGCTCATAACCCAAAGGCCGGAGGTTCGAATCCTTCCCCCGCTATTTTTTTTGACGGCGGTTTAGCTCAGTTGGTTAGAGCATCGGAATCATAATCCGAGTGTCGTTGGTTCAAATCCGACAACCGCTATTCTTTTCATATACTTCCTTTCTTCACTTGAAATGACAACCGGGAATGTTCTTTCTGCTGTTTTCATTTTTCATAAGTGTAAACAAATTGCTTGAAAAATATTAGTTGACGCCAGAAAAATAGACCTCCTTTTCATATCAGTAGGAGGACTCATCATGGCAGCAGCATCCCCAGTATATTCTGCATTGCGGCAGACTGTTCCGGCGGTCTTGAAAAACATCACTCCCGATGATATTGCAGCGCTTAAAGCCACCATCAATAATTTGATGACGCATACGCAACAGATGCGCGGGACAGCTTCGAGCAGGGTAGAGAGTGCGCAAGGTTCTGTGTTCACAAGTTCTTATACCCATCTATCACCCGTTGGCACCTGGATGGTAGCCTTTGGGACGCTGTTGATCAACACAATCAATAGTTGGGATGATAATAGCGCCGGAACGAACGCCGGGCAGGTGGTCGGACTTACCGCCATGATCGCAACGGCTGTCCATGCAGGCATTGTCTATTGGAGGAACAGCAGGCAGACCGCGCTTGCCCAAGAACGGACCGATCAGTTTGTCCATCTTCAGACGATCTTCAACTCCTTGGACTTCCTGAACCAATCGCGAAAAATGGCCAAACAATGTTTGAAAATGGACCCTCCCGCCAACCTCCCATTGATATTTCCTGTTTTCGAGACCTATATGACCGGTCTTCCGGCTGGAGTAGTTCCCAATAATTTATCTGCCGAGTGGACCGAGATCGGCAGGATCATCCGCTTGCCCGCTGAACATGAGGACCATGCTCAGATGCCGGTCCTTGTCCGGGGGAGGGTGCTTCCCATCATCAGCCATTATGCTGATGAATTGAACCAGCAGCTCATCGATTTAGGCTTTACTCCTCCGCAGCCGGGGGGAGGGCCTCAAAATGCAGTGCCGCCTCTACAGGTTGTTGTTGATGGAGGAGACCAAGCTGCCCAATAGCTGCTTATCCGTTGTAAAGATATGAGAATTAGGGTTATGATCTCTAATTTCAACGGTGCTTGATCATCCGTTTTTATGGATGCGGACAAGCGCCTGAAATCGCCTTGATTGGGGGTTACTATGAAACGGTTTTTGCTCAGCTGCTGTTCTCTTTTCATTACAGCTCAATCCTTTGCTGCAACGGATATCGAACTCTGGCACGCCTTTGACGGCCCCCTGGCTGAAGTTTTTACAGAGATCGTCGAAGATTTTAACCATCATTCGGGCAATTACAAGATCGTCCTGGTTAAAAAAGAAAATTATACGAAACTCTATGAGCAGGGGATAGAGGCCTACAAGACAGGGGACCATCCTCATATCCTTCAGATCTATGAAGTGGCGACGTTGACCGCTATGATGAAAGAAGGTGTCTTCAAACCGGTCAACGACCTGATGTCGTCCTACCACAAGAAGTTCGATCCGGACGTCTATATCGACTCGGTGCGCAGTTTTTACTCCAATGCCGATGGGATTATGATGTCGTTGCCTTGGAATGCATCGACCGGGATCTTGTTTTATAACAAAAAGGCCTTTGAAGATGCGGGCCTCGATCCTGATAACCCCCCAAAGACTTGGCAGGATCTTGAGAAGTTTGCCGTCGATCTTAAGAAAAAAGGGTATAAGGGGTACACGACCGCATGGCCCGCCGCTTACCATCTAGAGCATTTTTGCAGTTGGCACAACCTCCCTTTTGCATCCGAGGACAACGGCTTTAAAGGCCTGTCATCCCGCTTGATTTTCAACCAAGACCCTGAAGTTTTCCATCTCTCAAAACTTGTCGAATGGATCGATTCGGGGACTTTCACTTATGCGGGACGTTTTAATACTGAGCCTGAAAAGCTTTTTGCCGATCAAAAGTGCGCGATCCTCATGCAAGGAGCAAACCGCCTTCCTCTGCTGCAAAAGCAGGCTTCCTTTCCGATCGGAGTCGGCTTTTTGCCTTACTGGCCGCAAATTGCTGAGAAGCCCTACAACCTCAACATTGGAGGAGCTTCCTTTTGGGTGATGTCGGGCTTTAGCGATGAGGAATATCGGGGCGTGGTCCAGTTCTTCGAATACCTTTCAGCTCCTGCTATCCAGGCTTTTTGGCATCAAAAAACAGGTTATCTGCCTATTACCGACGCAGCCTACTATTTGACGAAGAAAAAAGGGTATTATAAAGACCATCCTGCAGCTGAGATCGCAGTTCTTTCCGTGATGAGTTCACGAGTGACTCCGAATACCAAAGGGGTCCGCTTAGGAGACTATATCCAGGTCCGCGATCTGATCATCGACAATTTAGAAAAGGCATTTAACAAAGAACTCTCGCCCAAAGATGCCTTGGACAATGCAGTGCAGCAAGGGAATTCTGTCTTGGAGGCTTTCGAAGCCCAGCATACGACAGCATCTTAAGAGCTATTTTATAACTCTGCTTTCAGTCTTTAGGGCCGGTTGCGAGTTTGCAGATAGAACATCCGCCGCCATTGGCGCTACCCAGCAGCATAAGTTCATTTGTGAAATTATAAATAATTCGATTCAAAAAGATGAATTTTCGAATTTTTTGTGTTTTTATGGATTTATGTGGTATGTTTTTTGGATGTTTTATTGATTTCCATTTAAATTTAATTTGTTGAGCATATAAATGAGCATTCCTCCTTCGCAGTTCAGTCGAACACAACACATTGACTTCCCAGAATATCCTTTTATAAGCTTAGTCGATGATGCAGAGCCTTCTCAACAACCAAACACAGAGGGGTTGCCAAAAAATCAGCTTGCAGAGGAGCTTCCTTTAAACAAAACTCCTAAACCTGCCGGATCTTTGTTTGGAACAATATCCTTAGTCGATGATGCAGAGCTTCCTAAACGCATAAGAACAGAAAGCACGTTAAGAGATCAGCTTGAAGAAGAGGTTCCGTCAAGTAAAAGACCTAAGGTTGCCAGATCTTTGTTTGGAGCAACATCCGAATTAGATAATTCAGAACTTTTTCAACGCCTAAGATCGGAGAGTACGTCAAGTGACCTACTCGCAGAAGAGGTTCCGTCAAGTAAAAGACCTAAGGTTGCCAGATCTTTGTTCGGAACGGCACCTGAATCAAATAACTCCCAACCTGAAGAAGAGCCCCTTTTCTTTGACAATAGGATTTCTTTTGATGTAAAGACGAGGATGTCCAGTCGCGCTATTGCATCCACAAGAGAAATAACAACCACCCCTTCTTTATCTTTTTCGTCTCAGGGCGTTCCTAATACACCGTGCAAGCCGGTTCGTTATTTCAATCCCAATCCCACGAAATTTGCAATGGGTGCAAACATGCGGGCCAATCAGATAAGCTCTTTTCCCTTTGCTCCGTTTTCATTCCAGCTTGGATGCAAAACGATCACGATTACCGAAGTGCTTCAACAATTTGTAAGCGGCGATTTCAACGACGTGTATTTGGTCAAAGGAACCGGATTAGAGGATAATCTTTTTGTCCTCAAGATCCCCAAAGAAAATCGGCGATTGGGGAGTTCAGAGTCATTTTGCAAAATTGTGAAAGATGAGTTTGAACAGTATCCGAAATTAAAAGAGAAGTTCTCTGTTCTAGGAGAGGGCTTCATTGCCAAGCATTATGATCTGGACATTATTTTAAACGAAATGGGCGAGGGCTTTAATCAGGCAGACCCAGCCCTGTCGATGACTCATGGATGCCATCTGGTTAAGTACGTTCCTAATGAATACCCCATTGACAAATCTGTATGGGAGCTTCATGCCCCAGACACCATCGAAAGAAAAGCGGATGATCAGTTAAAAAGGATCTTTCAGGTCGCTTATCAGTACAAATCTGAGCCGTTCGACTTGAAATGGGATAATATCCGGATGGACGAACTCGGCAATTTGGTGGCGATCGATCCGATGTATCCGGCAGTAGGACTTTTTGCAGAAGAACCGTTTGAGATTGTTCTTCAGTCTGCCTTGGAAAGCTTCGCGATAGCGGGATCTGAACGCTATCTGTATTTAGATCCTCGGTAATAGACCTCTTGAATAACCCCATTCGCCCGGAAAAGCGGGTTATGCAAGATATCTAATCAATCTCTTTCGTTAGCTTCCATCAGCTTGAGGTACTTATAGAAGGCCGTGTGGCCGTTGTAGATCGAAATGATGAAGCCTTCTTTCCCGCCGAGGAATCCCCGTTTAAAAAAATAGCTTTTAATGAACGCTTGCCAGCCGTGGAGGACAGCTTTCCAGACCGAAGAGGACTTGCGCAGCCGGTTTTGCTCGGCGAACAGGGTCGAGTAGGTCTGCATCTTGGATAAAAAGTCTCCCATATTCCGATAAGGAGTGTGGAAAAGAGGGGAGTTTAATTCGACGACTTGGAGGTGGCCGGATACAATTTTCTCATGGACCTGGGCATCGGTGAAATGGGTCTTTTTGCGATGATAGAGCCGGACGACGCGGTCAGGATGCCAGCCTCCACACCATTTGATCCATTTTTTATTGAAAAAATTTTTTCGATTTAGAGAATAGACTTGATTTTCATCGAGCTTAAGCTGCTGGATCTCATAGACTAATTCTTTGGACAGGACTTCGTCGCTATCAATCGATAGGATCCAATCATGGGAAGCTTGGGCAGTTGCCACGTTATGGGTGGGCCCGAAGCCGATGAAAGTCTCTTTGACCACTCTAACATTAGGAAATTCTTTAGCGATCTCCAGGGTCGAGTCTACGGACCCGGTGTCCAATAGGATTACCTCGGAAAAATCTTTTAGGGATTCGAGGGTCGGCCGCAGGGTCTGTTCACAATTTTTAGTGAGGATAGTAATGCTGATCATGCCCCAAACTATAGCAAATAATCGTTTAAGAGGGAATTGTACAACTGCTTTGCTCGAAAAAATTGATGATTTTGATACTGTTTGCGAGTGACAGCGTAGCTGACACGGGCCATTCGACAAGGCCGACCCCTAGTGGGTCGGGCGAGGAGAATGGGCGCAGACAGGCTCAAAAGGGCAATTTTAACGGGCTAATGAGTTTTAAAATTCCCTCTTAAGTGAAAACTCAAAGCTCTGCTATAATCCTGAGTTTAACACCATTTAAGAGGTAACCCATGACTTTTCGACGAGGCTATACATTTGATGATGTGGCTTTAGTTCCCCAGTTCAACAACGTTCCGTCCCGGACGGAGCCGTCTTTGGAGAGCTGGCTGACTAAAAACCGAAAGATCCAGATCCCCATCGTTTGCGCGAACATGGACACGGCGATCAGCGATGAGCTTGCCGACATGCTGATCAAACACGGAACCGTGCCTATCTTCCATCGCTTCACGACATTCGACGTCCAGGAGCAGTGGGTCAAGAAGTACACGCAGTCGACGTTTATCTCGTGCGGGATTCAAAAAATTGACGAGACCCGCAAACTGCTCGATTTGGGCGCTGCAGGAGTCTGCATCGATGTCGCCCACGGCCACTCTGACAGGATGTTCGAGTTCATCCACGAGTTGAAAAGAACCCATCCGGACAAAGAGATCATCGCAGGCAATGTCTGCACGGCAATGGCCTATCACGACCTCGTCAATGCCGGCGCTGACGCCGTCAAGGTCGGCGTAGGGCCGGGAGCTGCTTGCACAACACGGATCGTGACAGGGTTTGGCGTTCCCCAATTCTCAGCAATCTACGATTGCGCAAAAATTGCAGAGAAGCTGCGAGTCCCTCTGATCGCGGACGGCGGAATCCGCAACAGCCGAGATGTCGTCCTTGCTTTGGCGGCCGGCGCTAGCACGGTGATGATCGGCAAGCTCTTTGCAATGACAAAAGAGAGCGCTGCGCCCAAACGCAAATCGGATAAATTTCCTTCCGGCCTGGAAGCTAAGTTCAGAGGCCAGGCAAGCGAAGACTTTCAAAATGACTATTACGGCGGCCTAAAAGAAAAAACGGTTGCGGAAGGGATCGACTTCTGGGGACCCGTTACGGGAAGCGCGGAACAGCTTATCAATCAGCTTCTCGGAGGCGTCCGCAGCGGATTGACATACGGCGGCGCTAGGAGCATTAAAGAGCTTCAGAGAAAAGCGGAATTTGTCGAAGTGACAGCCAGCTATATCCATGAAAGCCGTCCTAGACCGGAGCTTCCGAATGCTTAACAAAATCGGCCTCCTCTGCATAGCTACCCTTGGACTACTGCTCAATTCCTGCAGCACCGATTCTCCTTCAGTTTCTGTTTCTCCAAAGGTGAAAACGACGTCTGTAGCAGGGGATGCCGATGATTGCGCGATCTGGATCCATCCTACCGATCGGAACTTAAGCCTGATCATAGGAAATGATAAAAAAGGGGCAGGAGGTCTCTATGGCTGGAATTTACAGGGAGAGATCGTTTTTTACTACGGACCGTTTATTAAGCCGATCAATTTAGATATCCGGTACGGATTCTCTTTAGGATCTGAAAAAGTGGACATTCTTGTCGTTGGGACCCACGCAGACAACACGCTGCGCGTATTCAAGATCGATCCTGACCAGCGTAAGTTGATCGATGTGACTATTCCGGGAGGAATCCAGACCGGCGCTGGATATCAAATTTATGGGCTTTCCCTCTATCAAAATCCCCTGACGGGCGCGGTCTCCGCTTTTGTCAGCCAAGCCAAAGCCCAGGCAGATCTGATACAAATAGCTTTAAGCGATAATGGGAATGGACGAGTGCAAGGAAGCATCCTTCGCACTTTTGGAGGAAAAGAAGTTCAAAACGTCGTCGAAGGGATGTGCGCCGATGATAAACTTGGCTATCTGTACTGCTCCGACGAAAACATCGGGATTATGAAATTCTATGCCGAACCGGAACGGGGCAACGACCTCATTAACCGATTCGCTAGTAATGATGGGATCAAAGGGGACCGTGAAGGGCTAGCCCTTTATCAATGCTCCTTTGACAGAGGGTACCTGATCCTTTCCAGCCAGGGAAATAACCAGTTAAAAATATTCGATCGCGCGGGTAATAATCAGTTCCTCATGACCGTGAACAAAAGCGGTTCGACAAAAACAGACGGCGTCTCCGCAACTTCCTGCGATGTGGGCCCGTTCCCGCACGGCTTTGTTGTCTGCCATAATGATGAAAATGCCAATTTCGTCCTTTACGATTGGGACGAGATCGCCACAGACCAATTGCTGAAATGCTCTTGCAGCGAGGCCTATTAAGCTATGACCTACAATCCAGCGTATACGAAAAAGATCTATGATGCCGTCCATGGCTTTATCCGTTTCAATGAGCTCGAGAGGGAGTTGATCGATTCGGAACCTTTCCAACGGTTGCATTATTTGCACCAGTTAGGAATCTCTTTCCTTGTCTATCCAGGCGCTACGCACACCCGTTTCGAGCACTCGCTTGGAGCAATGGAGCTGGCAACCCGGATCTTTGACCGGATCACTTCGAAAAGAGCTGGATCGGATGTTGACCTAGAC
>JAFEGV010000047.1 GCA_018239665.1 Verrucomicrobiota bacterium | reverse complement strand
CTAGTTTATTTGCGGCATGGCTTCTCGCATGTTTTGAGCAGATCAAGGAGCATTGGCTCTCACGGCGCGATAGATTGCGATTTCATCGGATTGGATCTGTTCGGTCATCTCATAGGTTGTGCCTGATGAAATGATGATCGGCCAATGCTCCGATGCATTAGCAGCGTGCGCATTGAACTTAGAATCGGGCACAGCATCAAAGGAGTCGTAGCGATAGAGGTTGTATGCCGTATCCGGTTCGAGGCCGGAAACGGTGATGCTCAGGGTGATCGGCATGGGAGTGGGCCTCGTGTTCGATTTGTCCTTAATGGAAGGGGACTCGTAATTGACGTTTGTCGCAAGGCGGACAGGGAGGGTGTCGTTATCCAGGTCTTTCACTCCTGTGATGGCGATACCGTAGTTGGCGGCGTCATTGTTGATGGAATAGATCGATCCGTTTTTCGAGTTGGCAAGCTCCCTGTCTGCTTGGAAGGGATCGCAGTAGTAGTTGAAATAATAGGGCGGGTTACACGGATTCCCCCAGAGCCCGTTGTCGCTGAAATAAATGGTGTCGTCGCCGTAGTATGCGGGATCTGTCAGAGGATGGTTTGAGCCGAAGCCGATGACGGGAACGATGTGGTCGTATTCGGAATCTCCCGCATCGGGATCGGTCTTTCCATAGAAGAGATATTCGTTGGTGAAAACAGCAATAATGACCGGATAGCCCTTGACGACGTTTTGTTTGACCCAGGCCAGAAATTGGTCTGTGGTCTGTTCGCTGTCTGTATCCCATACGATTGCGTTGAGATGCATTTGGTCGGCAGCATAGGCATCATTCTTGCCGAGCAAGAGCTGGCTCTTGTTTTGCAAAGCCCCCTTGCAGGCGATCGAACGGGCATCATATTGGGAAACGTATTGGCCATAATAGAGTCCGGCGCTGATGAAGCTGACTTCGCCGCAGTAGCCTGCGTTGGCATCCCATTGAAAACGGGCGGGGATCGGATTTTTTTCCGTCTCTGTTGCTGCATAAGCTGGCGGCTTGACCCAAATGCATCCGAAAAGAGGAGTCCCATTAAGCAATAAGACGTTCAATGTCAAAAAATAGAGCAGCTTAGCCATATGTCCTCCAAATGAGTTGCGCTCCACCTTAGCACGAATTTTTCGAATTGGGCAATCGATATTGAAATATATACCTCGTTAAGGTATATTCGGTTATCTTGGTTAGGATGTTTAGATGGCAATTCGGTCATTTAAGGACAGAGACGACGCTCTATTTTTCTCCAGTGGAAAAATGCCCCGAAAAAAAGGCTGGGCAGGGCTTGCTGCTGTCGTTAAAAGAAAGTTGGATATGGTTCATTATGCGAAAGAATTAAGCGATTTAAAAAGCCCACCGAGTAACTATCTAGAAAGTTTATCTGGGGATTTAAAGGGGTTTTACAGTATTAGAGTCAATAACCAATGGCGAGTTGTATTCAAATGGGATGATGGTCCCTATGATGTTCAAGTCGTAGACTATCATTAGAAGGGTGTAAATATGTTGCCAATGAAAAGAAAACCAACCTCTCCTGGCGAAATTCTTTATGAGGAGTTTTTGAGTCCTTTAGGGATCAGTCAGAAGGAATTAGCTGCGCATTTGAATTGCGACTACAAGGTTATAAATCGCATTGTGAACGAAAAAACCAGCGTTACTCCTGAAATGGCGATTAAACTTGCAGCAGCCTTTAATACAACCCCAGACTTTTGGCTGAATGCTCAGATGGCTTTAGATTTATGGTCTTTGCGTCGTAAAAGAACAAAGATCCGTCCTCTGATCAGAGGAAATCGAAGAAAAAAGCATTTAACAGAGCCTCTGTAAAATCTTGGTTGCCTGGAAAGACGCCCTTAAGTGAGGCTACAAACGGCAATTAGTAGAAAAAATTTAAATTCGACTTTAGCTGTTTGATCGGGTAAAATGGGTCCATGAAATGGATTCATCAGTATCAACTTTTTCTTTTTGATTTCGACGGTCTTCTCGTCGACACCGAGCATTTGCACTTGCAGGCTTATAAAGACTTATGTCGTTCCAGAGGGTTTAATCTGGACTGGGACTTTCAGCAATTTTGCCGTATTGCTCATGCCAAGGCATCGGGCACGCGCGACGCGCTCTATGAGATGTTTCCGGGCTTGCTTGCCCAGGAGCCGCGCTGGGAAGTCCTTTATCAGGAAAAAAAGGATGCTTACGAGAATTTACTCAGGTCTGGAAATCTCCGGCTGATGCAGGGCGCTGAAGAATTGATCGGGGCTTTGCATGAGGCCAATATCAAGCGGTGCGTCGTTACCAATTCGCCTCTGAAGCAGATCGAGATCATCCGGGAAGCCATTCCAATTTTACAGACGATCCCGCTATGGCTAACGAGGGAGAGCTATCAAAATCCCAAACCTGCGCCGGACGGTTATCTCAAAGCGATCGAAATGATCGGTCAAAAAGGGGATAGGATCGTCGGTTTTGAGGATTCATTAAAAGGGCTGCAGTCTTTGCATGCGGCGGGCGCCCATGGGGTTCTTATTTGCCCTAAAGATGCATCTCACGTTTCAGAATGCGCCAAGCTCAATGCTTCGTACTTTGAATCGCTCTCAAGCGTTGTTCTTTGATATTTCACTTCGATGAGAAATAGGCCGTGCGGCGGAGCAGTTCTTCCTGCTCTCCGACGGTCTTTTGCTGCAAAAATTTCCGGAAGCGTTTCAAGAGGTATTTTCCCGTAACTGATGTCGAGCAAGGTTCCGACAAGGTTGCGCACCATTTTGTACAAAAAACCGTTGCCTTCAAACTCTAGCCTGAGACCTTTGGAAATGGGAACGACGCTTAAGCGGTGGATGGTCCTCACAGGATTTTTCGCAGCGGAGCCGCTATGCGCTTCATGAGAAAATGAGGTGAAATCGTGGGTGCCGACGCATTGTGCAGCGGCTTGTTCCAATAGGGAAAGGTCGACCCGATGGGGAACGTGGTAGCGGTATTGTTTAAAGAACGGGTCCAGGATCGGATCGAGGTGGAGATAATAGTGGTAGACCTTGCCTGTTGCGCTGTAGCGCGCATGGAAATCGGAAGAGACTGCTTCGATCGAGCAGATCCGGATGTCGTGGGGAAGCAGGCCGTTGAGAGATCCTTGCAGTTTAAAGAGATCGATGGGATTTGGATGGGTGAAATGGGCAGTCTGTCCATACGCGTGGACTCCTGCGTCTGTCCGACCTGAGCCTTGGATCGAAGTGGGCATGCGCAAAGCGGTCGATAGAGCTTTTTCGATCAGCTCTTGGATAGAGGTCCCGTTCGGTTGGACTTGCCAGCCGCTGTACCCTGTTCCATCGTAGGCTATGATCAGTTTGTAAGTAGTCATGAAGGAAAGCGTGTATGCAGGGCCACTTGCCAATCTTCCGGCGTGGTGATCTTAAAATTTTGGTAGGAGTCTTTGACCAGTTTCACGGGATGGCCCGTGAGCTCGACCAGAGATGCGTCATCGGTGACGTCGAGGTTGTATTCGAGGGCGATATCAAATCCTTTTTTTAAAAGGGCGGGAGTTGCGACTTGAGGCGTGTGCATTTCCCAGAGCTTCGAGCGGTCCAAAGTGCGCTGGATGAATTGATTGGGATCGGTTTCTTTGATCGTATTTTTGGCTGGGACGGCTAATGCCGCAGCTCCATAACGACGGGCCTCTTCAAGGAGCTCCTCAAGAGAGTCTTTGGATAAAAATGGGCGGGCGCTGTCATGGACGCAGACGAGGTCGGGATGAGAAGAAATGGCAAGGAGTCCGTTATAGACGGAGTCTTGTCGGCGGTTCCCTGGAAGGGCAAAGCGGACCTCGGGAAGTGTGAATCTGGGAAAGAGGGGCTGGAATTGGAGTTCGCAGACAACAATAATTTCTATGACATGGGGGCATGACGAAAACTGTTCAAAGCTATGGAGGGCTACGGGCTTCCCTTGCAAGTCAAGAAATTGCTTGGGGGTTTGGGACTGCATCCGGCTGCCTTGTCCGCCGGCAAGCAAAATCACGGATACTTTATATGGAGATGATTTCATAGATAATAAGGATAATCAAAAGGGAGGCAGAATGCAACTGCGAGAGTGCATTCTGCCGGCAAAAATTACGAGAGGTGCTTGCTAACGAGTTTTGTCATTTCAAACATGTTAACGGATTTTTTAGCACCGAAGACTTTCGCGAGTTTGTCATCAGGGTTGATGTTGCGCTTGTTCTTCGCATCTTGGCATTTGTTAGACTTAATATAAGCCCAGAGTTTTTTTGTGACTTCTGTACGCGGCATAGGTCCTTTTCCAACTACTGCGGAAAGATCGTCGCTGATCTGCATCGGTTGCATAAACTTTGATTTCTTATCTTTTGCCATTTTGCTTTCTCCTTTAAAAATACTTCGTTTGGCCTATCCTCACAAAATTTTTATTGGATAGACGTTTCGAGGGTTGATACGAGTTATTTCCTCGAAGGACAAGTTGTATCTCTCCTGAGAATTAATAGTCAAAAAAAATCGTTGCAGCTTATTTTTTCATTAGATGGGTTTTATCGAAGAACGCTTTTTAAGATGTTGGTTATCAATGGTTATCGTTTAAGTCGTTCCGAAAGGGCAATTTTTTTTCAATTGCGTCCTTGGAGATCCTCAAGGTAGTATTTTTAAACTGACGAGATGGTTGCAAAACTTGCTCTCCGCGGTTTTGCAATCGGCTCTTATGATTCTGTTGATTTGCATGGAAAGCGGTCCTTAACTACAATCAGCGAATTTTGCAATCGCCTCTAACCTGAATTGATTTATGAAAAGACTATCTGAATTAGCATCTGCGCTTCGATCATCTGCAAATCCCCTTGAAAAGCTAGACCATCTCAATCGGGATCCTTCCGTCATATCTTTTATGGAGGAGCCAAGCGCCTTGCGCACGTTCTTAGCGGGACTATCTATTGAGTGCGAGGTCGTGATCAAATCATTGATCGCCCTAGGGCAAGCCGAAAGGCTCTTCCCGAAAGAAGATAGCGGAATCGGTATGGCTGACCAAATACGGGCCCTTATCGAAGAATTGATGCCCGTGGAGAGGTTTTATCGCGAGATCGGCGGACTGGTCGGGTACCACGTGCTTTTGCTTCACCATCTCCAAAAAAAGCCTTCGTGTGAAGCCGAAGCAAAGGCCGTATATCACCGTCCTCAAGGAATCGACTTGTTCGATCCCAATGAAGAGGTCAGAAAGTATGCGCTTGCGGGAATTTCTTTTCTGCCGATGATTGCTGAAATTTACCCTGTTGGAGGAGCTGCGGACAGGCTCCGGCTCCACGATCCCGACACAAAAGTTCCCCTTCCTGCTGCACGGTTGCAGTTTTGCGGCAAGACCCTGCTCGAATGGATGGTGCATGATCTGCAAGCTAGGGAGTATCTCTATTTTAAGCTCTTTAATGAGCAGGTCACCGTGCCGATTGCAATGATGACATCGCAAGAAAAAGACAATCACGCTCAGATTTTATCTCTTTGCGAAGAGAAGAAATGGTTTGGAAGGCCTGCGAGCAGTTTCGCCTTTTTTTGCCAGCCTGCGGTCCCTACAATGGACAAAGAGGGCAACTGGTGTTTGCTCAGGCCGTTGAAACCTCTGATGAAGCCTGGCGGGCATGGGGTCATTTGGAAGTTGGCAAAGGACCAAGGGATCCTTGATTGGTTGATAGAATTAAATAAGAAGAAGGTGATCGTTCGGCAGATCAATAATCCGATCGCAGGATGTGATTACGGGCTGCTTGCGTTTACCGGAATCGGTTGCGATCAGGACAAGCAATTTGGATTTGCATCGTGTCTAAGGCAGGTCAAAGCGGCCGAAGGCGTCAACGTGCTTATTGAGAAAAGCATGGGAGACCAGGTCGAGTATTGCTTGACCAACATCGAGTATTGCGATTTTGAGAAATTTGGAATTGAAGATGTTCCGGTAGGGCCAAAGAGCTGTCACTCTCAGTATCCTTCGAATACCAATATCTTGTTTGCAGACATTGCGCGCATTTGCAATGCGGTCTCAGAGCGTCCGATTCCCGGCATGATCGTCAACTTAAAGAAGATGACGTTTCAAGATGAGCAGGGGGAGGTCAGGCAAGAGGAACTTGCGCGATTAGAATCGACGATGCAGAACATTGCAGATTCCTTCATTTATCGGTTCCCGTTTAATCAAAATGGCAATGGTTTACCGGAGCTGAGCACATACCTTACTTACAACCATCGGCACAAAACAATCTCGACTGTTAAGAAGGAGTATGCTGAGGGCGGGCCTCTTTTGGAAACACCGGAAGGGTGTTATTGGGACCTTTATTTGAACGCGCATGAGCTTTTGGAAAAGGACTGCGGATTTTCTTTGCCTGAGCTAATCGATCAGGTAAGTTATTTGCGATCGGGGCCTCCGTTTGATTTTTCCTACCATCCCTCTTTAGGTCCTGTCTATTCGATCATTTCCCAAAAGCTGCGCAGAGGAAAAATAGCCCAGGGCAGTCAATTGCACTTAGAAATTGCCGAGATCGATTGCGAAAATCTGGATTTGAACGGACGATTGAGCGTTTGCGCGCAAACTGCGATGGGCAATCTGAATGAGGATGGCAAGCTGCAATATTCTCATCGCGGCGGCAGATGCACGCTCCGCAATGTTTCGGTTATCAATTCCGGCTGCTTGCAGCGCTCTGCTGCTTCGTGCTGGAAGCGGGACGGCAGCGCCGCAGGGTGCGAGATTGTTTTGCACGGCGATAGCGAATTTGAGGCGCGCAATGTAACGCTGGCCGGAGATTTTCGCGTGGAGGTCGAGGACGGATTTCGGGTCGTTGCGATCGAAGAGAATGGAAAGGTCCAGCTGAAAAAAGAGAAGCTCGGCAGCAGCCGTTGGCACTGGGCTTACCAGGTAAATGACCGCAATGAAATTTGTTTGAGAAGAAGCGAGGAGAAATAAAAAAGCAGTGAACCTTAAGGTCCACTGCTTTTAAAGGATGATTCCTTATACGCGAGTAGCTGTTGCTGTATTAGTAGGAGCTGCCTGCTGAGTTTGAGCTGGTGTTGCTCTGCTGCAGAAAACTGAACTAATCAAAGCATAACCAATCGCGCCAACTGCTGCTGCAACTGCTGCGATGATGATTGGGCCACGGTTTTCGCTGACAAAATCTTTGAGTTTGTCGAAATGAGGCTTTGCATATTCAGCGGCTTTTTGTGCATAGTCTGCAACTGTAGAGCCGATGGTTTGCACTGTTTTTCCAACCCAGTCTGCTGCACTGAATGCTGTATCGCTGATTGTCTGGAATATTGTAGAGCATGTTCCTGCTTCTTGAACTGTCATTGACATATTGACCTCCTGATAGAGTGTTATTTCTCAAGGGGAAAACCCTGCTTGAAAACTGCGGTTTATTATACCCTTGGCTCGATTTATGTAAAGACCTGGTTAAGTTTTCGTAAATTTCCAAGGTTTTGCCGCCGCTGTTTTCTCACGTGAACGAAAGCGTATATATATATGGGGAAATGCACGTGACTTTTTTGGGAATTTATAGGATAATCAGGTGCAAAGATGAGTTTAAAACAAACAACATAGAAAATTTGGTGTCAAATATGATCAACGAACAAGTGCAAGTCCAAATCAAGAGCATCGATAACCGACTCCTTCATATGTGGAGGTATCTTTGACTTAGGTACAAAAGCGCAAAAAGTCACTGAACTTGAAAAGAGGATGGAAGAGAGCGACTTCTGGGATGATAATACGGCAGCTCAGAAAGTCATCAGCGAAGCCAATGAACTCAAAGCATGGACCATTCCTTATCAAGAGTTGAAGCAGAGATTCGATAACGTTAAGGATCTTTTGCCCGAAGTTGCTGAATCAAACGATACCGCTTTTTTCGATGAGCTCATCAACGAGCTAAAAGAAGTCGACCGTGTTCTTTCCGAGATGGAGATTCGCAAGATGTTATCCGGCGAGCTGGATGGGAAGAACTGCTTTTTGAGCATCAATTCGGGAGCCGGCGGCACGGAAGCGTGCGACTGGGCCCTGATGCTTTCAAGAATGTATCAGCGGTGGGCGGCAAGGCGCGGATGGAAGGTCGATGTCCTCGATACTGTCGACGGAGAGGTTGCGGGCATCAAGAGCATCACGTTCAAAATCACGGGAGCGTTCGCCTATGGTTATTGCAAAGCTGAAAGAGGTGTTCACCGGCTAGTTCGGATTTCTCCTTTTGACAGCAATGCCCGCAGGCATACAAGTTTTGCTTCCGTCGATATCACTCCGGAGATCGACGACGATATCCAGATCGACATCAGACCGGAACATGTCCGTGTCGACACATACCGCGCTTCCGGCGCGGGCGGACAGCATGTGAATAAAACGGACTCCGCCGTTCGGATGACCCACATCCCCTCAGGGATCGTCGTCTCTTGCCAAAGCGAGCGAAGCCAGATCCAAAACCGGGAAACGTGCATGAAGCTTTTACGAGCGAAGCTGTACGAGATCGAGATAATGGAACGGGAGAGCAAAGTCAAAGAGATGGCCGGTGAGAAAAAAGAGATTGCGTGGGGATCGCAAATCCGCAATTATGTGTTTCAACCCTATACGCTTGTCAAAGACACTCGCACTAAGTTTGAAGTCGGAAACAT
This sequence comes from Verrucomicrobiota bacterium, assembly GCA_018239665.1. Taxonomy (GTDB): domain Bacteria; phylum Chlamydiota; class Chlamydiia; order Chlamydiales; family Rhabdochlamydiaceae; genus Acherontichlamydia. The sequence goes on along the minus strand of JAFEGV010000047.1, from coordinate 7,577 downwards.
CCATGCTGTTATGGACGGGGACATCGATGACTTTGTGAATGCGTATTTGAAAGAGTTCGGATAAGGAGGATGGATGAGTCAAACGGATGAAGCGGATATTCGCTACACCTATTTAACCGATGCTCCCTATTTACGGGACTGGCTGCTGATGGAAGAAGTGCAGCGCTGGTTTCCGGTCTCTCAGGAAAAGGAGATCGACGATGCGGCGCAATGCTGGGTCGGTTTCTCGAGGTACAATTCGAGTTTGACCGCCACCATCGACAACGTCCCATGTGGAATGGGGACGCTGTTCCTTATGCCCTACAAGAAAGTTGCCCACCATTGTTTGTTCAAGTTGGTTGTAGAACCAAAACATCAACGAAGGGGAATTGGTCGCGCTCTTTTAAGAAACTTAAAGCACTTGGCTAAAAACCATTTCCGCCTCGAGTTGATGCATATCGAAGTTTTCGAGGGAAATCCCTTTATTCATTTGCTGGAAGAACTTGATTTTCACGAATTTGCCCGCCAAGAAAAATTCGTGAAGGACGGGGGTAGATATTTATCCAGGATTTTGTACCAAAGCTATCTTTGAGAGGATTAATGACGCAGCCAGAACTTAGCATTCGATTGACACGCGTGGAAGACGCCCCTCCATTAATGCAATGGTTGATGGACCCTAAAATCCTGTCTTGGTTTCCCATGATCGATGCGCGCGAGGTCGAGGATGCTGTGAGGATCTGGATCGGATACTCTCGCATTGAAGCAGGACTTACTGCGGAATGGAATGGCGAGCCTTGCGGCATGGCCAACCTCTATATCCAGCCTTATAAAAAGCTTATGCACACCTGCCTTTTTTCCATTATCGTCAAAGAAAGCATGCGGGGCAAGGGCATCGGCGGCGCTTTGCTCAAGCAGTTAATGCAGCACGCTAAGGACAGATTCAAGATCGAGATCTTGCATTTAGAAGTCTATGAGGGCAATCCAGCTCGAAAACTTTATGAACGGCTTGGATTTAAGCCGTTCGGATCGCAGGCTCACTTCATTAAAGAAAATGGAAAGTACCTCGGAAAGACTTTCATGCAAAAGCAGTTATGATTTTTAAATGGTTGCTCGGTAAGCGGAAAAAAAAACAGCTCTCTACCCCTCAAAAAAAGCAATCTAAACGGACCGTTCGGAAGGTTGTGCATGGAGAGCATTACAACCTCCAGGAAATCTACGATCGGGTAAACATCCATTATTTTGATGGCCGGATCGATGTTCAGATTACATGGTTTGGAAGTCAAAAAAGGGCGGCCCGGCGACGACGGGTCCTAGGACTTTACGATTTCAATAATAAACTGATTAAAATCCACCGCTTGCTCGACCACCCCAATTTTCCATCTTACTTTATCTCCTATGTTGTGTATCATGAAATGCTTCATCACGTCTTTCCTCCGACCCAGAAAAGAAGGGGAAGACGGAAAATTCATCATGCTGACTTTAAGCTGCATGAAAAAAAATTTGCAGAATACTCCCTAGCTAAAGAATGGGAGAAAGAAAATCATCAGATTTTTTTTTCAAAAAAAGGCAGTCAGGGAGAAAAGTGAGATCAGAAGTCCGCTCATGGCGGGCACCCGATGCAGGCAACCCTTTAATGGAGTTGGCGCTTTTATCCCCGGGCTATTAAAACAGTGAGATCTATATGGCAGGTCATAGTAAGTGGGCTAATATCAAGCACCGAAAAGGCAGAGCTGATGCAATCAAAGGGAAGATCTTTTCCCGCATCACGAAAGAGATCATCAGCGCGGTCAAGCAGGGAGGCCCAGATCCCAAATCCAATCCAAAGTTAAGGTTAGTGCTGCAAAAGGCAAGAGCAGTGAACCTCCCTAATGATAACATCGAACGGAACATCAAAAAGGCAACGAGCGCCGACCAGGCGGATTATGTCGAGTTCACATATGAGCTTTATGGATATGGAGGCGTGGGGATCATTGCCGATGTGATGACCGATAATAAGAACAGGATCTCTTCCGATATGCGGATCGCTACCAATAAAAAGGGTGGAACGATTGCCAATCCGGGCGCTGTCGCCTTTAATTTTGATCGAAAAGGGGTCATCCAAGTTTCTAAAAAAAATGCTATCGAGGATGAACTTTTTTTACTGGCAACGGACGCAGGCGCCGAGGACTTCGATTCGACAGATGAAATGTTTATTATTACGACGCCTCCGGATCAATTATTTAATGTAAAAGATAAATTAGAGCAGAAAGGGATCAAAGTAGAAGAAGCCGAATTGCAAATGATCCCTAAAAATTATGTTGAATGCGACCCGGAAAATGTTAAGGCAAATCTTGAATTAATCGAGTATTTGGAAGCTTTAGACGATGTCGATGCTGTTTTTCACAACTTAAAAATGGAGTAGATAGTTCGGAGTCCGTTAAGAGGATCCCAGCCATTACAATTTTTTTAAGACGCCAATTTTGTGTTATATATACGTCTTTTAATTTAAGTTTGTCGGTTTTTTATTAGTTTTGTAAACTCCTCAATTTTATTCATTTTAATCAATTGTCGATAGTATAATTGCAGTTAATATCGCGATAAGATGGTGTTTATGTCGGCTTATATAAGATTACAGAATTTTATTACTAGCGCTCAGCTTGCGTATAACGCTCCTCAGCAGCAGCATTTAGTCTTGGGCCAAGGCGATCAGCTTGTTTTACGCCCTGGAGCCGACAGGCCATTGGAGTCTTTGGAAGCTCAAGATCAAAATAGGCGGACATGGAATGTATTCACCCGTTCTTTGCGCGATGTCATCGGCGCAAACAAGGTCCAAGAAATTTGCAATAGGTTCCGCTTCAATATTCAGAAAATGGAAAGGGAAGGGCTTCCCCTGCTTGCAGAACATATCGAACTGTTCAGTGTCGGCGCCAGCCGAATGATGAGCCGTGACATCAAACAACGCATTCCGCAACAACACTTAAGAGATTTAACAGTGGCTCAGCTTGAAGAACGGATGAGAATGGTGAACCCATTCCCTGTTGTCGGCTGGTCATTGGACCCTCGGGAAATTTCTGGAACTCCGACTAATTTTCTTTCCTGGTTTTTTCACGATGCCCGGCTGATGGACAAAGAGACTCAGCTTCTCTTATCTGATGTGAGAGACTTGTCCTTTCCAGCATGGCAAGAGCGCTTTTGCAAATGCGTTGTCAACCGCGAGCTGTCTGAAAAACAAATCATCCCGGCGCCTGGGGCAAACGGCCGTGTTGAGTACTACAAAGTCCATCGAAAAGTCGCGACAGGCGATGGCCTGGTAGCTTATGCGCTAAAGCCTGTAGGCTCCGATTCGACATTGAAGCCGATTGTCCTTTTCCGCCCGTCCCAATTCGCCCTTTCGAATGAAGATGCGATGGAAACCTATATGAACGATGTTCAGGGCAATATCGGCGAGATGGGATATTTGGGCGCGCGCAATTCTTTCAACTCTCTGATGAGCGATCCTAAATTCTGTCCGGAAGGCCGCAAAATTGAGGTCGCAGGGTACAGTTTAGGCGGAGCCCATGCCCAGCGCTTTGTCGCCGATCATTGGCGCAAAGTCTCGTCGGCTACATTTTATAACGATCCAAGCGTAGACTGTGCGGTTGCCGAGCGATTTGCCCAAGAGGTGAACAGTTCTCCCCGATTTGCAGAGCCCCTCCGATTGAATATCTTCAGGACAAAAGGAGATATCGCCCACCATGTTGGCGAGAAGCACTTGGGCTGGGGAGTCACGCATCCCGATGCAAACGTCCAACTCTTGGAATTCGACCATCAAAATCGAGAGATCTCATTGCTGCAGCTGCACGGACGCAGAGTGTTTGACAATCCTTATCGCAATTACCACGTCACGGTGCACAATTCCGATGAGCTCAATGACCAGCTGGACAATGAACGCCGCGGCCCGGCGGTATTCTGGTATGAAAAAATGCGCAAGTGCTGGGGAACCGTCGCTTACTGGCTGTTATTCGGATTGCGCGAAGTGACCAAGTTCTTCAGCGCGTTCTTAGGGATAGAAATTTTGCGGAGCAGCAAGCGCACATATTAATGTCGCCACCCCATTTTTTCTTCCTCTACAAACTCTGTGCTTTCTGTGGTTTTCCGCTTTTTTTTACCACAGTAAGAACGCAGAGTTTATAGAGGAAGAGAGCCTCTTAGAAGGTGTAGCTGATATTCAGCAACCCTCTCTTATCCTGAATGTTTGGTAAATTGGAAAAGCCGGACAGCCGTCGTCGTCACCACAAGAGCAATAAAGACGCAGCTTAACGCAGCAAATGCATGCGGCGCTGCTGCCATCGCTCCCCAAAAAAGAAAAGCTTCAGCCCTTTCAATGAGCCCCGGGCTGTAGTGGAAGCTTTTTTTAACACCGTTTGATCGATTCTCAGAAAAGATCCCGACAACAAGAAAAGAAGTGATGCAGAGCAGGATGCTTCCCAGCATCCCAATCGTCAGGAGCCCTCGATGGACAGGGTCTACAAAGTACAACCCAAGCACCACGGAAAATTCGACAGCGCGGTCGCAGACGATGTCCCAAACAGCTCCTTTGGCAGAGGAGGAGTTTTGAAATCGGGATACTGAGCCGTCAAGGGTATCTAAAAAACCTGATAAGCCCAAGGCGCCAAGGGCTGACCATTTCCATCCCAGGATGATCAACGGCGCAAATCCTATCCCGATCAGACAACCGGCCAGAGTGAGCATTAAGGGATTGCATTGGTGGACTGCAGGAATCCTTAACAGAGGGGAGATGACAGCCTTCTCATAGGTGTTTCTGCAGAGACCTTCAAGCATTTTTTCCTCTGATTTTTTTTACAACGATGGGAATCAAAGCAAATATGCCGAGCGCAATCAAGGCAATTTTAATCTTAAGGTTAAAGATCGCATCTAAGGATAGGCCGCCTTGCGATTGAAAAATGGCTCCCAGTCCTTCTCCCGCTTGCGTGAACACATAAGCTCCGGGGAGAATTCCGACGAAAGTGGTCCAGATGAAGGTCCGCAATTTTACATTGAAGAAAGCGGGGGCCAGGTTCACAAGCCAGAAAGGAAACAAGGGGACAAATCGGAGAAAAAGCAGGTAGCTGACAGCATTTTCCTTAAATCCCTTCTCCATTTTTTTTAAGAGCGGCCCCGCCTTTTGAAACAGTCTCTCTCCTAACGCAGACCGGGCGGAAAGAAAGAGCAAGGTCGCTCCGATCGTGGCTCCGATGACGACATATAGGGTGCTCAGCGGCACAGGAAATAAAAAGCCTCCAAGCAAGCTTAAGAATATTCCTCCAGGGATCGACAAGGCTGTCGCTATGATGTAGACCATGATGAAGATCACCGGAGCTGAAATCGGATGCTTGCTGACGTAGAGGAGCAAGTCGCTGTGGTAGGCCTTGAGGTTCTTAAAGGATAGGTCGCGGTAAAGCCCGGTAGCATAAACAACGCCCATCAAAATGACGATGAGGATGATCGGAAAATAGCGTTTAAGCCAAAGCTTCATGGTGATTTTCCTATGTATTTTTTAAGTGTTGGAAGCACGGTCTGCGTCAGCCATAAGTCGCTTGCCTTGCGGATTGCAAGGCTATAAGTGGGATAGGGATGGATCAGGCCGGAGAGCTTTCTTAAAGGGATTTGCGCATACATCGCAGTTGCTATCTGCATCAGCATTTCGCCTGCGCGCGGAGCGACAATCGTCGCTCCCAGAATCTTGCTGCTCCACTTTTTAGTGATGATTTTAACAAATCCTTCCGTTCGACCAGCGGTGATAGCGCGGTCTAATTTCGTAAAAGGAACTTTATAAACGGCAATCGATCGGGCTTTATAGCGTGTTAGCGCTTCTTGCTCCGAGAGGCCAATGCTTGCAATTTCAGGATCTGTATAAGTTACTCTAGGAATCGGGCTGGGATTCAACCTTTTTTTTAGTCCAAAGGGAAGAAGAAGGGAGGTGAGCACAGCTCGAGCTTGGCTTTCTGCGTAATGGGTGAAAAATGGGGGGCCGGCCGCGTCGCCGATAGCCCAGATGTGCTTTTGATTTGTCCTTCCAAAATGATCGACGGAAATGCCTTTCTCGGAATAAACGACCCCTGCATTGCTTAAGTTCAACGACTCTAAGTTGGGAGATCTTCCGCTGGCAATCAGCAAGGCGTCTGATTGGAGGCTTACCTTTTTATCAGATCCTTTTTCTTGGAGCAAGATCTGGAACTTTCCGGCCTCATAAGCTACCTGTCTGGTCGAATAACCGATATAGAGTTCCATTCCCTCTTCTTTAAAGCGATCGACAAGCGTTTGCTGCGCTTCCGGTTCTTCCCTTTGAAGAGGCGCTTTAGTCCCGATCAGGGTGACAGAACTTCCTAATCGGCGCATCGCTTGGGCGATCTCGCACCCAATGGGTCCGGCTCCCATGATGGCGAGGCTTTTAGGGATCTCTTTCAAGTCGAAGATCGTCTCATTGGTCAGATAGGGGGTTATATCCAGGCCGGGCACCGAAGGAATGCTTGGAAATGAGCCGGTCGCGATAACGATCTGTTTTCCCCAAACTTTACGGATGTCGCCAGCGCGGTCGATGATCATGATCGTATGAGGATCGACAAAAGATGCGGTTCCCTCTATTGCATGGACTCCATTTTTTTCTAAAGCCGGCTTATCTTCTTCGGAGCGGATCTCTGCGACGATCTTCCTGACGCGTTCTAAAGCATCCGATGCGCTGAATCGATCAGAATGCGCATGGATCCCAAGGCTGCCGTTGCTCAATATCGCATGGGCAATATGGGACGAGGCGATAAGAGACTTGCTAGGGATGCATCCGAAATTGGTGCAATCGCCTCCCCAATGCTTCTTTTCGACGATCAGCACCTTTTTCCCCGCTTTCGCAGCCCCATTGGCTACCACCAAACCTGCAGCGCCGGAGCCGATCACAACAATTGGGTATTTTTCCATACGGTTCTAATACTTCTTTTTCAGGTATTGGTAGAGCAGGGGGATCAAAGCAAGAAGTCCAATTCCGATCAGCATGATTTTGATTTGCGTTGTAAAGATATCCGACATGGAGAAATGGGTATGCTGTTCAAAATAGTGGGACAGGCCAGATCCGCCTTGCGCCAAAACAATGGCAAGGGGAAGCACGCCGATAAACGTTGTCCAAATGAATTTCCATTTTGAGATGTTGAGCACTGCGGATGCGATGTTGATCACCCAATAGGGGAGCACATGGGAAAAGCGGAAGAAGAGAAGATAGTAGATCTCCTTGCTAAGAACTTGCTCGTGAAGTTTATTGAGGTAGTGGCTTCTGGTCTTGGAAAGGGGATCTTTTAATGCAGCTTGGGCGGCCCAAAAGAATAAAGTCGCTCCCAATGTCTCGGCAAAGACGATGTAAATAATCGCAAGAGGCAAAGGAAAAAGAAAACCGCCGAGGATGCTTAAAAAAATCGAATCGGGAATGATCAGGCATACTGAAGCGACATAGATCAGGATATAATACAGAGCAGACTGAAAAGGATGCGCATGGATATGCTGTTTCCACTGTGCATGTTTGAGCTGGATATACTGAAAGCTGAAATCGTGGTAGAACCCGCTCAAATAGACGTAGAGCATCGCGCACAAGATCA
>JAFEGV010000046.1 GCA_018239665.1 Verrucomicrobiota bacterium | reverse complement strand
TAAACCGCTTTTTTCCACTCGGTAAAAAGCGCGGGAAGGAATCCTTTTGTCAGCGGAGATAGCAAAAACGAAACAGGATTTCTTGGAAACCGGACAAGCTGGTCCTTGAGCCAGAGATACCGATGGTGCGGCCTTTCCTCCGACCACACGATCTCTTGATCTAATTTGAGCTCATGCAATAGATCAACCGTCGAAGGAGATTTGTTGACTTTGAACGTACGCGGTCCTTTTTCAAAAAGAAATCCGGTGCTAAGATCGGTGTGCAACCAACCTCCGGGCCGTTCCGATTTTTCTAAAATTGTGATGTCGAGGGGAACTGAAGATCTGCTTAGATACCATGCGAGCGAAAGGCCTGAAATGCCCGCTCCCAAGATTATAACGCGTTGCTTTTTCATGCTATCGGTTGGTCCAAAATTGTTGGGTTTGAATTTTAAGCTAAGGAGCATTTTTAATGAAAGAAGAGATCATCTCCTATTTAAAATCATTGCGCGATGCAATCATCGCTGAATTTGAATCCCTTGAGCCATCTGCCCGCTTTGAGAGGACCCTCTGGAACTATCATCAAGGGCCGGGAGGCGGGGAGATGTCGGTCATCCGAGGAGACATATTTGAAAAGGCCGCTGTCAACTGGTCGGGCGTTTCGGGAGACAAGTTCCCCATGAACGACGGCGAAGGGGCGTTTTTTGCAACAGGGATCAGCTTAATCACCCACATGCAGAATCCCCACGCGCCGACCGTCCATTTTAACATTCGCTATATTGAAACGGAAAAGCGGTCTTGGTTTGGAGGAGGCTATGATCTCACGCCGATGGGATTTCCTTATGAAGAAGACACGCGCCACTTTCACGAGGTGGCAAAAAACGCTTTAGATCCGTTTGGAAAAGAGATCTATCCGGTTTTCGCACAAAGCGCGAAAGAATATTTTTACATTCCCCACAGAAAAAAAGAACGCGGCGTCGGAGGGATCTTTTTCGACCACTACAACACAGGCAATGTCAAAAAAGACCTACAGATGTGGAAAGAGGTAGGCAATACCTTTGTCGATACCATCATGCCCATCTATCGAAAGCGCGCTCACATGCCTTACACGCAAGAAGAAAAAGAGGCGCAGCTGCGGCTGCGGGCCCACTACGTTGAGTTCAACCTTCTCTACGACAGAGGCACGAAGTTTGGATTTCTTTCCGGAGGCAATCCCGAGGCGATCCTCTGTTCGATGCCTCCTCTTGCGAAGTGGTAGGATCCTTATCCAAGCTGTTTAAGAACATCGGCAAGCTGGTCTACCGCCCAATCGATCTCCTCGCGCGTAATGACAAGCGGAGGGGCCAAGCGGACGACAACCTCGTGGGTTTCTTTGGCGAGGATCCCTTTGAGCATCAGCTTTTCACAGACGCTGCGGGCCGACGCTTTTTTCGGATCGATCACGACGCCTACCCACAGCCCCTTGCCGCGCACCTCTGTGATCAAAGGGCTTTTTAAGTTGTGGAGCTTTTTCATCAAATAGTCGCCCAGATCTCTGCTTTTCTCGATCAAATTCTCTTCGATAAGGACTTTGATCGCCTCGAGCCCGACAGCAGCGGCCAAAGGATTGCCGCCAAACGTCGACCCGTGGCTCCCCGGATTGAACACCTCCATCACCTCGCGCTTGGACAAGAATGCGGAAACGGGCAGCAGCCCTCCTCCGAGCGCCTTTCCGAGGATCAGCCCGTCCGGTTGAATCCCTTCATGCTGAAAAGCAAACATCTTTCCCGTTCGTCCAAGCCCCGATTGGACCTCGTCTAAGATCAGCAGGACATTGTGCCGTTTGCACAGCTGCGAGACCTCTTTCAGCCATCCGGCGGGAGGAAGCACGATCCCGGCTTCTCCTTGGATCGGCTCAACTAAAAAAGCGCAGGTATTGGGAGTGATCGCCTTTTCAAGCGCTGACGCCGAACCAAAGGGGATCATTTTAAAGCCCGGAGTGAACGGGCCAAATCCTTCCTGATAGGCAGATTCCGATGAAAATCCCACAATTGTCGTCGTGCGCCCGTGGAAATTGCCCTCGGCAACGATAATTTCCGCTTTGTCTTTCGGGATCTTTTTCATCCGGTATCCCCAGCGGCGCGCCGCTTTGATCGCCGTTTCGACCGCCTCGGCGCCCGTGTTCATCGGCAGGCCCATCTCCATCTCGGCAAGTTCGCATAACCGCTTCAGAAAGATCCCCAGCTTGTCCGTATAAAAAGCCCTCGACGCCACAGCAATTTTCTCCGCCTGTTCTTTCAGAACTTTGATCAGCCGCGGATGCGCGTGGCCATGGCTGACAGCCGAATAGGCGCTTAGCATGTCGAGGTATTTCTTACCCTGGTCATCCCAGACCCACGCTCCATTACCTCTCGTTAAAACGACCGGCAAAGGATGGTAATTATGGGCTCCAAATTGCTCTTCGAGAGAGATCCATTCATCCATGGCCTTTTCCTCCGGATAACACCGCTTCTAAAATCCGATAGCAAAGAGAAAATGTCTTTTTTTCTTTGTCCCTGGAAGGATTGAACTCGACAAGTTCAAATCCCGCCAGACGCTCATCTCCTCCAATCACCGGAAGAGCTTTGATTAGCTCATCAGCGGAAAGCCCTCCCGGCTCCGGACTTCCAACTCCCGGCGCCTCGGATGGATCGATCACATCCAAGTCGAGGCTGACGCAAAACTTCTTCGTATGTTTTGTCACATGGGCAACGGCTTCCTTAAGAACGTTCTGGACCCCTCTTTTATTCACTTCATCGGCCATGTAGATCTTGACATTGAGCCGCTTGAGAAGCTCGGCCTCCCCTTCTTCAAAAGAACGGACTCCGACTAAGCACAGGTTTTGCGGCAATAGGACCGGCTCTTCTCGTTTGAGCTGTGCGAAGTTTGGATCTCCATGCCCCATCAATGCGGCAAGCGTCATCTCATCCCACGAGTCCGGCCGGGCCGATTCCGCTGGAGAGGAATCCCCATGAACCAAGGCCGGTTCCCTTGGTTTGATCACCGACTGGCTTAATGCCCCATGCCCCATCAATGCCGCGAGGGGCATCCCGTGCCAAGCGCCCGATGGCGTCGTTTCCGTCGTATGGGAGTCCATATGCGCGTCGATCCAAATCATTCCAAAAGGCTCATCTTCAAGATAAGTCCCTACGCCATTCCAAGTTCCGACCGCAATGCTGTGATCGCCTCCGATCACGACAGGAAAAAAACCGCGCTTCAAGACGTCTAGGACCTTTTCTGCAAGCTTTTGGTTGAAGTCCACAATCAAAGGAAGCGCATCGGAAAGCGCAATCTCTCTCTCAGCATGCCGGATCAAAGGATAAAGGGTATCCCATTCGACGACAGGAATTTGATGGATGCGCAGCTTCTCCAAGCAGCCCCCATGGCGCAAGGCATCAGGCCCTGCTTCACACTCTCGAATCTGCGCTCCCCATCCGGAACATGCAGAAATTAGAAAATAATTACGCGATGTATTCATATCCCTCAAGCACCCATTGATTAAAAAACCTAAACTTTGAGTTCATTTGTGTATAAGAACCTATCTCAGTAATAAGTTTCAGTCGATTTTCTGGTTCTTTTGAGCCGATTTTCGATCCAATAACCAGGGGTAATATACAATTGTCGATATTACCCCTGGTTATTGGATCGAAAATCGGCCAAAATAATCCCGAAAATCGACGAAAATTATTACTGAGATAGGTTCAAACCTAAAATTTAGAGCCAATTGCAAAACTCGAATGCGCAAATCATCAATGATATTGCCGGCCATCCGAGTTTTGCAATTGGCTCTTCAGGTTAAAAAATCACCCCAAGCAGATATTAGGAAACACTGCGGAAAACTGCAAGAAACTAAAAAGAGAAAGAAAAAAGAATTCTATTTCCAGGCTTTGGCCACATCGACAAAATGGCGCACATGGTCGAATGGGATGTCAGGCGTGACGCCATGGCCTAGGTTGAGGACAAACCCTTTTTCTCCGTCCATCGACTGAAGAAGGGACCGCGTGGCGTGCGTGATCTCCGATTTGGACAGTTTGAGAATCGACGGATCGATATTGCCTTGAACGGAGATATGGCCCGGGACCGCGCTCCGCAACTCTGCCATCGGACGGAGCCAGTCGAAACTGATGCAGGAAGGTTTTAAAGCAACAAGCTCTTGAGGAAATAGACTGGAATGGCGGCAGAAAACGATCACAGGGACCGCTTCATCGGCAAATGCATCCACGATCTGCTTCAAATAGGGATAGGCAAACACCTGCCGCTGCTGATCATCTAAAATGTTGAGCCAGGAATCAAAGATCTGGACTGCGTCCACACCTTCTTTTACTTGCGCTTTCAAATACGCGATGGTAGCCCTTGTGATCTTCTGCAGCAAGCGATGAAAGCTTGACGGATCCTCTTTCATCCATCGCTTGGTCAAAGAAAATTCCTGTTTGCTCCCCGAATCGATCAAGTAGCTGGCCACGGTAAAAGGCCCGCCGCAAAATCCGATCAAAGGAACTTTCAGGTCAGGCTTTAACAAGCAGATCGTCTCAAACACATACGATAGGCTTTCTTCAACGCTGATCATCGGCAGCGCATCCACCTGCTCCGCTGTGCGGACAGCAGGCTCGACGCGGGGCCCTCCCGTTTCGGGAAATTGGATCGAAAGACCTAAAGCTTCCGCGATCACGAGGATATCGGAAAACAAAATGGCGGCATCGACTTCAAGAAGAGAAAGAGGGAGGCGGGTCACTTGGGCCGCAAGCTCAGCACGATGGAACAATTCCCATAAAGAATGTTCCTTTCGCAAAGCGCGGTATTCAGGCATGTAGCGCCCCGCTTGGCGCATGAGCCAAACGGGAGCGGAACCTTCATTTTCACAGGCTAAAGCCTGCAACAGCCGATTGTTCATGAAAGCAGACGGTCCAAAATTGAATCGACGGTGAATCCAAATTCAGCGGCTAGATCGCTTTGCGGAGCAGACTCTCCAAAGGTATCGATCGCAATCGAAATCCCCTCTGGACCTATCCATTTATACCAGCCGAAGCTGACGCCCGCTTCAATGCTCACGCGTTGGCCGAGATCTCCGCCGATCACATTGAACTTGTACTCATCGGACTGCTCTTCAAACAATTGCCAGCAAGGCATCGAGACCACGCGCACCGCTTTGCCCAATTTCTCTAAAGCGACTGCTACATCGAGGGCTAAAGAGACCTCGGATCCGGTAGCCATCAGCGTGAAATCAGGTTTAGCTTCCTCTTTCTTGACAATATAGGCTCCTTTGCCCATCCCTTTTTCGTAAGGAACATTGCAACCGGCAAGGTCCGGGAGCGCTTGGCGCGAAAGGATGATCGCAGAAGGACCTCGGTAGCGCAGCGCTGCAAGCCACGCCATTTTCACTTCCGAGTTGTCCGCAGGGCGGATCACATGGAGGTTAGGCATTGCCCTCAAAGCTGCAAGATGCTCCACAGGTTGGTGCGTGGGGCCATCTTCGCCTAAGAAGATCGAATCATGCGTAAACTGGTAGATCACTTGAACTTTGGACAGCGAAGCCAAACGGATCGCGTTGCGCATGTAATCGGAAAATGTCAAGAACGTTCCAATGTACGGCACGATCATATCGGTCTCAGCAAGACCTGCCGCCGTTGCAGCCATTCCAAACTCCCGAACGCCATACTTGATGTTGCGTCCGTTGTAATTGCCGCGCGAAACGATCGGGAATTTTTTCATCATGGTCATGTCGGATGAAGACAGGTCGGCAGAACCTCCGATTAATTGCGGGAGCAATTCTCCCAGGACGTTCAACACGTTTTGCGAAGACGTGCGTGTTGCAAGCGGAGTTTTCATTTCAATTTTGCGCAGTTGGTCTTCCAAATCATCGGGCAGCTTCTTCTCGACCATCTGCATGAACTCTTTATACAGGGCAGGTTTTGCTTCAGACCAGTTCCGGAACATCTCTTTCCACTTGGTCTCAAGCGATGCATCCTTTGCGAGCCTCTGCTCAAAATAGGTGTACACAGACTGGGGAACATAAAAATCTTCTTCGGGAAGCCCCAACGCCTTCTTAGTCGCTTCGACCTCTTCTTGCCCAAGCGGAGAGCCGTGCACTTTATGCGTTCCCGCCTTGTTCGGAGATCCTTTGCCGATGATCGTGCGCATCATGACAAAAGCGGGTTTCTTCTGCTCATCGCGCAAAGAAGAAAAGACTTTTTCCATCGCATCGAAATCGTATCCGTCGATCTCAAAGACATCCCATCCGTACGCCTTGTAGCGCATCATCGTGTCTTCCGAATCTGAATCGGCAAGGAATCCGTCCAGGGTCACTTTGTTCGCATCGTGGATCAAAATGAGATTGTCCAATCCCAAATGCCCGGCTAATGAAGAAGCCTCGGCGGAGACCCCTTCCATTAAGCAGCCGTCGCCGGCCAAGCAATAGACCTTGCTGTTAAAGAGAGGAAAACCTTCGCTGTTGAACTTCGCCGCAAGAATTTTTAAACCGAGCGCCTGGCCGACCGCATTGCCGACCCCTTGGCCCAATGGACCTGTCGTCGCTTCAACGCCGGCAGTGATATGGTATTCAGGATGCCCGGGAGTTTTGGAATGGAGCTGTCTGAAACGCTTGATCTCGTCCATCGACAGATCAAAGCCCGACAAATGCAGCAGCGAATATAGCCACATCGATCCGTGTCCTGCGGAAAGGACGAACCGGTCGCGGTTGAGCCATTTAGGATTTTTGGGATTATGGCGAAGCAGCACTCCGTAGAGATAAGCTCCAAACTCAGCGCAACCCATCGGAAGTCCGGGATGTCCCGAGTTGGCCTTTTGCACGGCCTCCATCGAAAGGCCTCTGACCGTGTTGGCAATTTTTCCGAGCTGTTTTTTTAACTCCGCGTCCATGACAAAACTCCCATCGTCTATCTTTAAGTTCAATTAGAATGTCTAACTTAACAGACAAGCAGTCTGAATTGCAAACCAAACTTGCGGGAGCAACTAAAAGTTGTACTGAATGAAAAAAGGCTGCAATGGTCAATCTGCTGCGTTGCCCTGCTTCGACAACCGCCAGCCGGGGTTGCCTGCATCGGGTATCCGCCTTTGGCGGCGCCTAGCATCTTAACCATTTCGCTCTCTTTTCATGTTCACTACAACGATTAGTTGCACCCTTGTCGATCAGTGAGGACAATCTTCCATCTCGCTGGAGATCTCGATTAAAATCCCTTCAGGGTCCCGCACATAAGAGACCGATTGGCCCCAAGGTTTGCGTTCAATCGGAGCAACCTCGACGGCCCCGGCCTCGATCGCTTTGGAAAACGCCTTGTGGATATCTTTAGCCAGAAAAGTCACCGCACAAGCCGCCGGCGCTTCAGACAAATTAAAAGGACGGAAGCCCTTGGGAAGATTGATCTTCGCGAGATCTTGGGCAGCAAAGGCCAAAGCGGTCTCTCCGGTGTCCAATTCCCCGTATTGACCCGTCGGATCGACGAACTTGCGCTTGAACCCAAACGCCTTTTCATAGAACTGCAGGGATTTTTCGACATCGGACACATAATAGATAAACTGAGCAAATCTCAACATAAATGGCCCCCATTAATAAAAAAGGACTAATTTTAAAAGGGGTCTCAATTTTAGGCAACAAACCCAATCTACACTCTAATTTTTGTGTGTTCTCACCTCTCTATTATTGGAGAGGTAAAACGTATAAAATCTTACGATTTTTGTCAGGTAACACATTAATCTTGTTGAGCTTGAATAGATTGTGGTAGCAAGCCAGCATCTTTTTCTTCTAGAAATAATTTTGGTTTTGTCTTTTTTAAACGTTTTTCCACAGTTTTGATGTGTTCTACAGGCGGGATATTTTCTGGTAGAGTTCCTCCGATTTCTTCAATTGCTGATCGCACTTTTTTTCCTACAATTTCGTGAGTTTCCATGGCGTCTCTTTGATTTCGAACATTTTCACGTTTCAGCTTTTCTCGCGTCTGCGACATTCTGAACTGGTTAGCAATCAACTCAGTTGTATCCATTCGATCCATAAGGTTTTCCTTAGGAGGAATTCCTTTGCGAGCTTTAATTGCGTCAACTCCCAAGCCTCCATAGAGTCCTTTGTAACCTGCATCATGGAAAATACCAAACATTTTATCCTGTACGCCGGCTTCTCTAGCCGCTCCGGATAATGCTTTGAATTCGACTGTCGTTTGTTGGCGGATTTCTAATCTCTCCAGATCAGCGGCCATTTGATCTGAGATTTCCTGCCGCCGGGTTTGGATGGCAAAGTATTTTTGCGCCTGCGCAATTTCGGGTTTTCTTGGGTCTGCATTCTGTGCAATGAGGTAACAGGCAAAGCGTGAAAGATGATAATCTTCAACCATTTGCGTTGCGCCTTTGCCGAATTCGATCTGCTTACCGGAGCCGGTAAAGTGATGGTCTGGGTTGTTTCCTGACATTTTGCATGATTCGATGGCCTTCTTAAGCGCATTTTCAAACCGTTGCCATTTGGCATACCCTAAAAGAGGCTGTAAATCCCTGGCGCTCCAATATTCGACGCCGTGATCGTTGAGTCTTTTGAGAGATTCAAAGGATGGTGGAGAAGGAATGAGAGAATGTTCGTAGTTATCCATGATGTTCCTGGGAAAAGGACTTTTGATAGAGCAGGATAACCGACAAAAGATATTTTTATCAATGGAATCTCCCCAAATTCAACAGCTCCCGATGGAAGCGGGGCAGCTTAGAAATGTGCGTTCTTTTGACTTTTGCGGGTTCGTTATGGTATCTTTGCCCTACTTGTTTTAAATGAGCCGGGGTTTTCTCTATGTTATCGCAAGACATTCGACGCAATTTTCTGAAATATTTTAAAGACAATGGCCATGCCATCGTCGCCTCTTCGCCCGTCGTTCCTCATGACGACCCCACCCTGCTTTTCATCAACGCGGGAATGAACCAGTTCAAAGACGTCTTCCTCGGCAAAAGCCAACGCGACTACACCAAGGCCGCCACGGCGCAAAAATGTATCCGCGTCGGAGGCAAGCACAACGACTTGGACAACGTCGGCCACACCTCCCGCCACCTGACATTTTTTGAGATGCTCGGCAACTTTTCCTTCGGCGACTACTTTAAAGAACAGGCGATCCACTTTGCATGGGAGCTCACCAACAAGGTCTTCCAATTCGACGCCGACAAGATCTGGATCACCATTTTCCAAGACGACGAAGAAGCCTTCGAGCTTTGGAAGAAGATCGTCCCCGAAAAACGGATCGTCCGCATGGGCGAAAAAGACAACTTCTGGGCGATGGGCGACACAGGGCCCTGCGGACCTTGCTCCGAGCTGTACTACGACAGAGGAGAAAAATACGGGAACGCCTCCTCTCCTAAAGATGACGCGACAGGAGAGCGCTACCTCGAGTTTTGGAACCTCGTGTTCATGCAGTTCAACCGGGACGCTTCCGGCAAGTTCCAAAACCTCCCCAAGCAATCGATCGACACAGGTTCCGGCCTTGAGCGGGTCGTCTCATTAAAAATGGGCGTCGACACCCTCTTTGCGACCGACACCTTCCAAAACCTGATCGCCCAAGTCGAACAGGTCTCCGGCAAAAAGTACAACGCCGCAGACCCTCATTTGGCGCCTGCGTTCCACGTGATCGCCGACCATATCCGCTCCCTCTCCTTCGCGATTGCCGACGGCGCGCAGCCGAGCAATATCGAAAGAGGCTACATCTTAAGAAAGCTGCTCCGTCGTGCAGTCCGCTACGGAAGAATGCTGGGGATGCAAGAGCCTTTCTTGGCAAAAATCCTTCCAAGGCTCGTCGATATCATGGGCCCCGACTACCGGGAGCTCACCGCTTCGCAGAACCGGATCGCCGAGATCCTGACATCGGAAGAAGAGGCGTTTATCCGCACATTGAAGCGCGGAGGCAACATCCTCAACGCGATCATCGAGCAGGCGCAAAAAAGCCCCCTCAAACAGATCACCGGCGAAGAGGCCTTCAAGCTGAAAGACACTTATGGCTTCCCTATCGAAGAGATCCTGTTGATCGCAAAGGACACTTCTCTGCAAGTCAACCTTGACGCCTACCAAATCTTAGAGGAAAAGGCGAAAGAGAAGTCCCGTTCCGCGCAAACGGTCCATCTGCAGGAAGTTGAAGAGAACCTCTTTAAAGATTACGTGGTCAAGCACGGCGTTTCGACGTTTTTAGGCTATGAAACGGTCCTTTCCGAAGGGACCATCATGGGGATCGTCGTCGACGGAAAATTTGTCGACACCCTCGCGGAAGGGCAAGAAGGGATGATCATTTTGGACCGCACCCCTTTCTATGCGGAAATGGGAGGCCAGATCGGCGACCAGGGAACGCTTTCCCATCATAAGGCCCTGTTCCACGTTTCCACCTGCCATGCCCCTTACCCGGGCGTGATCGTACATATCGGCAGACTCGACAAAGGGCTGATGATCCTCGGCGAGCCTGTCACTGCGAAAGTCGCTCCGAACCGACGGCAGCTCATTGCCAACAACCACACGGCGACCCACTTGCTCCACTGGGCCTTGCAAAAAGTGCTCGGAGAGCATATCCGCCAAGCAGGATCGCTTGTCGAGCCCCACCGCTTGCGCTTCGACTTCAGCCACCATAAGGCCCTTTCCAAAGATGAGCTCCGGCAGATCGAAGACCTCGTCAACGATAAGATCCGCGAAGACAGGCAAGTGGAGACCTACGAGCTCTCCTATGAAGAGGTCCAGACCCGTCCCGACATCAAGCAGTTCTTTGGCGAGAAGTACGGTTCGACCGTCCGCGTCATCGACATCGACTACTCGAAAGAGCTTTGCGGGGGAACGCATACTCACCGCGTCGGAACGATCGGCCTTTTCAAAATCGTCAAAGAAGGGAGCATCTCTTCCGGCATCCGAAGGATCGAGGCCGTCACCGGCAAAGATGCGGAACATGTTGTCCGGCACCACGAAGACCTTCTCGAAGCATCGGCCGCGCTATTGAAAGCTCCAACGCAGAACCTCCAAGAGAGGATCGCCCATCTTCTCGAAGAGGGCCGCCAACTCTCCCAAGAGCTCAAACAGTACCGGAAAGCAGCCCTCAAGCAAACGGCGAAACAGCTCGCCGACAACGCTGAAAAAGCGGGGTCCGCCTCTTGCGTGTGCGCGACTGCCAATGTCGACGCCGATCTGCTCGTTGACCTTGCAGAAGAGACGATGCAGGCCCTGCGCTCCGGCGTGATCGTGCTGGCGGTTAAGGCCGATCAGCGCTGCCAACTTTTAGTTAAGGTCTCTCAAGACCTCGTCCAAAAAGGGATCCAAGCAGTCCAGCTCATTAAGGAGATCGCTCCTCTTGTCGGAGGAAGCGGCGGCGGAAAAGCCGATTCTGCTCAAGCTGGAGGGAAATCCCCTGAGGGCTTACCTCAAGCATTTGAAAAAGCAAAGCAATGGCTGGCAAACCACTAATCTCAAAGAAACTGCTCACAAGCCCATCTCTAGAGGCCTTTGAGCAGTTTTCTCAGCAAGAGCCATCGATCTTGATCGAAGAGCTCTGGGATGCCCCCAAGGCAGCCCTCATTCTTCTGCTTTTGCAAGCGACAAACAAAAACATCCTGGTCGTCTCCAGCGGTTCCGAAGACCGACTCTATCAGGACATCAGCACGCTCTCAGGGGAGAGCGTCCTCGAGTTCCCCTCGTGGGAGACCCTTCCGGGAGAAGAGATCCTCCCCTCTCCCGACATCGTCGGAAAGCGCTTTGACACCCTCTTCGCCCTCCTGAACAAAAAGAAGCCGAGCATCCTGATCTCCCCCTTGCAGGCCTGCCTCCAAAAACTCCCCTCTCCTAAATTGATCAAGCCCTTTTGCCATTCGTGGAAAATAGGCGATGAGATCAACTTCTCCTCCCTTCCAGAAAAGCTGGCCGAAATGGGCTACCGGAGAGCCCCTGTCGTCTCCGATAAAGGGGAATTTGCGCTACGCGGCGGGATTTTGGACCTGTTTCCCATCTCCTCGTTCGATCCCTACCGGATCGAGTTTTTCGGCGACGCGATCGAACAAATCCGCACCTTTGATCCGATCAGCCAAAAATCGATCCAAAAAGTCGACCGCCTCTTCCTATCCCCCGCTTCCGAATCGGAGCTCTTGAAACAGGACCCCAAGCCCTCCACCCTCCTCGACTACATCGGCAGCGACATCCTCGTGATCTTCAACAACCTGCTCGCCATCGAAGACAGGTATGTCGCCATCAAGAGGATGCACGGCGCAAGCGGCAAGTACTTTGTCACGCTGGAAGACCTGTTCGCCCAATGCCAACACTTTCCCGTCCATTTCTGGGCAGAGCATCCGATCGAAGAGCTCTCCGATGTCCAGATCTCTAAAAAAGCCGGACGCCGCTACTATAGCGGCAAAGCCCCGCTGCAGCCCCTTTCTTTCCAAGTCCTCGACCAAGAGATCACGACGAAAAGATGGCAGCACCCCTTTCGAGAAGTGAGCGACTTCTTCTCCCTTGCAGACGACAAGGCCGCCTCGACCGGCAGCGAAATCCTCCACGGGATCCACCGCTTTGCAAAGTCCAACCTCAACCTCCACTTCACTTCGGCAACGGAAGCGGAAGAGCACTCCTTAAAAGAAAGAATCACCCAGGAAAACATCACGCTGCCCAAGAACACCCACTTCGACCAAGGCTACCTCTCCAGCGGATTTGTCGTTTCCGACTCCCAGCTTGCCTGCGTTCCGACCACAGAGCTCACCCACCGCTACAAGCCCCGCCGTCAAAAGTGGCGCAACACCTACCACACGCCCGCCTCCGAGTTCCATGAGCTCTCTCCCGGAGACGTCGTCGTCCATTTCCACAATGGGATCGCAAAATACCTCGGGATCGAAAAACGCCCGAACCATACAGGACAGATGACCGAGTTCATGGTCCTCGAGTACTCGGAGAAGAGCAAGCTCTTCGTCCCCGTCTCCCAGTCCCACCTCGTCTCCCGCTACATCGGCGTCAAGGAAGAGATCCCCACGCTCAGCACGTTAGGCTCTCCGCGCTGGCAAAAGACCCGCATCCAAGCCCAGCAGGCGATCATCGGCTACGCCGACCAGCTCCTCCGCCTGAACGCCTCCCGCGCTCTTCACGGCGGCTTCACATTCGGTGCCGACTCAAAAGACATGCAGTTCTTCGAGGCCGACTTCCCCTTCGTGGAAACAGAAGACCAGCTTCAAGCGATCGACGGGATCAAGGCCGACATGACCTCTGCAAAAGCGATGGACAGGCTCATCTGCGGAGATGTCGGTTACGGGAAGACGGAAGTGGCGATGCGCGCAGCCTTCAAGGCCGTTGCCGACGGAAAAAAACAGGTCGCCGTCCTCGTTCCCACAACGGTGCTTGCCATGCAGCACTACGAGACCTTTTGCGACAGGATGGCCAACTTTCCGGTCAACATCGGCGTTGTCTCCCGCTTCCGCTCCGCTAAAGAGGTCAAAGAGACCCTGAAAAAAGTCGAAGAAGGCCAGATCGACATCCTGATCGGGACCCACCGGATCATCAGCAAGGACGTCCACTTTAAAGAACTCGGCCTGATCATCATCGATGAAGAGCAGCGCTTCGGAGTCCGCGCCAAAGAGCATCTGAAAACGCTCAAGACAGGCGTCGACTGCATCACCCTTTCGGCAACGCCCATTCCGCGCACCCTCTACATGTCGCTGATCGGCGCCCGCGACATCTCCGTCATCAACACGCCCCCTCAAGACCGGCTCCCGATCAAGTCGATCATCGCCGAGAAAGAAAACGGCCTCATCCAAAATGCCCTTCTGAGAGAACTCTCCCGAGACGGCCAGGCCTACGTGATCCACAACCGCGTCGAATCGATCTTCAAAGTCAGCGATGAGATCCAAAAGCTCCTTCCCCAAGCCCGGATCGTCGTCGGGCACGGCCAGATGTCCTCCGATGAGCTCGACACCGTCTTCCACGCCTTTAAAAGCGGCGAGGCCGATATCCTCATTGCGACCACGATCATCGAGAACGGGATCGACATCCCCAATGCCAACACGATCCTCATCGATCGTGCCGACACCTTCGGACTTGCCGACCTCTACCAGATGCGCGGCAGGGTCGGCAGATGGAACCGTCCCGCCTACGCCTACTTCCTCGTTCCCCACCGCAGAGAACTTCCCGAGCTGTCCAGAAAACGTCTCCAGGCCCTCGTCGAAGCCTCCGGCTACGGCGGAGGAATGAAGATCGCCATGCGCGATCTTGAGATCCGCGGCGCCGGCGACATCCTCGGCACCCAGCAATCGGGCCACGTCTCCACCGTCGGGTTCCACCTCTACTGCAAGCTGCTCAAAAAAGCGATCGAGGCCCTGCGCAACAAGTCCTCTCCCACTTTCACAGAGACCAAGATGGAGTTCTCCTATCCCGCCTCGTTGCCCGAAGAGTACATCAACGAAGGCTCATTGCGCATGGAGATCTACCACCGCCTCGGAGAAGCTTCCTCTTTGGACGAAGTCGATGCGATCCTTGCCGAACTCAAAGACCGGTTCGGCCCCTATCCTCCGGAAGTCCTCTGGCTGTACCATTTGACACGGCTCCGCCTCTTCGCTTCCCAGAGACACTTCACTCTGTTAAAATTCGAGAACCTCACCTTCACGGCTGAAAGGCAGGAAGGAAAAGAGACCGTTAAGAAGACCTTGGCGCTTCCCCGCACCAAGAAACCTGACGAATGGGAAAAACAGGTGATCGAACAGCTCTCTCAAGCCTTCACCTTCTCCCGCCGCAAGTAGTTTACTTCATGAAGTTTCAATCAGGCAGTGAATGATTCGATGAGAACCAAAACATGAAGTATATACTGGTTCCACTTCAATCGCAGAGACGCTTTTGACTTTTGCATCCCTAATTACGGGCTTATCCTAAGCCCCTTTAAAGCCCCATGCATCGGACGTATGCAGCTGCGCACACGTCCTGCTTCTGGGTCTTTAAAATTAGGGCGCAAAAGCCAAAATCGCTTATGACGATTGAATCGTCACCAGTATAGATCGCTATCGTTCAGTTGGCCCTCATTCTAGAGCAGACTAAAGATTTCAAAATATTTTTTACATAATAAATTAAAAAAAATTATTTTAAAATCATTTTTATTTAAATTTATTAAAATTTATGATAAAATGTTATTTAACCATTTTCACTAATACAAATTAATAATTTAAAAACTGGAACAATATGACCGATTTAAAATTGAGAACTTCATCTTCTCTTTCCGAAACTTTCTCAAACAGTTTCTCTTTTTATTTTTTGATCCAAGCATGTTGAAAAAATGGTCCAAAGAGCCTCAGGCGGCGGTTCACTGGCAGATTTGGGATCTTGCCGGAAGACCTGAAATGAATGACAGCAATTGGGGCAAACACCATGTGCTCCGCTTTACAGATGCGTTAGAAAAAGCAATACAAAACTTATCATAAAAATAAAACGGAAGATTTTATGGCGGCATTTCCACCTATTTCAGGAACAAATTATTTCCATGATCACGGCAACTTATTTAATTTGCTTCTCCAAACGAACTCAGATAATCAGTTGAGGCTCATGGGATGGGAAAATCTTAAACAAAGAGCTCCTATCGGTCCTCTCAACATCCCTAAAATGATGCAGCAAATTGAGCAACAGCTTGTCCGAAGCGGAAACTCTCTTGCCGATGACATCAACCTACTTTTTGCCCAATTTACTCATGCGCTAAGACCTATGGTTGTAGCAACTCTGCTTCCGGGAGAAAAGTTCCAAGTCACCGAAGCAGACTTGATCACTCTGCAAGCTAGGCTGGAAAAGCACTACGAAGATGAAGCTTTACAGAAAATTTGGAATCAAAAATTGCTGCCGATATTTCGAGAGCAAGGAGCATTTCAACATGTTCCACTGCCTCATAGAGTTGAAGAGATCAGAGCTTGGCTAAACACCCCTGCAAATCAGCACATGATTCAACAAGTAACAGAGCTGAACTTGATATCATTACAACTTAAAACTCTTCCTTCTGAAATTGGGCTCTTTACAGGGCTTCAAAGGCTTGACCTTAGCTACAACCGCTTAAATTCTCTTCCAGATTCTATCGGCAATCTGAACGCTTTAACTCATCTTTACCTTGCGGGCAACCAGTTAAGCTCCCTCCCTGAGTCTATCGGCAATCTAAGCGCTTTAACTAGACTTGACCTTTCCTGCAACCAGTTAAGCTCCCTTCCAGATTCTATCGGCAATCTGAGCGCTTTAACTGGACTATCCGTTTCTACCAACCAGTTAAGCTTCCTTCCAGATTCTATCGGCAATCTGAGAGCGTTATCTTGGCTTAACCTTCCCAGCAACCAATTAAGCTCCCTTCCAGATTCCATCGGCAATCTGAGGGCGTTATCTTGGCTTAACCTTTCCTTCAACCAGCTAAGCTTCCTTCCTGAGCCTGTCGGCAATCTGCTGGCGTTAACTAGACTTGACCTTTCCTACAACCAGTTAAGCTCCCCTCCAGATTCTATCGGCAATCTGAGGGCGTTATCTTGGCTTAACCTTGAGAGCAACGAATTAAGCTTCCTTCCTGAATCTATCGGCAATCTGAGGGCTTTAACTAGACTCTCCCTTTCCTACAACCAGTTAAGCTTCCTTCCAGAGTCTATCGGCAATCTGAGCGCTTTAAGAGAGCTTTACCTTACTGATAATCCATTCATGTTGGTTTCAGATAATGGACGCGATAAAATTAGGAATTATCAAGCATATCTTGCTCTATTAGAGTCGCAAAAAAAATATATTCCACAATCTCCTTTAGCAATTCTTTTCCAGGCCATCATCTCTAACAAACCCGTCGAGGAAATCCAACAAGCATACGGTCTGCTTTCCCCTGAAATGCAGCAACGGATTGCCGATCTAGCAGGCCGGGATCTAAATGCCCCGCGATCTGCTCAGCCAACAGCTGCAAGCTCATCTTCTGCCCCTAGCCCAGTCCAAGAAAGCTTGTTTACTGATGTGGGACTCTTTGCCCGCTCTGTCCGGAAGGCTGCGTATGCCCTCTATGGCTCGTTAGAGCCGGAAAAGAAGAAATCGGTTCACTGGCACATTTGGGATCTGGCCGGAAGACCTGCAACAAATGACAGCAATTGGGGCGAACACCATGTGTTTGACCATGTGCTCCGCTTTACAGATGCGTTAGAAAGAGCAACACAAAACTAATCAGAAGCTGAAGCAAAAGGCAGCGAACTTGTCGCTCAAAAGACACTTTACTCTCTTAAAATTCGAGAACCTCACCTTCACGGCTGAAAGGCAGGAAGGAAAAGAGACCGT
>JAFEGV010000045.1 GCA_018239665.1 Verrucomicrobiota bacterium | reverse complement strand
TAGTTGTCCAATTCCCCGAAATATGCTATAACTCTTCTTTCACTCACGCTGCGCAAACAGCAAATTTTATTTTGAGGAGAAGCATATGTTAAACATCGATCTAAAGGGAAAAAAGGCATTTATCGCAGGCATCGGCGATGACCAAGGCTATGGCTGGGCCATTGCAAAAGCTCTGGCGGAAGCCGGCGCAGAGATCATCATCGGCACATGGACTCCTCTTCTAAAAATCTTCACCACATCGTGGGCTCAAGGCAAATTCGATGAGTCACGCCAGCTTTCCAACGGGAAGAAGATGGAGTACCTCAAAGTCTACGCCCTCGACGCAGCTTTCGACAAACCGGAAGACGTTCCCCAAGAGATCAAAGAGAACAAACGCTACGTCGACGCAGCAGGCTACACGATCTCAGAAGTTGCGGCGCAAGTCGCCAAGGATTTTGGAAAGATCGACATCCTCGTCCATGCCCTTGCCAACGGGCCTGAAGTCAAAAAGCCCCTTCTGGAAACATCGCGCAACGGTTATCTAGCGGCGCTGAGCTCTTCAAGCTACTCGTTCGTCAGCCTGGTCGCCCATTTCGGCCCGCACATCAGCGCTGATGGCTCGGCAATCTCTCTCTCCTACATCGCTTCCGAGCGGGTCATTCCCGGCTACGGCGGCGGCATGAGCTCTGCAAAAGCAGCCCTGGAAAGCGATACGCGCACCCTCGCCTGGGAAGCAGGCCGCAAGTGGGGCATCCGGATCAACGTCATTTCAGCAGGTCCTTTGCGCAGCCGCGCTGCCCGAGCGATCGGCTTCATCGACAGCATGATCGAGTACTCCAAGGCCAACGCGCCTCTTGCTAAAGACCTGACGGCAGAAGAAGTCGGCCAAAGCGCGGCATTCCTGTGCTCTCCGCTGGCAGCTGCCATCTCCGGCGTGACACTCTACGTCGACAACGGCCTGCATGCCATGGGCATCGCCGTCGACAGCCCGGCCCTGCACTCAGAACCTCAATCCCAGTGCTGCGGCGCCCAAGCGTAACATCTATCCCTGAAGAACAGGGCATATCGCCCCTCATCTTCACTTTCCCATTAGAGGAATGGTGAAGATGAGGATATCAACTGTAAACTGATTCAGGAGCACAGACTAGAGATTGCTCCTTTCGTTTTGCAAAAACAGGTCAAAGTGATAGGCTCGTCGCTCTAACAACTCTGATCATCCAATGAAAATATTAAAACTGCTTCCTGCAATAGCTCTATTGACAACCTCCTTCGCCTCCATCGAATGCTCTGAGGATCAAGAGGTCTTCTCGATACGTAACTGGATTGAAGTTCCCGACGGAACTTTAGTAGCCCCTTTTTTCAATCCGAAAGACTGCACCAGCCATCTGCCCTGGGACCTCATCGACGAGGTAAGTATCGCTGCAGGTGAGATCCGCAAGGAAACGATGATCCATACTATGCCCCTTGTCACGCAGATCGTTTTTGTCTTGTCCGGCAGCCTGGAAGTCATCATTAAAGAAGCAAAAGACGATCTCCCCAAAGTCCTCCATGCAGAGGCAAACGAAGCGGTCCTCACAAAAGCCGGATCTCTGTTTCAACTGCGCAACAGGGGCGAAGGGTCCTGCCGCGTTTTATATATCGTCAGTCCCGCCTATCTGTTCGAAATGGATGAAGCGGGCTCCGTTGTTTATGACGACGCTTTCATCGTGAAAGAAAGCTGGGAACAGCTTAAGCAGCAGCGCTGGAAGCCTTTTCAACTGCCTTCTCTAGAATCTTTGAGGACAGCGAGAGAAGAGTCTTACCTCAGGCTCCAGTCCCTAAAGCGCGGCCAATAACGGAATCCAGAATCTAAGTCTTCTGCCTCAGATGATATTTTCTGTTTCTGGAGCGGTCACTGTAACAACCTGGAGCTTCAAAACGCAGTGGGAAGAGCGCCTCACCGTGCGGATCGCAAGCAGCCAATCATGAGCATCGAACCGATGCGGTCCGACGCAGCTTTGCTGGGTCGGCCGGTTGGCGCGCAGCAGGTGCCCAAAGAACACCCCTTCTCCTTCGACGCAGGAAAACGTGATGCCGATCTTTCTGCCTTCCAGGGGCAGTTCCAAAACTCCCGTGCCCTGAAAAATCGATGATTTTGAGCCAGTTTGCCAGGGCCGCGAGTGCGGCCCGTGTCCCGCCGCCGAGAGCATACTTGAAAAAGTAGGAGAGGCGTCGGGACGGCAAAATGGCTCAAAAGGGCGATTTTGCAGGACACGCGAGTTTTGCAACTGCCCCTCTATGCAGATCTCGATCAAATCGCCGAGTTGAAATGCGGTTGCCTTTTGCCCATTGACGGACAAGGCTTGCTCGTCGGCTAAATTGCAAAAAAGGCTTAAAGGCATTTCCGGTTGCTCGCTAGGCTCCCAGCCTTCCGGTAAAGTGAAAAGAAGTTCGGCGCCGGTCTCCGTGAGATCGGCCTTTATGGCGCTTTTTCGATGGTCGCAGCATAAGCTATGCGTCATCTTCCCATCTCCCCAAAACGCCACATACCCCTGACGCGGATCGTCGGAAAGGAAATGCTCGAAAGAGCTCGTTTTATCTGAATGAACGGAATTCATAGGATGGACAAGGGCTGCTTGAAGGTGGACGGGATGATCGATCAAAGCCCGGGCCGCATAGGAGTGCTGGGCATGCCCAAAAAACAGATCAAACAGAGTGAGCTCAGGTTCGGTCTTTTCTTGAAGGTTAGGTCCCAAGAACGCATGCAAATGGGAATGCCATCGGCTGGCAACTGTTGCCAGCGCTTTTGAAATGTCCGCCCCTTTGGCATGGGCGATCTGCAAGGCGATCAGATAATGCGCCCAATCGGCTGCCGTCGCGAAGGTCTGATCGCTGATCTGTTCGGGATGGGTGAAAGCTTTCCACTTGGCCCAAGCGGTAAGCGCAAGGGGCCTTTCCGCATGGACCCTCTCGGAATGGAACAAGGTCCGCTCGATCACACCTTCAAGCTGGGTGCAGAGAGCTTCTCCCAGAACTAAACGGAAATCGCGCAGCGTCCAGAACAAGATCGGCAGGATATGCAAGCTCAAAGAGCGGTCCTTGCACTCGGGATATTCGTGCAGATAGATCGGAAAATTGCCGCCGACTTCAAAGGCGCACAGTTTTTCCAAGAGAGATTTCGCTTCGAGCACATGGTCGCTCAATCGGCTGCGCAGCAGCGCCAGCGCATAGCAAAAGTTTTCATAGAGAGGGATCGTGTCCTGCCGCTCTCCCGGAAGGCTGGTATAGCAATAGTGGACAAACCCCGTCTGTGCGCTCTTCCGCTTTTTAGCCGCCGCCAAATTCAATTCGACAGGCTTCCTTTTCATCTCTTCCAAACTATCTAACATGTGCCGTCGCCTCTTTTAATGCGTCGATGATTCCAAGTTCCGTCGCAGGCTTGCCGATCAGATCGGCCTTGTCATGCATCTCTAAGGGAGCCGTCTGCATGACGATGCTAAAGTCTGCGGCATCGAGCATGCTGATATCGTTCCGGTCGTCTCCTGCGGCAATGACCCTGCCCCTTTTGCCAAACTGGGCGATCGCCCTCTCCAAGGCCTTTCCTTTATCAGCTTGGCGATCTGTCACCAGGTTGAGATAGACCCCTTCCGCCAAAGGATCGCGGATCAGCGAAGCGCAGATCCCTTCGATCCCTTTTAAGCTAGCGTTGACCCTGCGCATCATCGTTTCCGTCCCCAGGCATTTGATCAGAGGAAAGGCCTCAGACTGGGCAAACTCAAACGTATCGACCGCCCTCCAAGGCTCAGGCGATAGGGCCCTGATCTTTTCCAAATGGACCATCAGCTCGGGAGAAAACCGGCTTGGCCTGTAATAGCAAAAGTCCCCATGCTGGTAACCGGCGTAGATGATGAAGTCCTCTTCCTGGTCGGTGTAAATTTTTTCTAGGGAAGAGACCATGTCCCCCGGCAGATAGGACCTGGAGACCAGCGTTTGCTCGGGCATCAGCAGGATGTCGGCCCCATTTTGAACGGCGAGGAAAAAGGGGAAATCAAGGACATGAAGCACGCTGAAGCCAAACGAAAAGGTCCTTCCCGTAATAAAAATCAGTTGCCACCCTTCCAGATGCAAGGACTTTAAATAAAGGCAGACCTCAGGCGGCACGTGGTGCAGCTGGTCGGTGATCGTCCCGTCGATATCTAAAGCTATCCAACCCTTGTGTCCTCCCATAGAGAACCTCCTCAACTATAAAATGCCGTTTAGAGTAGCAAAATTCATCCCGTAATGCCAGAATAACCGTTGAAAAAAAACGGAAAAGCATACAGACTATTTTTTTAACCAAGAGACGTAATGAAAAAAAATCTACGTTTATTTTTCCTCCTTTCTGCCCTGCTATGTGCGAACATCCATGCAGCCTCGGCAGACGAGCCAGTAAAGAAAGAGCAGACCGCTCCGGCAGCCGCCCCGGCTCCAGCTCCTGAAGCTCCTTCCGCAGCGCCCGCTCCGGCTCCCGCACCGCAAGACTTCCCCTTCCACACCGAACATTCCAATCCCGCAGCTCCGCCCCATTCCTATGAAGGCGCCTTTGTCAAAATGATGGTTACCGTCATCGTCTTGATCCTTTTTGTCTTTTTGACTTTTTGGGTTATCCGCAAGCTCGGGCAAGGAAGGTTGCGCGGCTTCGGCTCGAACCGCTCCATTCAGGTGATCGAAAGAAAACCTTTAAGCCCTAAATCCATGCTCTACCTCGTTGAGGTAGGCCATCAAAAATTTCTTATCGCAGAATCCCAGCTTGAAGTGAGAAGGCTTGGGACCATTGAAGAACTGTCGGAAACTGCCGCCGACGAAACAAACTGACAAATTTTAACATTTTTTTACTAAAGGACACTATGCAAAACATACGCCCTTCACACTACCGCTGGGTCGTGGCAAGCTTGGTTTTCTTCATCACGCTTGTCAACTTCATCGACCGTTCAGCGATCTCGTTTGTCATTGAGCCTCTTAAACAGGAGTTCCACTTCTCCGACACCCAGTTCGGGATGATCCTTTCCGCTTTCGCAGTAGGATACGTCCTTTTGACCGCCTTCGGAGGATGGCTTGTGGACGTTTGGGGCTCTCGAATCGTGTGGGCGTTGGCTGCCATCACCTGGTCCTTATGCGTCGGACTCTTAGGCTTTGCTGCAGGGTTCTGGGGCTTCATCGGCCTCCGCTTCCTCCTTGGGATCACCGAAGGCCCCCACTTCCCGGCCATGACGCGGACAGTCAGCGACTGGCTCCCCGCTTCGGAACGGGCCCGCGCTTTGTCCCTCGGACTTGTCGCCATCCCCCTTTCCGCCGTCGTCGGTGCACCGATCACCTCCTACCTCGTCGTCGACCTGGGGTGGAGAGCGATGTTCGCCATCATCAGCGGCCTTGGCATTGTCTGGGCTTTCTTTTGGTTCTGGCTCTTTAGGGACCGTCCTGAAGACTCCCGCTATACTAACGATGCGGAAAAAAAGCTGATCGCTACTTCACGCACGCAAATGACCAAAGAAGACAAAGAAAAAATCGATTGGAACTTTATCCTGACCCACCCGACCCTCGTCGCGAACAATATCGCCTACTTCGCCTTCGGGTACATGCTGTTCTTTGCGACCTTGTGGCTCCCTGGCTACTTCCTGTCCCAGCACAACCTTAACCTCAAAAGCGTCGGCTGGTACCTGACCATACCATGGCTCATCGGCGCAGCGTTCTTAAAAGCCGGCGGATTTATCTCCGACTGGCTCTACAAGAAGACCGGCAACCGCCGCTTGGCAAGGTCCCATTTGATTTGGAGCAGCCAGCTGCTTGCAGCGATCTGCTTTGTGATCCTTGGGTTCACCAGCTCCCTTAACATGTCGATCCTCTTCTTAAGCTTAGGCCTTGGATTTGGACTGATGCCCCAACCAGCGTTCTTCAGCGTCAATATCGACGTTGCCAAAGAGCGCTCAGGCTCCTCTCAAGGGATCACATCAAGCTGCCTGTCGCTTGCAGGGATCATCGCCCCGCTCATGACCGGCTGGCTGATCGACATGACACATAACTACCAAGGGGCCTTCCTCCTCCTCGGAGGATTTACGCTCCTAGCAGTTGTCGTCGTCATCCTCTTCCACCATCCCGACCGAGAATATACGCGTGCCAAAGACGTGAAGCTCGGACTCAAGGAGCCAGTATAAAAGAGGGCAGAAGCCCTCTTTTGAAAAAATTAAACAAGATGGCAGGACAGCCAAGACCTAAAGTTTTGGCTATCCTGCCATCTTGTTTTTAATGCTTATGGAGCGCTTCAACGCCTAACATGGGAAGATAGATAAAGAATGCAAGATTCCCCAAGAAGGCCAGATACCCCAAAATCACAAACAGGCCATCCTCTTCCAGAATCCCGATCGACAAGAGAAAAATCGCCAGCCCCGGAGGAAAGTTCGTCCCCGGCGGAAGCGGGAGCATTAAGATCAGCGCGCAGAAAAAGATCAAAAAACCATTGATCCTTTCAACCACAGGGTGCTTCGATAAAAATAGCCCCCTTGGACGAAAGGCCCTTTCGATTTTCACAAGAATGATTTTCCCTTTTTGAAAGGCTTGGGCTAGCAGCTTCCCCGAAATCTTTTTCTTGAGCATCCAATTCGGAAACCAAATCCCCTTGTTAAATGCGATGGAATAGCCGCAGACCGCTATCAAAAAGCCGAACAGGGTCGAAAGCCCGGGCAAAGGAATAAAGAAGAGAAAAGGGACAGAAAAGATCAAAGAGATCAAAGCCCTTGAACGGGGCCCTATGAAATGCACGAGCTCCCGAGCATTCATCTCCTTATCCGCACACTCGACGCTAAGCCGTTGAAATTCCTCAGATAAACGCACAGCCTTCTCCCAACACATGGTCCCTGTTACCGCACCATACACGACCTGAGAAGTTTTGGAAATGAAGAATTTTATAAGAGCTCCCTGCTAATCCCGCAACAGATTAATTACAAGACACTTGAATTCAATTTCACTTGATTAAGCCCATCAAAATTTAACTTTAAATAAAACCAAATTTATAGTATAATTCATTTCATAAACTTAAAAAAAAACATAATTATGGCATCATCGATTAAACTATCCAGAATAGAAGACCTGGACATATCCTTTAAATCGCTGTCCATCATTGAGGAAGGCAGATCGGGAAAATGCAACCTGTCGATCATCGATCAGAGAATGGAGAGCATTTACCAGCAGGCCTTAGCAGCAGCAAAAAACATGGGAATTCCTTCTATAGTAACGGATAAGCTGGACCTTAACGTTAATTTCAAGTCCCTTCAAATTAGTCCAATGGTCGGATATAACCCTAAAAAACAGAGAATTGAGCTCGAGATCCCCTTCCTTTTCCTCTTTAAGAAATCCGATATTATCGAAAAAAATGAACTGGGAAGAGCTTTCGAAAAAGTATTTTGTTCCAGGGTCTTAACGGCAGAAGAGTTCAAGACAAGCGAAGCCCTTTTCGAATTTCTTTCTGACGACGAAGCCGCTGAAAACGCCAAATCGTTCATCCTTCACCATGAGATCGCCCACATCTATTACGGGGACATCTTAGCCCCTAACGTATCCGAGGACAACTCCCGGAAACGAGAAAAGCGCGCCGACATCACAGCTGCCCGCTTTTCCGGCCAGGCAGCGGCAGCCGTACGCTGCTTTACAATCGTCGGAGAACACATTCCTCTGCCAAATGATGGCACGACCCATCCTCCCATGCCGGAAAGGGTTGCTTATTTGCAGACCTATCTCGAGAACGAAGAAAAAGCTTCAGATAACAGTTCTTCTTGATCAGCGCAAAAGAGCTATGCCGTTCAAAAGGCAGATGCGCGTTTGACTCTCTTCCTGCACTGGCCCGCTCAAAGAACCTAGGCGGTCAGCTTAAAAGCCAGCTAGATCTGCAATTATTCATCATCGTGCCCACCTCAATTGAAAGCATTTTCCAGCCTTTTTTTCAAAACACCTCATCAGAAAGAACTCCTTAAGTTCCTAACAATCAATGCATAACACAACACATTGAAAACAAATAGCTTACATCATTAATAAAAACACCCAATTATCTTTTTATACCCATAAAAATAAAAAACATAACAACATAGATTTAACAACAATTAATAAATAGTTAACAATTAATATAAATGATAAAATTAGGGTCAAAAGGGATAGCCTGGACTTAAATTATTACAATTAAAGTCCGGTTTTTTTGGGGAATAGGCCATGACGAAGATCGATTCAAATTTTGAAAGCAACTTCAATGCCATCTTCTTTGGAGGAAATGGTGTTGAAAGAAAGGGCGTTCCTGTAGAAAACGGCAAGCTTAAAAAATTCTATACGACCACGCTCGATCGTCATGATAAGAGCAATATTTTCTTTCAGTTTCTCGCAAAGGTCCTGCATGTGGACAGTTATAACCGAGAAACAGTCTTATCCAATATCTCTTCGTATCTGAGAACAAAATCAGCAGATCTCCGCGGGAAGATCAGACCTGATAACTATGAACAATTCAAAACAGATCTCCTCGAAATGTCCACTGCTTTGGCCAATGGCCTACCTGACAGCAGTGCTCTAATTGAAATTACAGGACTTGTAGACCAACTAAATCCCAATCGCGCGACAGGATCCCCTTCATCCTTGCCGGGCCGTTCTGAAGCACTAGATATACCAACAGGATCTTTGAGCTCTAGTGAACAGCAAAGCTCATTTGGTCTATCTTCAGCCTCTCTTGGAACGAGCAATTCTTCGCTCAAATCCAGCAAATCCGATCAAGCCAGCGCATCGCCGCTTTCACGCCCTCAGCTCTCAGAATCCTTACAAAAAAAGTTTAAACAAGCTGAAACTTCTCTTTCAATGAAGGACATGAACTTCGTTGATTTCATTTTGATTAATCATTGTATCCGGGATATCCAATTCGATGAAAGCTTTGGCCTTTCGACAGAAGCTTCTGATCGACTGACCATGCTTCTTGAAACATATCTAAACCGAAAGGTTCCTCAAAATCCAGACGGAACAATTTCCGAACAGATCATCGCGCTTGGCGCCCACATCGAAGAAGCGAAGGAAATTGCAAAGATGATCGTCCCCCATTCTCCAACTTCAGAACAATGGACATTGAAAATTCAAGATCTTGAGAGCCAGCGCCAACATCTTCTTGAATCCACTAAAAAAGCGATGGATGAAGCCGGCAAAGAATTTCTATCTACGACCTTAATAATAAGCTATGTTCCGCAAATGCTAACCTTGCATGGCGAGCTAGGCATTAAAAGCCCAATGAGCCCTAATGCTTCAATCGCTTTTGCGGCATTATCCGAAGAAACGGAGAAACAACTAAAACCCGCTCAAGAACAATACAAAAAGATCGCAGCTGAAGTGTCTAGCAGCTTGCGAACTGAAAAGTATCAACTCGAGGACATTAAACGATTAATAGCTATTCCTCTTGATCAAATCGAACTTTATAAGAGCGCTGCAGAATTCCATCATGGCTCAGGAAAAGTTAACGAAGAAACTTTTCTTGCTTTGAACTTACAGATTAGCCAAAAAAAGGAAGCGCTCGCAGCCGAAAAGAAAAAGTATTTTAAAGACGACCAACAAATACATGAGCTCGAATTTGAGATTTTAACTCTGGAACAAAAGCGCATAATCTTCGACTACAAACTGCTCGTTCAGAAATTCGCAAAGGAAAGCATCCCTATACTAAAAAGAATTCAAGCGATCGCCGAAGCGGAATATCTCGGAGAGGGCAAACTTGCCCAGCTCAAATTAGAGATTGCTGCCTACACACAAAAATGCAATGAACTGCAAAAAGACTTAGATATTATTAAAATGGGAA
Source organism: Verrucomicrobiota bacterium (assembly GCA_018239665.1). Lineage (GTDB taxonomy): Bacteria > Chlamydiota > Chlamydiia > Chlamydiales > Rhabdochlamydiaceae > Acherontichlamydia. The sequence goes on along the minus strand of JAFEGV010000045.1, from coordinate 7,465 downwards.
TAGCTTCTAACAAAATCGAAATCAGCATGTTCCATGCTGCTGTTCAAGGACAAAAAGGGTTAGCGGAAGGCTTTACGAAAAAAATCGAAAACCTTAAGAAGGACGTCGAGCACGATATAGGGAACTTCACTTCACTTGAAGAACGATTGACAAATGAGATGAATGTTTCAGCAGTTGCATCACACTATGAAAGGCGAATAGAAACCGGCAAACGAACAATAGAACTTATACAGCAAAAAGAGGATGCTGAAAGAGAACTTGGAAAAGCTCAAAATAAGGCAAAAGCTCTTCAAAACATTAAAGATTTGATCAGAAAACAAGCAGATTTAACCATAAGATTGACAGCTGTCCAGGTTTCTCCGAACGGCAACACACCTTATGAGAACTTTTTAAGGGCGTTTGCCATCGATGCACGAGCGCGCCAAGTTCCCGAAGACCAATGGGCTGATGTCATTGTCGCAATACTTGAACAGCAACTTGTTATTCCGAATACTCATAAGCAATTGTTTACAGATAACATCAAGCATGCTCTTGGGCAAATGGGCTTGATCAATGTACCCTTAGCGGAACATCGAAACAGCTTTTAATGCATCTGCCTTTGACTAGTGAGCCGGTTGGGGGCAACTTCTGGATAGTTCCTCGGAGCGGATCACCCGGATGTTCGCATCCCGAATATTTCCCCTCACCTGGAAGCAATTGGCCAAATAGTGGGTCCGCGCTTTCTTGAGGTCTTGGACAAAAGCATCCCAACAATTCTCATTCTCATGATGGACAGGCCACTGGTTGTCTTCTTTATAGGAAGCTCCCCGCTGCCAGGCATGTTCGATCGCTGCAACCCATTTACGTCCACGGTATTGGTCAAAGATCCCGTAAAGGGCCGCAAATTCGACTCCAATCGCAAAAAACGGCGTGCTCACGATCCCCCAAATCCCCTCGCCAAGGGCTGACCCCGTTTCCGTAAGCCATTCCCAGCAGGTTGTTCCTACAACGCTCAGATCCCCTTGGGAAATCTGCGTGCCGATCTTCTTGATCGTGTCTACGGCGACTGTTCCCACAACAAGAAGGGTTTTCGTGAAATACCAGACCTCCGTTCCTAAAGCATAGATAGGATTGCCCAGCGCGATCGCCGTGCACTTGGTCGCAAGGACGTGCCACTCTTCGTCCAGGTACAAATCACCTGTCGTTACATCTTCCACGTAGGACAACAGCGGCGTGCGGGTGACCTGATTGGTCCTATGATCGACCACATCGAACATCCTAGGCTGGCCGTGCTCATCGAGCTTATTGACAAAGGTCCGTCTAAAGGCAGCCTCGCCCGTTCCTGCGCAAGGCAGGCTAGAGCCTACCCATCGGAAGCATTCGCTGATTTGAGAAAAACCGAAGACTTGAGTGATCCCCATACCTGTTCTCCTCCTAAACCCCTCAAAATAGAGGCGTTAAGGTCATTAATTAATTTCGGAAAAGCATACCAAAAACACCATTTGAAAACCACAAGTCCGTTCATTATCATTTCACAAAAAACCTTTTACCAGTCGCGCTGCCCCGACACTAAAAAAGCCCTCCTTCAAAAATTTACAGCCGCTTCCAGAACTCGTTCCATTGACCTAAATTTAAGGGCAAATCATCCTAACCTACGCAAGTTAAGACACTTAAAAACAGATTTAATCCACAACCCTACTTAAATAGCACGGTATTGTTTCAACACAACTCAATCGTTAATAAAATCGTTTAAGTCTGCTTCTATTTCACATTGATACTCATTGAAATTTTATAAATAAAATGATATAATTTTTGTAAGCCTTTATCTTTTAAATTATTCAAGAGAAAGTTATGGCAATACCCCAACATCAAACTTCGGCAATTTCCGGAGACACTGTTCCTAATGCTTTGCCCCAAGAGACAACTTCCCGATTTGAATGGAACGGAAGAACGATCGGCATAGCTGTTGGCGCCGGCGTACTAGTCATCGCTTGCCTGGCCCTCGGCATCCTCATTAATCCTGTTATTTTTACGCCGATCGCCATCATTCTCCCCTTCGCCTGGCTGTTAATGGACAGCCCTAACCTGACCGACCTTCTATGCAGATCTAGAACGATAACTCCAGAAGAACAACCCTTATTGGGCCCTCGGAGACAGGCAAGCTTGCAATCCCCTGATTTCGACCGGCAAGAAATCGAAATCCGATTGGCCGAGGCCCAATTGTACGATTAACTGGATTCCAAATCTCCCTCAACGCTCAAGCGGTTAAGTTCACATAACACTTAAGCTAAAAAAATGCTCACAACAGCTTTTTAAAAGTCTCGTCTTATCCTCTGTTATCCATAATAACCCTTTGATAAGTCTTGATCTATCTGAGAGATAGGATCCATCTGTAACATCAAATCGTTATAGACCAAAAATACTCATAATAAGACTGATAAACAACGCGGAAACTAATTAATAAATTATTTGATTAATTTTAAAGAAAATGTTATAATTAAATTAAGATTTATTAACAATTAAAAACACAAAGGATAATCATGTCGACACTTGAATCCATGTCATTGTTAGGAGGCGTTGCACCACCACTTAGCACTGCTTCATCGACAGCAACGCAAGAAACACCCTCTTCATTTAAATGGAATGGAAGAACTGTTGGCCTCGCCGTTGGAACTGGGGTCTTGGTGATCACTTGTGTGGCCCTTGCTGTCCTCTTGCACAATCCGCTCATTTTAACTGCTATCCCAGTTATTCTTGGAGGCGCATGGGCGCTGATGGGATCCCCTTCCATCAATGACCTTCTAGGCGGATCATCTGCTACAACACCGGAAGGGCAACCGTTATCGCCTCCTCGGAATTCATCGAATTACGGATCCGTAATAACTGATTCTAATACCACAACTGCAAAAACCAATAATCTTCGTCCAAATCTTCCTCTTCCTTTAGATCAGACGTACCAAATAGATCTCAAGTCAAGAGCTGAGAATTTATTAAGAAGAATACATTCTGGGAGTAACCTCGGTATCGATATAGTCCAATTAAATTCATATATACTTGGATATCCGACTTCAGCTGATGAATTTTTAGGCTGTGCTCTGGAATTGTATAGTAAACAGATGAAACTTGTACAACCAAACACCACGCCATTGGAACAATTACATAGCATTGCGCACAATATTCGATTAGCAGATGACATGATTATGATAGCTCCTCAAAATTCAGAAATCGCTCGACGATTCACTACAATAAAGCAAGATCTTGAAAGCCAAAGAACTTCGGTGCTAAATAGTTTGGAAGCTTCCAGAGCCGCTGAAGTTGAATCGCTAAGAAATACTGTTGATCAATCCGCCAAACATCTAGGACAAAATATATTCCCCGGACAATTAAGCGGATATAGTGCAGGCTATACCTTGGCTGGTGAAGTATCAGCCGTTCTTGAAGGAACCTCTGTTGAAAAAATTAAAGAAGATCATCAGTCTGCTTCTCAAAGGATAACTACAATCGATGGTGCTATAGCAAAAAATCAATCTGAGATTCAACAATCAGAGCTTGAAGTTGCCGGGCTAGAAAGAGAGCTACAGGCTCAAATGTGTTTAGTACAAGTTCCAGTGCAAGGTTTAATAGATAGTTTGCCCTTTCATAGCACTCCTGTAGTCGAGCGTGATAAGCATTCTAGAGAAATAATAAGAATCAATCAAGAAATTGAAGCAAATCGAGTAGCCGTATCCAAAGCCGATACAAGAGCAAAACTCCTCCCATTAATTAAAGAGCGCTATCAATTAGAATTGAATTTGCTAACATGTGAGTACCGATATGAAACAATGAAAGCTCATATATTGCTAACTGCTCCCGAAAACCGACAACATTTAAACCAACAAATCGAAAAACTAGGGTTGATTAGTCATCGCCTTAAACGGCTAGAAACTAATGCACAGAACCTTAGCTCTGAAATTAAACGTTTTCAAGAAGCTGATAGAACTGAAAACGATAGAGGGAAAGAAATTGCGCGTAAAAACATTGCTCGGTTGATGGCTGACCCATATACAATCGATCTTATTCAATTCGAAACATCAGATGAGTTTCGCGATCCTATAGTCCACAGTCTTTATAATGATGTATTAAAAAAGGGTTGGGTAGCCTCAAAAACATCACTAGGAGAGCATTTAGAATCCATCGATTACCTACCAGAACAAATTAGAGAGATTTCGAAAACCACCTCAGAAGTGCAAGCCACACAACAAACTTTTGAGAGTGTATCTGCATCCCTTGAAAATCTACTTTCAAGAATAAACTCAGAAAAAGAAAAATTGAGTTCGGCTTTTTCTACTATATCGAGATTAGAACACGATCTGACATCAGAAAAAAAGAAACTATCTGAGGCTGAAAAAAAACAAAAAGCCGTAGATAAAGCTTTAGGTGATTTGACAACTCATGTAGCGACTGTTTGTTCTACTCCTAGTTTCAATAGATTTGTCGTTGAATACAAACAGTATGCTCAAACTGCTGGAATACCAAGACAGCAATGGGCTGGTGAAATTTTAGAAAAATTAACTGCCCACTTCCCCCAATTCAACCAATTTCCACAGTTGAAAGAACCCGTTTTAACTGCCCTTCAAACGAACGGAATCGACACAACTCCTATCCTATCCGGTTCCTCTATTAGCGCTACAACGACAGGCAATAATAGAGCTAGCTCTTCAAGCTCTAGCTTGTCTCCTTTCGTTGCAATGATGAGTTCTATCCCTACGGAACCGACTTTTGATGATCAAGTCGAATGGATCCGTAAATTCGACTCTATAAAAGCAGAATTAGTGGAAACCATTCCTAAATCATCAAGCTCAAGCACTAGCAAATATGCGCCATATGACAGAGAAGAGCTTGAAGATTTCCAGGAATTTCTAAATGAGAAATTAACTGATCTAAGGCAAATCACCCCAGAAGGAAATCCTAATTTTGCTGCTCAAGTTACACAAACCGAGGAGATGGTTCGTGCAGAGCTTTCAGCAGTAAATTCTGAACTAGAAAAGTGGATTCGTTAAGTTTAGTTCATTAAAGATCTTCGCAGTTTTTATCAAAAAGCACGCGTGGGAAACCACGCGTGCTTTTTTATGCTGACTGTTAATACAGATAGATCGTCGGATTGCTTTCCAAGCTGACCTCTAGCACAGAGACAATGTAATAGTTGGCTCCTGCAACAAAGTTGCCGAACCAGGTCAGGTTCTCGGAGGTGGGTGAACTCACCACGTCGTTAGCAAAACCGATCAGAGACATGTTAAATGCCCCTTCCAGAGGAGCATTCAAAGCATCGTAGAGCGCTTGTTCGTTCGCAGTCAAGTATCCTTGGGAATTGAGGTTATTGGTCAAATCGGTGTTAACAGCGACGAGGTCGGCTGCAAGCGTTGGAAGGATGTTCCCCGAGTTGGCAGGATCGATCGACGCTGTTGTGATTTGCCCCCATGTGGTTTGGAGCGTCTGCACGTCTGCTAGCAGAGGCTGGGAAAAACCTTCGCTTAAAGTGGGTGGATGGGCTGGCTCCCAATTGGCTATGGCCACGCAAATGTTCCAAAGGACGCTGATCGAATTGGGGTCCTGGGCATGGTAAAGGGAAGCTAATACCCCTTCCCAATCTTCAGCGAAATTGTTTGTCGGGGGTTTGAGGATGTTACTGGAGATCTGGTAGACCGTGTCGCCAGGATACCAATTCCCCGTCGTCAGCAAGTTATAGATCTGCATCGTGCCCGCGTCCAATGCAGGCGAGTATTTAGCTGCGATGTATTCATTGCATAAGTTCACAAAGTTAACGAAGGAGTTGGCAAGCGGATAGACTTCTTGCAGTAAAAGGTTGGAATTGTCCTTTGCATTGGTGATGACGCAATAGGACAGATAGATCTCGTAGCCTGCTTCATTGATTTCTGCAAGGAGCTCTTGTTGAGGAGGCGTGCTTGAACGGACATGGGATACCGGTGTATTTCCGGGAACCGCGAAATGCATCCTCTCTTGCAACATGTCATGATTGATATCTGCTGGACTGTGGACTGCCATGTGTTCCTCCGCTATAAAAATAAGAAAACTTTATCCAAGTCAAACAAAATCTTAATATATATTCAACAAATACAATGATGTGGAATTTTTTAAGCGCCAAAAAGCGAAGAGCCGATGCGCAGCAGCGTAGCCCCTTCTTCGATGGCGATAGAGAAGTCATGGGACATGCCCATGGAGAGGTGGCGCAGCTCGAATTCGTCGCGCAAATCACGGAGGCGGGAAAAGCAAGAGCGGATGACGCTGGCGTCCTCTGTCAAAGGGGCCATGGTCATGAGCCCTTGAAGAGTGATTCCGGGAAGCTGAGAGAGCTCTAAAAAGTGATCGCGGCACGTGTCGGGAGTAAAGCCCTGCTTTGAGGGTTCGCCGGAAGTGTTAACTTGCAGAAGAACTGCTGTGTTGCAGCCTTGTTGGGTACTTGCGGCAGAGATCTTTTTTGCTAGTTCTAATGAATCGACCGAATGGACGAGGGCGAAACGGCCGGTCGCTTTGGCGACCTTGTTCGATTGGAGATGGCCGATGAAATGCCAGTCGATGTCCGATGGAAGCTGCGCCATCTTTTCAAGAGCTGTAGAGATCCGGCTTTCTCCGAAGGAGCGGAGGCCGAGGTTGTAGGCTTCGCGGATGGCCTCAAGGGTGGCGTATTTGGTGACGGCAATCAAGGTGATCTCGGAATGATCGCGGTTTGAGCGATGGCAGGCTTCTGCGATCTGGTCTTTGATTTTCTTAAGACGCTCAGAAAGCATCCGGCCTCTTAAAAATCTCTTGGAGGATGAAGGCGTCTTTGAGGCTGGACTTGGCAAGCAGGGAACGCCCTCGGGAAGGCCGGTGGCGGGGCTTGATCGCGTAGGCCTGATCGAGGTCGATCCGCTCGGAAAGCCCGCTGCTGATCAGCGACTGGGCACGCTCGTCGGAAATAGCGGAGACATACGATCTATCTTCGATGTTATTGGCAACGTGGCGGCTGCTGATCGCCGACTCGAAATCGGAAAGGGTGCGCTGGACAGGTGGAAGGGAAGAGGCTGCCTTTTGCGGAGGCCGCGGGAGGCGTTGGACGAGAGGCGGAGGCGTATACGCTTCCTCCTCCTCGTCTTCGAGGTCCTCTTCGTCGTCAAAATCATCCGGGTAGGCCTCCTGCTGAGGCGGCTCTTGGGGCTTTTTCTTTTTTCCTCCTGCAAAGAGATAGAACAGGACGATCAAGATCGGCAGGATGTATTGGCCTATGTGGTCCAAGTCCATGTTACTTATGTCCCATATCGTCGTCTTTGGAGATCGATCTGCGCATGTCGGTATCGGCCTGGATGTTCTTCATCCGGTAAAAGTCCATGATGCCGAGGTTGCCCGAGCGGAACGATTCTGCGATCGCCATCGGGATTTGGGCCTCCGCCTCGACGACCTTGGATTGCATCTCGCGCACTTTCGCGCTGTTCTCATGCTCCATGGCAAC
>JAFEGV010000044.1 GCA_018239665.1 Verrucomicrobiota bacterium | reverse complement strand
TATGAATCATCAGTTTTCGATCTTCATTTATTAAAATTTTTAGATAAGGAAAAGAAAAACAACGGAAAGAGTGGGATTTGAACCCACGGTACCCTTTGAGGGGTACGCGTCCTTAGCAGGGACGTGCCTTCGGCCACTCAGCCATCTTTCCATCGAAAAGAAAGTGCGCTAGTTTATCAAGTCTAGATTTTCCCAGCAAGGATCGAGTCGAATTCGAAGAATTTATGGATGAGCAATGCAGCTACAGGGGCTTGCCGTTGAGGGCGTTCCAATGGCTCGTGTGGATAGAGCCATCGGGATTTTGGACGACGATGCAGTGGACGGGCAGGTAGACGTCGGAAGTTTTTCGGATGGCGAATTCGTTGCCAAAGGCGGCCCGGGTAATTTTTTCAATTTGGGAGAAAGAAAAGGCTTTGGCCACCCGGATCGCATTCCGATGGGGCTTGGTCACAAGGCGCTCGTCCAATTTTGTGGAAGGGAGGATCTTCAGCTTGGGATTTTCAAGATGGAGCCTGTAGTAGTTCCCGGCTTGTACGATGAGCTGCTTGCGTCGGCAGCTTTCGACCCACGCATCGAGGACGTCGTTGTCAACATGGAGCGCTTTGGAAAGACCTTGCCGATCGCTCGACCCGCCCTTTTTTGCCAGGGTGTTGATCACCCGGAACTCTTGCCGGTCGGTATTGGCGTTGATGCAATCCCCAAAGCCGTGGGTTTTTTCCCAATGCTTCGTATCGAGGACCATCTCCCCATCGGTCAAGTCCCACAGGATCACCCCTTCTTTAGTTTTATGTTCGGAGACGAGGTACTTCACGTCGAGCAGGAGATAGGGATAGAATTTAAGGGAGGGCTCTAAGTACTTGTGCCGGTTGTCTTTGAGAAGGTCCTTGCGGTGCATCTCCATGATCTGTTCGGCCGAATAGCGGATTTCGAGGGTATGAAAAGACCCGGTGTTGAGGATTTCTTCAACCTTGTTCTTGAGATCGGGGCGAGTATCGCTCATCCACCAGAGGCTGTAGCCTGCAAGGCCAAGTGCAATGAGTCCTAAAATGATCCGCATGGTTCCTTCCCTGTGTGTTCCATTCTTCAGAGGGAATTGCAAAACTGCTTTGCCCCGAAAAATTGATGATTTTGAGGCTGTTTGTGAGTGGCAGCGTTGCTGCCACGGGCCATTCGACGAGGCCGACCCCTAGTGGGTCGGGTGAGGAGAATGGGCACAAACAGTCTCAAAAGGGCAATTTTAACGGGCAAATGAGTTTTGCAATTCCCTCTTTAGTTTAGCCTGATCTTCTTTTTTTTGCTATCAAGCGGATCTGGTAGATAATTCGAAGCGGGGGTATCATCATAGTCATTCTGATTTAGGAACAAGTCTGTGAAGCATTACTTATATTTTTTTTTGGCCCTCTTGGCCGGTTGCCAGCCCCAGCGGGATAAGAACAAAATCCCTCCGGCGGCAGTCTACGACCAAAGCTCGATTTCCGCTTTTTATGAACAGGCTGCGACCGATGATCAGCTATTTCAAGGATTTAAAAACCACCCCGTTTTTAATTTGGTCCATGAGAATGCTTCTTACGAACAAGGGGCTGCCTCGCTGAATGTTATAGCAGAGAAGTTTCCTGGCCTTTTGGCTATTTTAGACAAGCTTCGGAGCAACGATGCGATCGGATCTCCGCGCGTCTATGCGTATGAAAAGGTCGGGGAATTTTCGCCGACGACGCTTCACTATGTCGCCCTCTGCGGAAAGATCCAAGAAAAGATTGGGGATTTAGAGGAAAGGGAAGTCGTGCAGATCGGAGCGGGGTATGGAGGATTGTGCAACGTCCTGCACCAGCTGCATCGCTTTAAAAGCTACACGATCGTTGATACGCCTGCTTCCCTAAAGTTGGCTGAGCGCTATCTGGCGGAATCGGGCGTCGATGGGGTAAGGTTTATTGCAATTAAAGATCTCAAGCAAGAGATTCATTCCGACCTTGTCATCAGCGATGGCGGTTTTTTTGAAAGCAGCAAAGTTTCCCAAGACATTTTGTTCTCAAAAGTGGCCGCCCATGCCGATTGCGGGTTTTTCTTTGGCAGGCCTATGCCTAAGCATGTTGGAGTAGTCCCTTATAGTCCTAAAGAGATCAAAAAAAAATTGTCCAAAAAAGGGATCGAAGCGACGATCGAGTCAGAGGAAAACTTCCCCAGTTTAAGTTCGTTCAATCTTTTCTGGAAAAAAAGTTCGGTTTCAGCAGAAAATATCCACCAATAAGAGGGAGTTGCAAAACTCCCTAAATTATCTTAATCGCTAATCCAAGGAGCGTGAGTAGAGAATATGATCAGGTTTTGCACTTTAGTCCTTTCCATTCTTTTTTGTGTTTCATCATCCCTGTTTGCAACAGACCATTCCGAAGACAATATCGCTGAGGTTTATCACTTTAAAGGCGTCCATTTTCTGGCAAGCTACTGCGATTGCGATCAAGAGGCATTGACGAATTTAGAAGCTTTGCAGCAGGCGATGCTGGAAGCGGTTGAGCAATGCGGCGCAACCATTTTAAATGAATCCCATTATGTCTTCCCTCCGCATGGTCTGACGATGGTGATCCTGCTTTCCGAAAGCCATGCGAGCATCCACACCTATCCCGAACATGGGGCTTGCTTTGTCGATCTCTTCACATGCGGCGAAAAATGCTCTGCAGAGAAGTTTGATGCGGCCTTGCGCGAGTACTTAAAACCTAAGAATGTAAGCGAGCGCACCTTTGTGCGAAAGCAAGATATCCATGATCCAGAGAGTTAAGCTGAACAACCGATCTTGTTTTGCTCGAGTCAACATTCACACATCCTAACCGGGAGAGAAGTGTCTATGCTTTTTAGTGATCGCCATGACGCTGGAAAGCAGCTTGCTTTGCAGTTAAAGAAATACAAAGATCGGAAAGATGTCGTTGTCCTAGGGCTGACGCGCGGCGGCGTTGTCACGGCCTTCGAGGTCGCCTCATTTCTGGAAGCCCCATTAAATGTCGTTGTCGTGAGAAAAATCGGCGCGCCCGGAAATCCGGAGCTAGCTCTTGGAGCTGTCGCCGAACATGGCGAAGGGGTGTTTAATGAGCATCTGATCGGCCTTTTAGGCGTTTCGCGCGAATATTTGGCTTCCGAGATGGAGAGGCAGAAGATGGTGGTCAAGCAGCGTCTTGCCCTCTATCGGGGAAATGCGGAAGCTCCTGAGATCAAAGGCAAGACGGTGATTTTGGTCGATGATGGGATAGCGACCGGGGCTAGCATGCGGGCTGCGATCAAGTCGGTAAGAGCCAGCAAGGCCAAAAAAATTGTGCTCGCCGTTCCCGTCGCATCGCCCGACTCGCTGCAAAAAATCGAAAAAGAGGTCGACGAGGTCGTCTGTTTGGACGCGCCTGCTTTTTTTGAAGCAGTGGGGAGTTTCTATCGTTTGTTTGATCAAACTACCGATGAGGAGATCGTCCGTCTCCTTTCGAAAATCCATTCGTAAATGGAAGCTGAGAGGGAATTGCAATGAAAAAAATCTTATTGATCAGTTGCCTGCTGTTTTCAGCCGCAATCCAAGCAGTTGTCTATAAAGAGCCTCCGCAATCGTTCAAGCCTAGAGCAGAGATCGCAGCTCTTTTTATCGAGCATGAAGATCGTGTTTTGATGCTTCATCGACAAGAGTGCAAATCTCAGGGAAACCTTTGGGGCATTCCAGGAGGGAAGCTTGATAAAGGGGAAACGCCTTCGCAAGCTGCGATCCGAGAAGTGAAAGAGGAAACCGGTTACGATTTTTCAAATCAGGCCATCGAAAATTTAGGCACCGTCTATATCGAACATAACGAAAAGGACCATATCATCTATCATATGTTCCGCGCAAAACTGGTCGGCGATCCGGGAGCGGTGAAGATTAATTTTAATGAGCACAAAGGATTTACCTGGATAAAGCCTGAAGAAGCTCTCAAGTTTGAACTGATCCAAGACGAAGATGCGTGCTTTAAGCTCATCTATGATTTTTAAGGGACGTTCCCTGAATTTATACACATCGTGTTTCAAAAATTGGTTTTGGCTTTGCTGGCATCCCGGACTTCGGTCCCGCCTGCATCGGCCATGTGTATTCACATGGCCTGCTTCGGCGACGGCTGAAGCCTGGCCCAAATTCAGGGCGCCAGCTTTGCCAAATTCCAATTTTTGAATCACTCTGTGTATAGGGAACGTTTCTAAGATAAGAGCTTTGAAGCTTTACTCTGTCCACTCGAAGTTTTGAGGATTAAAGACGTTCGGGCAGAACACCTCTTTAAAGGCGACTTGGAATTCGGGATCGGCCATCCGGACGTTTGCCTTTCCTCCAAAACGGTCTCTTAGCGCTTGAGGGATTAAAACGCCTCTTTCCTTCATCTCTTTCTCGAGGATCTTATCGTGGAAGATGGTCTCTTTGCCGCTGTACTCGACAACGACGAATTGGCTCTTAAGATTGACAAGCTTCATAGATACAATGTCCTCAATGATGGATGGTTGGCTGGCGGCTTCTTCGGCATGAGTTGCAATCGATTGGAAGCACAGGAGCGCAGTACTTAAGAATGCAAGTTTTTTCATGTTAGACCTCGCTGTAAGTTGTTGTCGGCCAGACATCGTCAGATGTCCCGTACACGATGTTTTTTAGCTCGGAAAGAGAGAGAGTGCTCAAGGCAAGCGTTTTTCCATCAGCCCGTCCTAAGAGGCCTAAACGAAAGTAGATCTCTTCGATGGAGATCCCGTCTCTTTCTGCTAGCTGCTTTACAACGCTTACTCGCTCGATAAATGCAGCTTTGGAATTCCCTAATTGGTAATCATCCATTTTTTCCAGGATTTGTTCCAGTGGAATTGAACGGATCTTTTCGATGGTCTCCTTGGAAAGAGGACGGCCGGCATTGGGGAAATACTGGAGCACACTAAATAAGCCATCATTTTTTTCAGCAAACGACAAGCCGTTGTCGATTTTTTTCAGACCATAGACCGGTTTGCCATTCGCATCAATTCTTTTGACGTAAGCGCGAAAGTTGCCTGAATGGGCGTCTGTATCGCCCGTCAGCCAGGTAAAAAGGGAAGCCTCTTCAATATCTTGTTGGTCAAAAGCTTCCAAGAGATCGGAATCGTTCTGATACAGCTCATGCGTGATGTTGTACAAGTCATCGGAGTTTTCCACAAATTCTTGAACGGAGCAAAGCTTTTCCCGATCAGGGAACCCGGTGAAGCGGTGGAACAGTTCTTGTTCTTCCCCTTGAAGCAGGGAGCTGATGTCGTAATAGTTTTCGCTCGAAATGATGTGCATCACCGTTTTAGGAGTGATCGAACCGATGCCGCACAAGGAAGCAAGGGTGTAGCAGAAGGCGTCTGTTTGGGCGGAACGGTATAGGGGGATCCCATCGCGGACGAGGTGTTCTTCGTCATTAAATGGGGAGCCAAAACCTTTTCGGTTGTTCAAGCATAAAATATCTTCGTCGACAGGCTTGACCACATAGCGGGGCTTGCCTTCCGCATCGTATAGAAAGTAGGCGCTGCCGCAGCCGGCATCGACGCGGGATAGTTTCCCTTCTTTGACGACTTTGTCGATCGAAGCATAAAGGGATGGGTCTTGAATCAGACGGTTTTTATCGATGAACTTCCGCCAGGTCTCTTTTTGAAAGGACAATTCTTTGCGCCGCTCCGAAATCAATTCAAAGAGTTTGCCGGACTGGGCGCTTTTTCGAACTTCGTCCCATAAGATCCCGAAGTGGAGCTTGTCGGAAGCTGCAAAGCTCAGTTCGTAGGTGCTTGGAGTTTGCGAAGATAAGATGCTTAAGGTCGCGGTTGAAGTAGAGCTAAAAAGAAAGGAGTTTAACGCATCGTCGAGATCTTTTTTGAATGAGACCACGCCGCGGAAAGCATCGGCGATCACGCTAGCGACGACGCCCCATAGTGGAGTGGAGTTTTCTTTCGGCTTGGCTGTAGGGATAACCTTGTTTGCCAAAAGGGCCTTATTGAGACAATCAGGATATCGGGTTGAACAAATTTCCATAATTCCTCTTATTTAGAAATAATGGAAATTATACCCATATTTTGCGAATGAAAGAAGCTTTAAATAATCAAATTAATCTAGATTATTTAACATTTCATTATAATTCTTAAATAATTCTTCGTCATAGCCTTGCAACCAATCGGCCAAAATGGGAGTAATCTGCAAAGCTTGTTCTTTGGCGTTCAACAAAATTTTTGAGTCATTAGCGTGGACAAATCGTCCGATATCGATGTAGACCACCCGGCTGCCGTCCCAACCATAGTTTTTGCCCAATACAGGGTCGTTGTCGACTATCCCCTCCCTGCAGCGGTCTGCAATGCAATTGAGAAGGGAGGAGACCACCGCTTGAATCCCTTTCTTGTCATGGTTGGCGCGCATGGTTTCCAACGTGTCAAAAATCAATGTAAACCGTTTTTGAACAACGCATGAAAGCTGGCCTAATGGGACATGGTAGTGGTTGCCGGTCCGGTCGATCAAGTGGACTTTGGAATGTTCCGTAGGGGTGAGGTTGAGGTGGGCCCATTCGATCCCGGTTTCATTCCGGAGCTCTTCGAATGCGATCTTATAGCTGTTGAAGGACAGGTCGAGTTTTTCTTGGTTGTAGGCCATGATCTTCCGGCGATCATGGCTGAAGTGGTAGGAAAGAGGGTGGTTGAGCCATGGGAAGACGCGCATGTGGGAAGGGAACCGATAAAACTTGATTACGCGCTTGCCGTCTTCGCTTTCAAAGACATAGGACTGGTGTCCTTTAGCAAGGTAATGGAAAGGCCGGCTTAAAGCTTCCTGCACCTCCGGCGATAGAGGAGCCTCGATCTCCCATTTTTCTTGAAAGGGAACCTGTCCCAAGATCGTCCTCAGGCAAAAGCCATCATTTTGTTTTAGAAAATGGCGGTCCAATTGAAAGAGTACTGCGGCGAATAGAAGGAGGGAACTAAAGAACAAATACACTCAACAACTCTTTTTTAGAAATGCGTCATTTTGAGTCTGTTTATGTGGATTTGTACCATAGCGGTAAGGTTGCGATCAAGCCGGAATGATGTGGATGTTAGAATGTCATCCCTGAGGACGTTTCAGCTTATTCCAGTCGAGGGGCACATACTGGCCATTTTCAATGACCATAGGCCAAACTTCGTGCAGGGCCTGGTGGTTATTTTGATCAAATGTAATGGGCACGCCGATGCCGATGTCCACATCTTTCATCTTCTCGAAGGTGTCGATAATCCCCTCGCGAGTGAGTTGATGATTGGCAGCAGCAGTTTTAAGCCCAATGACAAAGAGCTTTGCGACAAGATAGCCCTCAAAAGAGATGAACCCAAGTTGAGTATTGGGAGGACCATATTTTTTCATGTCCTCTTGATATTCGCGGAAAGCGGGAAGGTCTTTATTTAAAAATGGAACGACTTGCGTGACAATAACGCCGTTGCCGTCAGGGCCAAGTTCTTGGGCAAAAGCATTGCTTCCGACGAACGAGACGTTTAAAAATAAGGCGTTTGGAAACTCTTTTTTAGCTAGCTTAATAAATTTTGCTGCGGGGGCGTACACACCGACAATAATGATCGCTTTAGGCGGATTGGGAAGTTCCAGCAGCTCTGCCAATCCTTCTTCGACATTTAAGGTGTTGCGCGTATAGCGGACATGGGGCAAATCATCGGTAGGGTAGCCTGCGGCCTGGATGGCTTTGATGGCGCCGTTATAGCCTGCATCTCCATACGCATCATTTTGCGTAAAAAAGGCAATTTCGCTTGGTTTGATCCCAATCGAGAGCAGACCTTTGACCATTGCAGCGGTTTCTTCCTGATAGCCGGCTCGTAAATTGATCACATATCGGTCTGGAGGAACATTGCGCAGAACGGAAGCTCCTGACAGCGCTCCAAACATGAGGACATGCTTTTCGTTGGCAATCGGCACTGTCACAATAGCCGGCGGCGTTCCCACATTGCCAATCATCGCCAATACGTGATCTTGATCGATCAGCTGCCGCATATTAGGCGCAGCAAGGCGCGGCTCATACTGGTCGTCCAACGCGATCAGTTCCAGAGGTCTTCCTCCTATTCCTCCCGCCGCATTGGTCTTTGCAAAATAGATATCGATCCCTAGTTTCATTTGTTGGCCAAGCTCTGCCGTAGGCCCGCTGAAAGCAGCGGTCATCCCAATTTTAATCGGAGGCGGCGAAAGCGGATCGGCAGAAGCCGCATCGCAAAACATTGCAATGAAAATGAGAACCAGCCACGGAACTGTTTTCAGAGGGAGTTGCACAACTTTCTTTGGAGACCAAATTTGATGATATTTGTTGAGGTTCGATTTCTGCGCAAATTGGCATACCCGATTGAGAGTAGATGATTTGCTCAGCATCCGAAGCCTGGACAAAAAGCGCAAAGTTGGAACGAAATTGGAGTTTTGCAATTTCCTAATCACTTTAGCCTCCATCCACATACTCGAAAATCTCAAGAGGCGCCTTGCCTCGTACGCTCCTCATGCCTAAAGAGCGGCAATTGCATAGCTCTTTGACAGTCTCCCATGCCTGCTTGCTCATGCATATGGAATTGGGCTCCGCTTGAGTTTGAATCCGCGCAGCGGTATTGACTACATCGCCCCAAATATCGAACTGGTATTGCCGGTGCCCGACGATTCCGCCGATCACTGAGCCGAAATGGATGCCCACGCGCAGCTGCCATTTCGACGGCAATTTCACGGAATTGGCTATCAATGTTCTTGCGCAATGGATACAGTCCAGCACCGGATTTTTACGATGGGCCAACATTCCCGCTGATGCAAGGAAGCTGTCTCCTATCGTTTTAATTTTTTGTAAGTTGTTTTCAAGCGCGACCGATTCGCACATCTCTACAAGGTTTTGAAGGTTCTCAAGGACCTCCACGGGCGAGTGTTTATCGCAGTACGCCGTAAAGCCGACGACATCGGCAAACATAATAGCGACTTCCGTATAGTTTGCGGGCTGCACCGTGCCCGTCTGCGCCAATTCTTCGACAATAACCGACGGAAACACGGCCTTCATTAAACTTTCATATCGCTGCTTTTCAAATTCAATCCGTTCCCGGTATTGTTTTTCTTTATTGATGAACCATCTCTTTTCGATGCAAGAGCCAATTCTGACGCGTAGCAAATCTGGATTAAACGGCTTTGGCAAAAAGTCTTCGGCGCCTAACCGGATGCATGCGATCGTGTTTTCCATCGTATCGGCAGCTGAGATCATCAGCACCATCAGACGCTGTTGAATGATGTCCTTCTTTAAATGTTGCAGCACCTCGATCCCTGTCATCTGAGGCATATCGATATCGAGCAAGACAAGGTCAAAGTGATGTTTTTCCAACATCGACAATGCCTGGACCCCATTGTAGGCAATTTGAGTGTTTGGATAGTCGATGCGGCTTAAGTAGCGTTGGAGGATCTGGCAGCTTTCTTCATTGTCATCAACAATGAGAATTTCGATTTTTTTCTTAAAATTTAGATATTCTTCGCTATCGGTGACCAGATCTATAGGGACCTGTTTGCTAACCCTCATCGAAGTGGTTGCGCGAAGGGTAGGATGTGTTTCGGGGCTTTTGATCGCATCGATCAGGACAAGGATCTGGCCTACCTGTGCGGTCATTCCCAAAAAATCATCCGCCGCGGAAGGCTGCTGTTTCTTTTGCAATTCTTCAATGACCATCTCTCCGTAGCCATTGATCACGTTTACGAAGTTGCGCAAATCATGGCGGACCTTGGATAGATATTGCTGCAGATCGGTCCCGGCGCTATTTTTTTTAATCGCCTGTTCTTCTAAAAACTCAAGCAGTTTTTGCTTAAGGGACAGGCATCCTTCGTGCATTTTTTCAAGGTCGGCCTTATTTTCGGGAAATAGGTTCTTTTTTTCCCCTAGAATATATGGTGCCAACCTGGCAAGAAGCTCATTGAGGATTTCCTCAATATTCTTGCGGATTTGCACCAGGCGGGGCAGTTGGTCCATTCCAGATTTTATCTCGCTGTTGTCTTCGTTCAGCATGGATGTTCTTTTCCGGGAAGCAGTTTGTGGATTTTCTCAATGAGGCGTTCAAAATCGATCGGCTTGATATCGAAGTCATTGCAGCCGCACTCTATAGCTTTGTCCCGATCGCTTGTCATGGCATGAGCAGTCAGCGCGATGATGGGTATCGGATGGGTTTTAGGATCTGCTTTGATCTGCTGTGTCGCTGTCCAGCCATCGATGACGGGAAGGCTCATGTCCATCAGGATCAGGTCGGGCGATTCCGATTTTGCCATTAGAACGCCTTGCTGTCCATCGACAGCGGTTACGACTTGATACCCTTTCCTTTGCAAACGGCGCGACAACATGTCCCTGTTCAATTCATTGTCTTCAACGAGTAATATTTTAATCATTTTTTTGGTCCTTTCGTTGAATCAGTTTTTTTAAATTGTTCGCGAGTTGTCGGCAAAAGGATGGTAAAGACCGAACCTTTGCCAAATTCACTGTTCACCGAGATCTCTCCTCCAAGCATCGTGCAGAACATCTTGGTGAGATAGAGCCCTAGGCCTGTTCCTCCATATTGACGGGTTGTGCTAGCGTCTGTCTGAGAGAACGCCTGGAAGAGCAAGTTCAGCTTTTCCGGAGGGATCCCGATCCCCGTATCGCTGACAGTGAACTGGATCCACTTCTCGGTGTTGCGTAAAACAGGTTTTATTTCCAGAGTAATTTTTCCATTTTTAGTGAACTTGCTAGCATTGCTGAGCAAGTTAAGCAAACATTGCCGGACCCGGACAAGATCGGTATAGATCATGCTCAAGCCGGGATCTACTGATACCGTGAGCGTATTGTTGTTCTTTATAATGAGCTGGCCGATGATCATTTCGATGTCCTTGGCAAGATCGGGGATATTGACGTCTTCCAAAAACAGGTCCAATTTTCCAGATTCAATTTTAGATAAGTCGAGGACATCATTGATCAGGCTCAAGAGGTGTTTCGCGGCTCCGATCACTTTGCTTAAATCGTCAATCGTGGTCTTTTGGCCGGCATCGACGGCATCTTCCATCAGCATTTCGCTGTAGCCAATGATCGCATTGAGAGGCGTCCTCAATTCGTGGCTCATGTTGGCGACAAATTCCGATTTGATCCTGCTGGCCTCCTCGGCCACCCCTTTTGCTTCCTTAAGTTCGACGATCAATTTGGCAAGGTATTCGTTTGCAAGGCTTAAGTCGTGGGTTTTCAGCTCCACTAGCTCGCGCAAATGCTCATGGGTATAATGCAAATCGCCGGCCATCGCGTTGAACGCATCGATCACTTCGTTCAAATCAGCATATTTTGTTTTTGTCAGCCGGTATTCCAATCCCCCTTCCGCCTTAACGAGTTTTTTCATCCCATCGGTCAATAATCGAATCGCTTTCGAACTGGTCCTCTGCACATAATAGCCTAAGATGAGCATCAGCAGGACAACGCCCGAGCTGATCAGAATAATTCCCAATCGGTTGTTCGCGGAAAGCCTTTGCGCCGTTGTCAGAATATCCGCTTTGATTTGGATCTCATTATCGCTTAAGAGGTTAAATTCCTTTTGCAAACTGAGGAGATTATTCTGAATCCTCGCAGCGGTCTCCCGCACGGCAGCATCCTTAGCATTATAGTCATGGCGCAAGTCAAAAAGGTTATCGTGTTCTTCGACCAACTGTTGGGCAATTGTATTAAACTTGATGCCGATCTGATCAGCGATCGACAGAAGGTCTGGGAAATCGGACAGCTCCTTTTTTAGCTGGGCAATGTTCGTCTGCATCAAGCTAATCAGCTGCACCAATTGGTTTCCCTTCAAACTATTCAATACATCAGAATTGTTCTCGTTGATGAGCTGGTGCATCAATGCATCGAGAGCGACAAACCCCACATTAAGCTTTTGCGTGGTCCGTTGCGCATGGGCTGAAGGGCTTGCGATGACCTGGGCTACAGAATTAAAAAATTCGTCCCTTGAGGCGCCGGCGCTGAAGTTTGAGGGGGTGCGCATTTCATCCATGACTTGATTGACGATTTTTTTATTTCTCAAAAACAACGAGCCATAGACGCCGTCTGAAAGACCTTGGACTTCGATGAGCTCTGATTCGACCTGAAGGGACTTTGCAGTTAATTGGCCTTTTAACTTCAACTTCGCTTCCGAATCGGCGGCTATCTTATTTTCGTTGCGGAGCAGTTCCTGAAATGTCGCTTTAATGGACTGAATGATCTCATTAATTGCAGGATTATGATCTGATTCAGCGCCTAGCTTCTCTAATACCAAAACGAATTGCTGTTCGTAGGGCGAGCTTGGAGGCAGCTTGCTAAAGTCTTCAACGTTTCGAATGGACAAGACCAAGGACTGCCTTGCCAGCAAGCCGGACAAGGAGTCGCTCATGGTGAACAGCGAAGTTTCGATCTCGCTTGCCTTGAGCAAGTAATATTGGTTTTGAGTAAGCCTGTAATTAAAAAGTAGAGATAAAGCGCCCAATAATAAAAGGAGGAACACCGACAGAACAAGCAAGGATGCGAACATTAATCTTAACGATAATTTCATATCATTTTTTCTGTATTACCTTGATTGTCGGTCCTTCTTTCTTGGGTTTGATATCAAAATCAAAAATTTGGGTGGGCAAGGCGAGGGTGCAGCAGGAGTTTGGAATATCGACAATGCCGCTGATCCTCCCTTCGCATGGAGCGCAGCTGAGCAGCAGGTAGGCCTGTTCCGGGGTGTAGCCAAATGTCGTCAAGTATTCGATCGCGTTCAAACAAGCTCTCCGATAGGAGATATGGGCATCTAGGTAGTGCTGCTTTCCTTGTTCATCGACAGAGATCCCCTCGAAGATCAGATATTCAGAATAGAGAGGAGCGACAGGCCCCGGTTCAAAAATGGGATTGAGGATATGGTACTTCGCCATCCCTTTTTTGATGAGGTCGACTTGGAGGGTCACCCAGCCTCCGGCCATTTCAACGGCGCCGCAAAAAGCGATCTCGCCGTCTCCTTGAGAAAAATGGAGGTCGCCCAAGGACAGAAGGGCATTGTTCACATAGACTGGTAAAAAGAGTTTAGAGCCGCGGGTCAGGTTTTTGATATCGCAGTTGCCTCCGTGTTCTCTCGGAGGAACTGTCCTGGCCGCTTCATTTGCGACCTTCTGGAAATGCTCTTTTTTAACGTTTCCTAAAAGAGCGTTTTGAGGATTTGGCAAGCACGCATAAGGGGGAACTCGATTAGGCGCCGTATCGACAAGCTCTTTTTCCCGCTTGTTCCACTCGGCTAAAAGCTCGGCCGAAGGGGCGCATGCGATAAGGCCTGGGTGAATGAGTCCTGCAAAACGGACGTGGGGAATGTGGCGCGAGGTAGCATAAATCCCTTTTAAGTCCCAGATCGCTTTATAGGCATTGGGAAAGTGGTCTGTTAAAAATCCGCCGCCGTTTTCTTTTGCAAAGATCCCTGTAAATCCCCATTCAGCATCGGGGAGATAGCCTATGTCGAGAATTTCCACAATGAGGAGGTCGCCGGGCTCTGCCCCTTGGACAGCGATCGGTCCGCTTAAGTAGTGAACTTGGGTTAAATCGATCGTGCGGACGTCTTCGGCGCTGTCATTGTTTTTAATTTGCCCGCCGGTCCAGTCGATGCATTCGACACGGAACTGATCGCCGGGCCTGACTTCAGCAACGGGAGGGATGTCAGGGTGCCACCGGTTGTGAAGGGGAAAGGCCTGCTGGTCGGGTCTTTTTGATAAATCAACTGAAATGAGTGTTTTGGTCATATGTAGGTGGGGCAGTGGGTTCTCTAAAAACCTCACTCTACAACTCAAATAATTTTTACGCCAGACTTCTGAGAAGGTGCTATAGGGCTTAAGGAGTTAAATTTGGATTGGTTGAGCACTTTTTCAATGGCTTGTGTTTTTGTTGGAACAGTTTTAAAATCACTAACTGTTTTTTTGATATGAAAGGACTTTAGTGCTGCACCGCTGAGAAACTGTGGTGGGTAAAGCTTTGTGGTTAAGGAAAATATGATCACATTTTACAAGATTTTTCTCTGTCTCTTTTTTGCTCTAGTTCTTCATTTGAATGCTTTTTCAAAAGAGGATAAATATTTGCCCGAAGAGCTTGGCTGGAGAACTGAAATGATTAGGGATGCTGCTAAAGATATTATACTTAAAACAGAGCAGAATGGATTGTTAAGTCCTTTCATGTACAACACATGTTATCAATCATGGCCATCAAGATTTGTCCAGCATTGGGAAAACTACTCGCAATTTAGATCGGGATTTCATCATCTTTTTTGGTGGGCTGATGTTTTTTTCACGGAAAACATTTTTGATCACGAAAAAAACATTAAAAAGTTTGAGAAGAAAATTAAAGGATTAAAAAACTTAGATGAATTGACGCTTTATAGTCAGTTAATTGCAAAAGAACAAAGTTCAGTATCGCGAAATTTTGAAAAGAAAGCAATAGTTGAATCCATACTAACAACTGGGTGGAGTGAAATCCAACGTCAGTTTGAAAAACTATTTGATGATCATTCATATATTCATCATCCTTCATTTTTCTTCAATCGAGGGATGTTCAATTATGACAAGGGTCTTTATGGAAAATGTATAGAAGACATTCAACACTTGGTTGAAACTGGAAAAGTAACTGAGATTTTAAAATATGAGACAGAAAATGAAGCAGAATTGATGCTTGATGTTGCAAGAGGATTTATTGAGGTTTGCAGTTATCAACAGGCAGTTGAGATCCTTAACCAGATTATCGAAAAAGATCCAACCAATAAAGATGCAATTTTCGAAAGAGCTACCGCATATTTTGAATTAGGAGAATTTGATCGTTCTCTTAAAGATTTTCTCCATCAGCGGTCAATTTCCATTGATAAAGCTGCTCTTTCTCCGAATTGGATTGAGTTTAGCGAAGGAATGCTAGTTGGCATCAAATCAGGGATTTGTTGTGGTGCTGAGGAATTTTTCCCAACGTTACTAAATTCTTTACATGGGATTGGGAATTTAATTTGGGCTACCATAGAGCATCCGATTCAAATGCCTCAACAGTTTGCATTAGCAACAATGGAGTTTATTGAATTTTTAAAAGAGACTCCAAAAGAAGAACTTGCTGCAATTGTTGTGCCTGAATTGTATAAGCTAGTAACGGAATGGGATGATTTGTTTTTTCGAGATAAAGGTCATTTAGCGGGATATATCTTTGGGAAATATGGAATGGATATTTGCTTAACAACGGTTTGTTTTAAGGGCGCTCAGGGCGTAAAAAAAATTCAACAATTAAAGAAAGCAGAAAAACTTTGTGCCTTAGAAACGCTTGCAGCGACTCAAGAACAAAAAGAGGCATTAATTCAATCTGCTAAGTTATGGAATGAAAATAGAAACGTATGGTGTGCAAGAGTTGAACTAGAAGCGGATAAGCAGGGAAAGCATCTGCGGGGACATCGAAATTTTAATGAATCACGGAGCGAATGGATTCATCCAGATCCTGAAGCTAATATAAGGAAATTTGGTGGAAAGGGACAAAAAATATCGGTAGGTTCCGAATTAGGCATTTTTAAAGAACGAGTCGATTGTGGTGAAGTTATAGGATTTTATTTTGATAAGGAAACAAATGAAAGAATTCCAACCACAATGGCAATTATTCACTATAGCAAAAAAGGAGCTCACATTGTTCCAGCAAGACCCAAATAACAGTACTGAGGATAGGAAGCGCATCAATTTGATTTTGTCGCTGATGTATGGATTAATGGGCGAAGTTTCTCCAAAATTAAGGGCTGCTGCAGTAGAGGAAAAAGATAATGTGATTATCTTATATTTTTATTTCGATGGTGAAATTTCGGAAGAGGATTCGGAGTCTTCTCAATGTGTTGGAACTGAAGTGATTGCAGATTTCCCCGAACACAAAATTGATGTTCGTGTGGAGAGACTCGATTATCCAGGTTTGATTCCTAGCATTGGTGAGTTGGTGTATAAAAGAAGAGAACCTTAAAGAATTTTAAAACCCTTATGTTTTAAGCTGTCACCAAGAAAAATCTTCTAATTCTCAGAATAGAGCCTCTAACGAGCATTTGTTTTTACTGCTAATGTTTTTGCAATGTTACTGAGAGTTTCATCGAGAGTTTGCGCTCCATCTAGAAGTTTTTGGACCTCCTCCTCTTCTAGCTGAGCAAGGCTAGGGTTTTGTTTGATGAGGAGGGCGCGGCAGACAAGGCCTGTCAGGATAGGATCGATGCTGTAGGCTTCGGCCAAATATTGCCTAAGCGCTTCAAAAGCATGGGACATAGCAGGATCTTTGAGAAGAAGGCCGAGTTCTTTGCCGATTCCGGTATCGGTGCCTTCCTCAAGCGATACGCTAGCTTTGGAGGTTTCCACATACTCTTCTGAAACCCATCCTTGGTGGTTTTCTTCCAATGGAAGAGATGGGTTTTTTAAGCAGAGTTTGAAAAATTCAGCCAAACAGGGAAATGAGCCAAGTTTTTTTTCCGCAATTAAGCAAAGATCTCTTAAAAAAGGTCTTTTGAAATGGGGAGGATCGTAGAAGACGGGCTTGCCTGTGCTGATCGCTTCCAAGATAGACTGGTCTCCGGTTGCCCCGATCAGGCGGTCGGTAATAGAGGTCAGGAAAAGATGGTCATCATGGCACAGCGAGGTGCAATGGATGAGGCGGAGCCGCTTTCCGCGTCCCAAGATCGGAACGATCGAATGCAATTGCTGATAGTAGATATGCAATTCACCAATGTTCCAGGCCTTCAAAAGCGGATAATTTTGGGAAATGGGATCCTTGAATTTTTTCTCAAGGGACTGGGCGAGCAAGTCCATTTGAAAAAAGCAGATGTCGATGTCTTTCTCATCTTCATCGAGAGATGAGAGAAGAGCGGTAAGATAGAGGCAGAGCCCCCGGAAGCTTTTCGTATAGGCAATTTGAAATCGGTTCGTTGTTTGGTAATGTTCCAAGTCTTGGAAACTGCCAAAGAGGAGTTTTTGGAGGTTTTGATCTTTTAGTTGAATTCTGTTCTTTAAATCGACCTTTGGAGCTTTTTTAATAAAAATCCCTTTTTCTAAAAAATGCAGGCCCATGCTCCGCGCGGATGTTTCGGGATGGTAATGGACCGTATCGATCATGCTGTGTTCTCCAATCCTTACATAGCTGGGGATTTTTTTGAGTTGGCCCAGCAGTTCCCGGATATAAGGAAAGGGAGTTGGCAGTTCGATGAGCAGATCGGAGTCCGCTATTTTTTCTAGTTGCGCAGAAGAAAATGCCTCATGGACGATCGGTCCATTAAGCTTGCCTGAATAGGGTATCCAATGCTGCTCAAAAGGATGTTCAAATGCAGGAGGTGTGCGATCTTTGTGGACAAGGGTAAAAAGGGTCAGGTCAAGATGGGGAAAATGAGAGTTCAAGACCTTGGCAGCTTCCAACTGCGCGAACAGGTCTCCCCATCCGTCTGAAATAATCCAGGTCAAAAGAACAATTTTGCCTTTGAAGAAGGGTAGTTTGGAATAGAGGGTGAACAAAGGACG
>JAFEGV010000043.1 GCA_018239665.1 Verrucomicrobiota bacterium | reverse complement strand
CCTCCGGGATCGCAGCCGTTTGATCACACGTCTGTAATTTCTACACTAAGACGTTGCTTCAATTTGGGAAGTCCTCTCACAGAAAGAGATCGCAACGCTCCGGATCTGTCTTCCCTTTTGACCCTCTCCGATGACCGGCTCAATATCGGAGCGCCCCTTCCAATGCCCTCCTTGGAAGAGCCGTCCAGCCTATTTCAGAGAGCAAAGGACACATTATTGAAAGATTTATCCGACCTGCAAAAAAGCCTATGCGCAACAGCCGCTCATTTGCCGGATCTAAAAGACTTAAGCACCGATGTAGAACGAACTGAAAAAGCTCAAGCAGCAACCCATCAACTTGCAGCTTCCGGGCCTATTGCTCCTCCGCTTCATGAGACCCTTGGCCAAGCGCTTCCCTACCTGCAAGAAAAATTAAGCGCTTTCCTATCCCCTTTAACAAAGCATTAGATATGACTAAAGATATACCAAAAACAGCCCGTAGAAGTGATTTCGATAAGATTTTAAAACACTTTTCAATAATATCTGTTGTTGTTATGTGTCCTAATCTAACGGCTTGTGAGTGTAGCCATAGCAAAATTTAATGCGGGGGCAAAATTCGATATGACACAGAAACAAAAAACAATCATCATTACCGGCGGTTCCCAAGGCATTGGTTCTGCCCTTGTGAGAACTTTTCTCGATAAAGATTACAATGTTGTTGCAACTTCGCGGAACATCACGAAATCAAAGGAACTCCCTGCATCGCCTCGATTGGCGTTAGTGGATGGCGATATCGGCCTGTTCGATACAGCGGTAAATGTAACTGAAACTGCTTTGCAAAAATTCGGTTCGATAGACGCCCTTGTCAATAACGCAGGGGTATTCTTCACCAAGCCGTTTATCGAGTATACGGCTGAAGATCTCAAACGGCTTGTCTCCACTAACCTCGAAGGCTTTGCCTATATCACGCAACTTGCGATCAAACAAATGCTAGCCCAAAAAACGGGTGGAAGCGTCGTCAGCATCACTGCGGCATTGGCCGACAACCCCATCTCAGGCGTAAATGCTTCTATTCCAATGATGACAAAAGGCGGCATTGGTGCAATTACCATCAGCCTTGCCATCGAATATGCGAAAGACGGCATTCGCGTCAACGCAGTAGCTCCAGGCATGGTCGACACTCCTATGCACAAGATGGACCCAAAGGAGATCTTAAAATCGTTATCTCCGATGGGAAGCATATCGACTGTTCAAGAAATCGTAGATGCGGTCGTTTATTTAACAGAAGCTCCTCATGTTACCGGAGAGGTGATCCACGTCGATGGCGGAGCTCACGTCGGCAGATGGTAACCGCAGAAGAGCAAATGCGGAACCTCGGCGTCACGTTGCCGACTCCACCTACACCGCTTGGAGCCTACGTTGAAGCGGTTCAAACCGGCAACCTTCTTTTCCTCAGTGGAATACTCCCTGTGGTAAACCACAAGCCGAAATTTCTCGGACGCCTTGGCAAAGAACTAGATACAAAAGCAGGTCGGGAAGCCGCTTATACCGCGGCTCTTAATGTCCTCGCTGTTGCACGTCAGTATTTGGGGTCGTTGGACAAGATAGCACGCCTGGTCAAACTCGGCGTTTTCATCTCTTCGACGGAGGATATATTAGACCTTCCTCAAGTTGCAGATGGAGCTTCTGAACTGTTCCAAGATATTTTCGGCAAAGAGAAACTTCCAACGCGACAGGTCATTGGAGTCGCTTCCCTTCCGCTAGGAGTTCCCATCGAGCTAGAAGTCGTTTTCGAAATAATCTAGGACCGGCTTGTCCCTTTAGAATGCCAAAAATCGCAAAGAATTTCTAGCCATAGTCTACTTGTGTGACATGTTGCAAACAGCGAGAACTTAAGGAGAAAATGCATTATCAAAAGATCAAAATCTCTTATACGGATTGTTGCAAGGAAAGCTAAGGGGCAGCATAGCGACTATTCAAGAAATCGTCGATGCGGTCGTCTATTTAACAGAAGCTCCTCATGTTACCGGAGAGGTGATCCACGTCGATGGCGGAGCTCGCGTCGGCAGATGGTAACTGCAGAAGAGCAAATGCGGAACCTTTGCATCGCATTGCTCCTCTACGTACACAGCTCGGTCCATCGGCCGCCTAGTGAATCATGATAGGGAAGCTGTCGCTTTCCTAGCTTGCACTCTGTCCATGATCAAAGCAAATGCCCCGTTGCCCAAAACATTGGCGCATGTGATCACAGGATCAAATAGGATATGTAGCGCAGTAATTAGAGACAACATGCCAGGGTCAAAGCCCATATTGCGCTCCAAGATTGGAAGCATGACTAGGATGCCCCCTCCCGGAACTGCTGCTGCAGAGAACTTCGCTACGACAAAAAAGAGTGAAAATTGCAGATAGGCGAGCATCGAGGGCTCGGCAATGCCAAAATTCTTAAGCACGGCGAATGCAAAGATCGGAATGGCCAGGCTATCGCCGATCATGTGGATATTCACCGTAGCGGGGATTATTGAACGCGCCACATCGGGATCGCGCGCATTCTTTTCCGCTCCTAAAATGGTCAACGGCATCGCTGCGGCGCTCGACATGCTTCCCAAGCCTGCAAGGGCTGCAGGCAAAAGATTTCCGATGCTTTTCACACTTTCACGGACATTGAACTTATTGGCAGCAAAATAAAGAAGTCCAATATAGGTAAAAATGGTCCCTGCAACAACGCCCAGGATGCAAGCGTAGTCCCGAAGCAGCTGGATTAGCGTTCCTTCATGGGAAAGCTTCAATACAAAACCTAAAATAAAAAATGGAATTGCAACAAGGATTCCTTTCAATATCCGCCCCACCATTTTTTCCAGAAAAAGGGAAACCGATTTGGCTGCCTGCGGAGCAAAAAGCGCGAACAATGCGCCTAGGATCAATCCCCCTAACATCGCATGTTCATTGCCTATCCACTTGGGCAAAGGAAAGACCCAAGTCGGGACCAAGACATTGTCTTTGCTCGGAAGGGCCATCGAAAGATCCATCTGATAGGCAACCTTGCCCACAGAATAACTGATCCATGTGGATAAAAAATTTGAGCAGCAGACCCCGCCAAAAATCAGCAAAATTGTTCCGGTCGCTTTCCGGGCAAGTTGCACCGCAGTTTTGAACAGCAGGCCGAAAATGATCAATGGCAAGACGAATACGATCACATCTTTTAGAGAAAGACTGACCGCATAGAGGCTTGATTTGCAAGCAGTAGGCATCATTGGGCTGAAAATCCCAGCGAATAGAATGATCCCAATTAAAATAAAAGGCATGTAACGGAACATAAGTTACCCCCTATGAGTAAAAACTGTTCAGAAAAAAAGAATTCAAAAGACAGACTTACGAAAGATCTCAGTGAAAAAAACAAGAAGAAATTAAGAACGAAAAACGATTTAAAAACGAAGAAGTGCTACCCGCAAACTAAAGCTTATCAAAACCTAAAAATAACAAGTCCGTATATATTAATCAACCCACAAAAGACGTTGGCTGCTCAAGATACAGACGAATCCCCTTCTCCGGCAGAAAGAGTGAAGATCGATTAAGCTAAGCCTCAGCAAGTCCAATTTTTGAATTCGCGTGAGTATAGCTTTTCTCATCAGAACTCTACGAGAAACCGTCCTGTAACCCCCTGAAGAATGAGGGCATTGTTTAAAATACCGGAAAAGTGCTGGAAAAATTGGAGCTGCTGGGTCCAGATCTGGAACTCATATCCAAGCTTCAATGTAAAGAGCGTCCCGTTTTTATTCAAACGGGCATCCCAAACAAATCCCGCGGCTCCTTGGAAGGTAAGAGAACCCATATTTCGGTCTGGCTGCGTGTTAATGGTAGTGACATTGGCTGTCGTATGGGCCTCTTCGTGGACAGACCAATGCCCCCACATAAAAGCTTGTCCAAAATCACCGTAGAAGCTGAGGGCGTGTCGGGCATTCTTCCAAAAATTCCATTTGCTATCGACTCCCACTTCAGGACCCACACCCCAAAAACGGTGTCTGAGCTTTTCTCGTGCATTGTAAGAGACCAGGGTGTTGGAGTGATTCCATTCGGAAACGACGTTTTGATAGATCCACCCGCCCTGAAGTCCAATATGAGGACGAAGGGACAGCGAACGGCCAAGATAAAAGATCCGTCCAAGGTCCCAGTTGAACATGTTGAATAAAATATCCCATTTGATCTTCGCGCTTTCGAATGAGATGGAAAAGCCGGGCAATGTTAAAAGAAAATCTGTCGCAATAAATTGAGATTGGACGACCTGGCCTGGAGGAGGATTGATATGGCTCGAGCCGCTGGTGCGATACCACGTGTAGTAAAGCTGCGTGTCCCAACGGTCCCTCTCGAAGGTATACGAAATCCCCGCTCTGACCCCGGCATTCCAATCAAAAGTGACAGTCTTTAAAACAGCATCGTAACTGCCGGTAATCGGGGCGGCAGGAGGAGCGACAAAGGGAGGTGCTACAACAAAAGCCCACTCCGAGCAAGTTTCTTGAGCCCTCCAGACCAAGACATCGGCAAAAATGTCCCATTTTTTTGGTTGGTTTTGAAATGACGCCAGCAACGGATAGTTTTGAGAAGGAGCGCTTGCTTGCTCATCGCAATGCCCAAGCGTTGAAATAAGGAGAACAGCAATTGCCAGCCTTTTAATAGTTGACATGGACATCTAGCATCCCTCCTTGAAGTACAAGCGCAGCATGGAGGGTTCCTTCTAAGAAGGTAAAAATTTTGAGCTGATCATACCAATATTGGAACTCATACCCCACGCTGACACCGAAATTCGATCGATTTTTATTGAACTTGACATCCCAGCCAAAGCCCATCAGGCCATAGAACATAAATGTCGCTGCCCACGTAGTGGGATTGATCCCGTCAATGGAGCTGTTCATGGAGGTTTTCTGAATATCTTTTAATGTCCAGCAGCCGCCGAGCAAAGCTAACGAAGCGTCTCCGAACAAGTTGAAAGAATGATCGTTGACAGAGCCGAGGTGCCAATTGGTATTCACTCCCCCTTTGGGGCCAACTCCCCAAAAATCATTCTTCAGATTTTCCGTTGCTTTGAACTGCTTAGAGGTCCAGTGCGAGTGCACCGATTGGTTGATCCATGCTCCCTTAATCCCTAAATGAGGACGGAATGAAAGCCCCTTGCTCACAGGACAATCCCGGCCAAGTTCCCAATCAACCGAGTTCAGAACAATGCGCCATCGGATATGTCCTAAATCGGAGGCAAATCCAAACGTCAGCCACTCCCCCAATAAGGCTGTGGTGATGTTGGAATCGGCATTAGATGCGACCGAGCTGTCTTTCCCCTCAGTCTGAAACCAAGTGTAATAAAGGCGGGTATCCCACCGGTCTCCTTCGAACCGGTAACCAAGCCCGGCCCGAACCCCAAAATCCCAATCAAATCTGACCGATTTAGGTGTTTGAGTAAAATTGACTGCCGACGCCCCGTTGCTCGTCGTATAGGGCATAAAATCGACTTTCAGAGCCCATGTTGCAATTTCATCTGCTTTCAGGACGAGCATGTCGGCAAAAAAACTCCATTGCGACGGATTTTTTTGAGTGGGAAGCTTCGTCATTTCTTGTTCGGGGCCTGCTTTTGCAATTGAATCGGCAAATGAGCTTTCAGAGTAAAGCATTCCCATCGCCAGCAAGACAACTGAAAACCTAAAGAGGGAGTTGCAAAACTGCTTTGCCCGAAAAAATTGATGATTTTGAGGCTGTTTGTAAGTGAAAGCGTAGCTGCCACGGACCATTCGACGAGGCCGACCCCAAGTGGGTCGGGTGAGGAGAATGGGGACAAACAGCCTCAAAAGGGCGATTTTAACAGGCAAATGAGTTTTGCAATTCCCTCTAAAAACTAAAGAGAAGATCAAAAGTCCCTCCCTGCAAGGTTAAAGCGTTATGTTGTCTTCCGTTATAAGCATTGAAAATTTGCAAATTGTCGAACCAAAATTGCGATTCATATCCCAATCGCAAAGATAACATTGCCCCCCGTTGGTTCAATTTAACACTCCATTCAAATCCCAGAAGATTTTGGAACATCAAAGATCCTGCCTGCCGCTGCTTGGACCTCAAAGTTCCCGCGATGGTGCTGCCGATCGTTAAATGGTCTGAATTATTCCATGTGCTCCACAGGAATGCCCCCGACAAGTCGCCGAAGAGATAAAAGAAATGTCTTCCGGCTTTTCCCAAAAACCATTTTGTATCAAGTCCGCAACTGGGCCCAATCCCCCAAAAATGGTTTGTCAGCTTTTCTTTAGCCAAAAAAGGCGTGTTATGGGACGTGACGTCATGATAGATGGAACGGATATGGATATCCTGATAGATCCATCCGCCCCTTAGACCAAGGAAAGGACGTAAAGATATCGTTTCCGACGCCGCGAATAGATGGTCTAGCTTAAAATCGAAAATGTTATAGTTTAAGGTCCATCTGGCGTGATAGCTTTGAGCCGCAAAGAGCCAAAATAAATTGAAAAAGTCTGCATCGGTGATCGCTTCCGTTAGAGGAAATCCTGTAGGTATGCCCACAAATCCATTATAAGATCCTCTATTTTTTGCCTCCGTCCTATACCGAGTATAGCTTAACGAAATGCCCCACTGATTATTGCCGATGTTACTGTATCTTCCTCCGGCCCTGAACCCAAAGTTCCAGTCAAAATCCAAATTGTTCAGCTTTAACTTCGAGACAAGTCCGGGATCTAGCTTCGTCGAAATGGTTGAATTCGGAATCATGCCGACTTCGCCCGCATGCCAATAAAGCAGGTCGGCAAAAATATCCCAATCCTGCTGAGCAGGCCGTGAATTTTGCGAAATGGGTTGAGGCTGATCTTTTTCTTGAGAAGAAGATCCCCACGCGCACAACAACGGGAAAAGGCTAAAAATGATCAGTAAAAGCTTATACATAAATTTCTAAAAGAGTCGATCTTCAAAAAAAAATTCATTTATGTCAATTATGGAATCGCGGCTCCCAAGAGGCAGAAAAATTTTTGAATGCGTATTAAGCCAAATAGATTGGCTGCTCAAAAGCATTCCTCGATTAGATCAATGGAAAATTTCTCATAAGAAGAACATTGTTGTGTGCAAATGGACCGACCAACTGATGATTGGCGTTAGATGATTTTTCTGACAAAAGGGGCCATTCTCAATAACCCGCAGATCACATTGGAAAGGACATATCCGACCAAGAACACAACGGAAAATTTCAACCATACATTCCAGTCGTAAGGGAAAAGAATGTAATGAAGAAACACGACGACCGAAACATGCAAGAGGTAAACACCATAAGTGTTTCTCGCTAGAAATTCCTGAATAGGGCTGCTTTGATTTACATGATCTCTAAACAACGTCAACAGACCTACGCACCAAGCGCTGCACATGACAGAGGACCAGAAGACATTAAACGTCGGCGAATCATAGAGCAATCCCGTCCACTGATGAATCCCCATGTAAAACACTCCGAGTATCCCGATCGCAAGCCAGGCAAGTCCCACTCGTCTTTCAAGAACGTCCAACCATTGGTTTTCCTTAGCAAAAATTCCCAGGCAAAATAGAGAAATGTATTGGGGAAGGTGGTAAGGCTCGAATAAATGATAAAGGCGCCACGTGTCTTGAGGATAGCTTAAATGGACAACCCAAGTCGTTCCGAAGAGAAATAGGGTATAATATGCGATCGTTTTATGAGTGATTTTCAGCTTCGATTTAAAAAAGCGATCTATCGCAGGCCTTAAAAAAATGTAGATCGTTGAATAGAGCAAAAGTTGAACGATGAACCAAGTATGTCCAAAAGTGAAATAGGCTTTAGATAAGAACCCATTTCCATAGAAGCTCCAAAAAGATGGAAACCCATCATGTTTCTCATTGAGATAAAAAGTGAGATACAGGGTAGGAGGCAATAGAACAAAAACGGTGAAAAGAGTTGGAATGCCCAACCGAATGAGCTTCTTTGTAAAAATGGACCAGGGTCCGCCCTTTTTGCATGAGGAAGGCAAAAAATAGCCGGAGATCAGAAAGAACAACCCCATGAAATAAGTCGCCTGCCATGCCAAAAAAGGCAAAAATCCGCTTGAGTTGACAGGATCGGCGATAGGCCAGCCTTTTCCGCCTAGTTGGTAAGCAAGGGCCGCATGGACAGCGACAACCATTAGGATAAGGTAAATTTTCAAATTTTCAAAATAATGGATCATTGTCTTCATCACAATTATTACTTCAACGAACTAAAACTCAGATTAGATCTTTGAATGGATATTATCTATGAAAATTGAGGGACTGGACGTATTGACTGTTATTCAAGAAAACGAGCTTACTTCCTATTTTCTTCAAAGATAAAAATTAATCGCTGATCAAAAACAAATGCTTCCATACCTCTTGAGGCTCCATTTGAAGACGAGTCTTCAAATAATATTCGGCAACAGCGGCCTTTCGCTTCAACTTTTGCTCAAATGAAATATTGGTGCCTGTTTCACTCGAAAAATTTAAAATGTCTCGGATGTTATGCAAGAAGACCGCATTTGGAAAATTTTGGAGGACCATTCCCATCAATGCAACCTCTTCATTTCCTCCGATGGGTATCGACTCCCCCTCAACCGAGACAAAGCCGTCGGCACCGTTGTCAATCCAGTTGGGAAAAGGATGCGTTTTCATCCAAGAAACAGTCTTTGGAGGGTATAGCGCTGCCGTGTGATACCAACCTCTGCCCGGCATTGACCCATCATTGGATAAATTAGAGAGTTGCCATCCATGGACCCAAGCTTCACCTTTTAAAAGAGCAATGGCATCCATAACGTCTTTTGCAGAAATATCGACACCTTGGGAAAGCGAGAGCGCATAGCAATCGGCAGGAGTTGCTTGGACCAAGTCATTAAGCCCTTGAGAGAACGATCCCAGATTTGTTTGCAAAACGCTTAGGCGATCGTCGTCTCCCATTTTCTCCAGCGCATTGAGAACGGAATCGTTTGGTTTGGTCGCTACAAAGACACTCAATTCGAAATCAGTGGAAAGCTCTTCTTCGACTTGTTTTACATAAGAGACGACAATCTGAGCGCTCTTCTCGCCAAATGACCGTATCCAAACGGTCAATGCGGGCTTGGCAAACAGGCTGCAATGAATCAAGAGCAGAACAACAAGGGCGTTTGCGAATTTTCTCATGGGCTTAAGGTTGGGCCAATAAACGTTTTTTCTCAATCAGAAACCGATGATGTTCACAAGTTACTGAATTG
Source organism: Verrucomicrobiota bacterium (assembly GCA_018239665.1). Lineage (GTDB taxonomy): Bacteria > Chlamydiota > Chlamydiia > Chlamydiales > Rhabdochlamydiaceae > Acherontichlamydia. The sequence continues at coordinate 8,861 of JAFEGV010000043.1, read as the reverse complement.
GAGGTCTCAATTAAAAAGATTGCTACTAAAAAATTAATCTGCTTAAAGGAAATAAAAGCACGACATAAATGGAGAAAAACATGTTCAATGCACGTAGCAAGTATTGCCTAACCCTTTTATCAGCATTATTGCTGAATACAATGACGAGTTCTTTGATTGCAGCCGAAGACAAGCAAGACTGTACCAAGAAGGATTCGCAAAAATGCAACAGGGTGTATGTAGGCGGATTTGGCGGAGAACTGTTCTCAAACGCTTCTAAAGCATTTCAAATGGGAACTGCATTATTCCTTGAAGCTTCAGGCGGTCCATTGGCTGTAGAGGCTCATGGCCACTTAAAAAAAGATAGTCCAGGATTTGGCGGCGCCCAAATTGGATACGAGTGGTCAAAATGTATCAATAAGTGCAGACACTGGTACTTTGCTCCAGGAGCGGAGATCGAAGGGTATTGGTTTAAGCGTCATCTAAAAGGCCATCTCTACAATAGGACTGACACAGACAGATTGCCTGAACATGACTTTTTGGACACCTTTCGTATGAATGCGGGCGTGTATCTAGCCAATTTTGTATTGTCACTGAATAATAGCTGGAAGCTATCTCCTTACATAGGGCTGGGAGTTGGCGCGACACGTTTAGCTCTTCACCATGGCAACTCTAAACAAGTGGCTCCGCCTGAACCAGGAGTCAACCATTTTAACTCGAGAACACACGACTCGTGCTGGGCGTTTGCAGGTCAAGTAAAGGCAGGGCTGCGCTATAACATTCGCTGGTTCCATATTTTTGGAGAATATCGTTATTTGTATACCGATTTCACCAATTATATCTTTGGATCGACTGTATACCCTGATCACGCACATACCACTCCATGGAATGTTAAGATCCAAAATATGCAATATAATGGGTTTACCTTTGGAGTTCAGTTCGACTTATAACTCGTGATTTAGTTTTAACTTTCTTTAACGATCTTGCCAAGCTCATCCGAACTTGGCAAGATTCTCTGACCACGCTTTTATCATTCATTAAGTATGCGAGCTTGAAGTTTTTCGCTCCTGATGGGGAGAAACTCTAAAAACCCTGAGCGTAGCCTATTTCTGAACTTACCATTTAATTTATCGAATTCGGATGGTGATATACGATGCAAAATAACCCAGAGGTGTTTTTATGTCAGGATCTTCTGATCTTCAGCTAACTCGAATAGCGCTCAACAACGGAAGCTGCAGTATGCCCGCACTCGGCTGCGGCACCCTGATCTCCGACGCAGCTGCGACCAAATCCGCAACTCTAGCTGCACTCGCGGCCGGATTTCGACACTTCGATTGTGCAGAACGATACCAGAATGAGCGGGAGGTAGGTGAGGCGTTGCAAATAGGACTCTCTGCAGCGGGGATAACCCGCGCAGACATTTTTGTTACTACGAAGTTGTGGAACTCCAATCATCGGCCCGAACGAGTCGAACCGGCCTTCAATGCAAGTCTGAATAGACTCGGTCTCGAATATCTGGATCTTTATCTCATTCATACTCCGTTTGCATTTCAACCTGGAGACGATCAAGACCCACGGGATCAAAACGGCAATATCATTTACGACAACGGAGTCACGTTACTCGATACCTGGAGAGCCATGGAAAGCCTCATAGACCACGGCAGATGCCGGGCCATCGGACTGTCAGACATTAGCTTAAAGGAACTGCTACCTATCTACGAATCTGCTCGAATCAAGCCTGCCGTGGTCCAGGTCGAAGCCCATCCATATCTGCCGGAAACAGAACTTCTGGAATTCTGTAAGAAGAAAGGTATTGTGTTTTTGGCTTTCGCTCCATTGGGTCATGGTATGCGTCCAGGGCTGCTCGAAGATCCAATCATTTTAGCGATCGCCGCACGAGTTGGAAAGACTCCGGCACAGGTGTTGTTGGCATGGGCGGTGCAGCGCGGCACGGCTGTGCTTACCACACCCAAAACTGCGGCTCGCGCAAGAGAAAATTTTGACATCTCCGCCCTTCCGGAAGACGCATTTGATGAAATCAACCGCATTTCGACAAGGAAGAGGCTCAATGAAGTGGTGAAAACAGGCGTCCCAGGTTTTATCCCGCGAGCTGGATGAAATGGAGCTTTCTTGGGGATATAAGCTGCTCCATGGAAAAGACACATGAGATAATTCGTCTTCGGTCGGCTTTACCGGAATTTTATCGCTAGATAATTGTCAAAGAGACAACGGCCAGCTATAAAATAGTTGATCGAGAAGTCCGAGACGATTAGATGCAAAAAAATGGGAAAGATAGATTAAATCACGAAATTAGCGGTGTATGCTTCGCTCGTCCTGCCGGGTTGGCGGTCTCGGGCTGTTTTGCAACACAAAACATCGCCCTCAACTCTCGTCACACACGGAAGCCAAACTGTTGGCTGCGAATACACAAGAAGGTCCGGTGGACCTTCGCAGTGAGGAGCAGGTAAAGCGGTCTTGACCGCGAACTGGTCTTCATCTTAGCAGGTGAAGTGCCCTTGCGGCACGAACTGGGTTTTGCTCAGCAAAACATCGCCCCCAATAAAAAAACCCGCAAAAGCGGGTTTTATTATTGGGGGCGGTGTGACTCGAACACACGAAGTCCGAAGACGGGGGATTTACAGTCCCCTGCAATTGCCGCTATGCGACACCCCCAAAGAGATGAGAGAAAGGAATGCTGGCTAAAGGACTTGAACCCTCAACCGTCCGCTTACAAGGCGGATGCTCTACCATTGAGCTAAGCCAGCAAACAAATTGAAGTGGAACTTATATCAAAACCGGATATTCCACTCAACAAGTTATTTTATCTGATGCCTACATCACCGGGTTTTTTGGCTCTTCGACCGGCTCTTTTGGCTTAGGCGCCAAAGAAGGCAGGGTCTGCTTAAAAAAGAGGGAAGAGACTTTGGAGGTGTGCTGAGTCGTTTGGGGCTCGGCTACAGAAGTTGCAGAAAGGACCTCTGCATGGAACTTCTTGCGGCCTCCTCCCTTTTCTTCACAGCATTTTTTGTATTTTTTCCCGGAGCCGCAGGGGCAGGGATCGTTACGTCCAACTTTTGTCATTGCTTCCTCTAAAAACAAGATATAGGTTACTTAAAATAATCGAATTCGTCCAGGAGAAAGCTTGTTCGCCTTGATCTTTCCCCAGAAAGGGAGTAAAATATTGGGCTAAAAAAAGATTTTACAATGCCATCAATCGATCTCCATATCCCTGTCGCTCGACCTCCCTGGACAACTCTCGGAAGAAAGCTGGAAAGCATGTGCCGCAAGGCCCTGTACGACTTCCAACTTCTGGAAGGCACCACTAAGCTGGCGATCGCCCTCAGCGGCGGCAAGGACAGTTTGAGCCTCCTTTTTTTGCTTAAGGCCATTTTAGGAAACGGTTTTCCAAAGATCGATCTCGTGGCAGTTCATGTGACGGGGGAATTTTCCTGCGGAGCCGGAGTGAGCGCTTCGTTCTTGAAAGGAATCTGCCAAGAATTAGATGTTCCCTTCATCACCTGCGAGTCAAAGCAAAAAAGGGAGACCCTCGAGTGCTACAGCTGCTCAAGGGAAAGAAGAAAGTTGATCTTCGATGCAGCTAAAGCTGCAGGCGCCAACACGGTCGCCTTTGGCCACCACCGCGACGACAGCATCCAGACGCTTTTGATGAACTTGCTTCACAAGGCTGAATTTGCAGCGAACTTGCCCAAAGTTCCGATGCATGATTTTGGGGTCACGATCATCCGCCCATTGATCTATGTTCCTGAAATGGACTTGAGCTCTTTTGCAAAGATGTACGGGTTTGCGCGGATCATGTGCCAATGCCCCGTCGGCCAGGAGTCTTTGCGAAAATCGACCAAGCTTCTGATCGAAAAGCTCGAAGATGTTTTTCCCAATGCTAAAGAGAACCTTGCCCAAGCTTCATTTAAGTATGGATCGGATAAAGCAACGAGGAAAAGTAGTTAGACTTTTGCGATTTCCTCTTTTATTCAAAAAATGATAAGGTAGAATTTAACGGTTTAATTCGAGTCGAAAAATGTCCACGTATCTTTATGAACTCCTTGCGGTGATCTGCTATTTCATCATCCTGCTTTTCATCGGGATCACCTCCTATCGGCGGCATCTGTCCGCAACCGACTTCATCATCGGAAACCGATCGCTGAACTATTGGCTGACCGCGCTGGCCGCCCATGCAAGCGATATGAGCAGCTGGCTGTTCATGGGATATCCGTCCGTCATCCTAACGGGAGGGCTGTTCAATGCCTGGGCTGCCGTTGGACTGATCGTGTTCATGTTCTTGAATTGGCAGTTGATCGCCCCTAAAATCCGCGTTGCCACGGAACAATATAACAGCCTTACCTTTTCCTCTTTCTTTGAGAGCCGTTTGGCCGATACGTCAGGCCTCATCCGCGTCTTCACTGCCGTGATGCAGCTGGTCTTCTATACGATCTACATCTCATCGGGCCTCGTTGGCCTTGGAGTCCTGCTCGAAACCCTTTTCAACCTCAACTATAACATCGGCATTTTGATCGGGATCCTCATCGTTGTCCCTTACGTGTTTACCGGAGGATACGTCACCTTGGCATGGATCGATTTGTTCCAAGGGATCTTCTTGATGTGCGTCATCATCTTCGTTCCATTCTACCTCCTCCCCAAAGTAGGCGGTTGGGCTGGGATTAACCAAGCGGTCACGACGCAAAAACTGACCCTTGCCCTATTTCCCGATTTCAGCGCTAAGACCTGGTTCCAGATCATCAGCATGACGGCGGGATGGGGACTGGGCTATTTTGGCCAGCCCCACATTGTGACCAAGTTCATGGGGATACGCAATGTCAACGAGATCAGCAAGTCGAAATGGATCGGGATGAGCTGGATGGTGCTCGCGTTAAGCGCAGCTACCATCGTCGGACTGGTCGGGATCGCCTACTTTCACGGGGGACTGAAAGACTCTGAGCAGGTATTTATCGAAATGGTGAAAGACTCGTTCGCTCCTTTCTTCATCGGCTTTATCTTATGCGCTGTCCTTGCTGCAACCATTAATGCGATGAGCTCTCAAGTGCTCGTGCTCTCATCGAGTTTGACAGAAGACTTTTACAAAAGGATCTTTCGAAAAAACGCGTCGTCGCAAGAGTTGCTCCTCGTCTCCAGGTTCGGCGTTGTGATCGTCGCATTAGTTGCTTATGTGATCGCTTTTGCCGACATCAGTTCGATCTATTCCCTCGTGCTTTATGCATGGTCTGGCCTAGGATCCTCTTTCGGCCCACTGCTTTTACTCTCCCTTTATTGGAAAAATGTCAATAAATACGGAGCATGGAGCGGCATTTTGGCCGGAGGGATCATCGCCGGCGTTTGGCCTTATATTAACAAATTTATTCCGATCACGATCCCTTCGATGCTGCCAGGGTTTTCGATTAGCTTTCTGCTCATCATTTTCACCTCTCTGGCAACGCGTCACAAAGTGGTCAAGACAATACAAAATTAGGAAATCTCATGACACGCAGACCCCGCATCTTATTAACCAACGACGATGGGATTTCAGCGCCCGGGCTAAAAAACCTCTGGAAAGCGCTTTCCGATATCGCTGATCTATCGATCATTGCGCCTGCGACGGAGAAGTCCGGCGTGGGCTTGAGCATCACGATCCGCGAGCCGCTCCAAATCCAATCCGTACAATGGGAAAATGGAACTCCAGCCTGGAAAGTGACCGGCACTCCTGCAGACTGCGTTCGATTAGGCCTTAGCGTCATTCTTAAAGATCGGCCAGACCTGATCGTTTCCGGGATCAATCGCGGAGCTAATTCCGGACGGAACGTCCTGTACAGCGGCACAATCGGCGGCGTGATCGAAGGGACGCTGCGGAATGTGCCTGGGATTGCTCTTTCCTGCGTTGACTTCGAGAACCCCGACTACAGCCTGACGCTGCCCCATATCGGGATGCTTGTCCAGCATATCCTCGCCAACCCTCTTCCTAAAGGGACATTGCTGAATGTCAACTTCCCATCGACTCCAACCATCAAGGGAGTCAAAATGGCGCGCCAAGGCAAAGGATACTGGATCGAAGATCCATTAGAGCGCCTGCATCCGGAAGGCCATTCCTATTACTGGCTAGGCGGAAAATGGCATGAGCATGAGGAACACGAAGAGAGCGATGTCTTTTTGCTCAATGAAGGCTATGGCGCGGCAGTACCGATCCATGTCGATGAAATGACCGACATGGACTTGTTCAGGGCCCGCAAAGAACATTTCGACAGCCATTTCAGCAAGCAAGTATAACATCGGCCAAAATAATCCCGGAAATCGACGAGAATTATTACTGAGATAGGTTCTTGGACAAGGATTGGGATTACTTCCTTTGTTTTGCTTGCGCGCGCTCGAAAGCATCAAGGCGCACCAAAGCTTCTTGCTGAGCCCTCTCAATAATTTCTCTTCCCCCTTCGATGGCAAAAATGCGGCGCAGCTCTTCCTTTAGCTCGTCGCTTACTGAGAAATCTGAGCTCGCGTCCAATACGATCTCATCTGCTTGCTTGAGCTGATACGCGCGTGCTTGTTGAATCAAATCGACGTAGGCTTCAAAATCTTTTTTCAGAACCGGTTCAGCTCGCAAGAGCTCCTCTTGGGACTCTATGGCCTCCAAATGCTTGATCAAAGTGCGGCTTAGCGCCTCCCCTTCCCGTTGAAAGTCTTCTGAGGAGGAAGGAGAACAGCCGTAAAGGGCGGTCAATAGAAATAAGGTGAAAAAAGTCTTCATCATGATAACTGGTCTAAAGAGATGTCTTCGATCGGATAGTTTTCCCCTTCCTCGTCGTCAAAATGCCACCATTCGGAAGCAAGCGGGATAAAACCTTGTTCGCTCATCACGCTTTCTAAAAGCGTGCGATTATGGATCACCTCTTTGGGAAGCCTTTCATAACTGCGAGAGGCCTTAGCGGTGAAATCGTCAAAAGCCGTTGGCATTTTCAATTCATTGCCTTCCTGATCGACCAGAGTTAAGTCGACGGCTGCCCCTCGATTGTGCCGGGAGCCCTTCTCAGGAGGCGCCACAAAGCGAGGATCGGGGCAGTAGTCCCAAAAAACTTTTTGAAGGGAATGAGGACGATAGCCATCGAAGATTTTAAGGCCAAGGCCGATCTTCTCAAGGCGCTGTTGGATCCGATCGAGCTTCATGGCCACTTTGCGCCTCAAATAGCACTTCGCGCACGGATAAATGGGCTTTCCAATGAAATTATTGGCCGTCGCATAGCGGATATCGACACGGATCCGCGGGTTTATAGATTGGATGTCGACGAGATCTGAATCAGAAGCCATAGATCTTTTCTCCATATTAACCTAACTTGCCCCCACTTTGACTGGGAGGTCCTGCGAGGAATGCAAAGCTTGTATCTTGCCCGTATCGCTCCATGTCTAAGAGAAGATAGGGAACAAGTTGGGTTATTGCGCCTAATTTAATCGAATGGGAATTGAGGGAAAAGGTAATTATTTTTTTAACTCATCCTCATTGCAGATGCGCATTCGGAGCTTCTTTTCATGACGAAACACATTTTGTTGCACCCTTGCAAAGAAATGTGCTTGTGAAAAATCAGCGTTCTCTTTAGATTATATACTTCATTTGACGATAGTTATCGGGCGTATAGCTCAGTTGGTAGAGCGCCTGTCTTACACACAGGTGGTCATAGGTTCGAGTCCTTTTGCGCCCAAGATCTGTAGAGTTAGTTGCGGGAGTAGTTCAATTGGTTAGAGCACCGCCCTGTCACGGCGGAAGTTGCGGGTTCGAGCCCCGTCTCCCGCGCATTCTTTAATGCGCCTCCACTAGAAGTCTGAGATTCCTTATTTTTACCCCTTAATGAACCCCCCTTCATTACGCAATAATTCTCACAAAAGCAGACTGCTAGGTCTTCTCTCGTTGAACATATTTTTCTGTACAACTGATCATTAGATCGGTATTTTAGCTGATTGAATCACCACAAGGAATGTTATGCCAGTCGCCCAATCCAATGCAAAAACCAGATTCCATCATGTCAGTTCATTCTTCTGGCTGGCCGTTGGCGCCTTTTTGGCGGCGGTCTCGATCCGAATCTTCCTCCTTCCCAACCAGTTGATCGACGGCGGAGTCGTCGGCGTCTCGCTGATCCTAGCCCGACTTTATGGAGATAGCTACCTGTCGTACGTGCTTGTCCTGCTTAACCTCCCTTTCATCTTCCTTGCGTATACCTACATACGGAGGACTTTTGTCATCCATATGCTAGTGGCTGTTATCCTCTTTGCGGGGTTTCTGATCGTACTGCAGAACGCACCTCCGTTTATAGCAGATCCTCTTGAGATCATCGTATTTGGCGGCGCCATTTTGGGCGTAGGCTGCGGGCTCATCATCCGGAATGGCGGCTGCTTGGACGGTACCGAGATCTTGGCGATCATCATTAATCGCAAGAAAGGGTTCACGGTCGGGCAGGTCGTGCTGTTCATCAACGTCTTCATCTTTGGGGCCTACGGCTGGATCTTTCAAGACTGGCACATCGCTTTGCGCTCCCTGATGACCTACATCGTGGCCTTTAAAATGATCGACCTGGTCATTGTCGGGCTTGACGAGCTTAAGTCTGCCCTCATCATCTCCTCTAAGCCCAGAGAGCTTGGAAATGCGATCATGAACGAGCTTGGCCTGGGGCTGACGATCATGCACGGCAGGGGCGGCTTTTCTGGCGATACGAGAGAGATCCTGTTCGTCATCATCGAGAGGTTGGACTTGTCGGAGCTCAAAGAGATCGTCTTACGTGAAGACCCTGCTGCCTTCATGGCTATCGAAGATCTGCACGAAGTGGTCTATGGGAAGCAAGCCTTTGTTCCCTACAAAAAACGCCCGCGGGGCAAATTGTTTAAGAAAAAAGGCT
>JAFEGV010000042.1 GCA_018239665.1 Verrucomicrobiota bacterium | reverse complement strand
AGCTGCGAAAGATTTCCGATTGTTTCTGGTAAGCTTATTAGGTTGTTGTTCTCAAGGCTAAGCTGTTCAATCTGCGAAAGATTTCCGATTGTTTCTGGTAAGCTTTCTAGGTGATTGTTCTGGAGGCTAAGCGTTGTTAACAGAGGAAGATTTCCGATTGACTTCGGCAAGCTTTTTAGATCATTCTTTGCAAGGCCAAGCCATTCCAGCTGTCGAAGATCTCCAATTGATTCTGGCAAGCTTTTTAAGTAGTTACAAGAAAGATTCAGGCATTGCAAATTAACAAAAGCTCTCATTTCTTGAGGTAGCAATTCTAAATTCATATAACTTAAATCTAATTCGGTAATAGCTTGGATCTTCTCTGCGTTTTCCGGATTGTTTATCCAATTTCGGATTTCTTGCGCTTCGCTGGGTATAGGCTCATCCTCATGAAAATTGATTTGTTGTGCTATTCTTCCCCATACCGTTACTAAGCTAGTGTCTTCCAGCTGCTGGTAGGCTGTTAGATATTGCTCAGGAAAAAGAAGACAAGGCTCATTTACTGCGCTTGATAAGTCTTTAAAAAGCGCGAAGGTCTTCATTTGTTCAGGCGTCGCAGTCATTATCGCATTAAATGCGGGAATGGTCTGGAAAAAGGGATGATTTCCAAGAGCTGTCTTAACATGATAATACAAGTTAGGAAGCAACGTCTCATCATTAATATGTTTCCACTTCTGGGATGTGCTCCGAATAGCGGCTGTAGTTTCGAGCCCCTCCTGGTCTCTTGAGGCGAACTCAAAAATCCGCGCTAAGACTAGATGGGGTAAAGAATCGATACTAGCATTGCTATTGTTCTGCTGTTCTCCGGATTGGCCCTGAGCGGCATTATTGGGATTTGGAATTGCTGTATTTGAAACTGGTTTCGACATTTTATTTATCCCATTTTTTATTAATAGCGTTAAATTATTGGCTTATACTAACAGTAATTTGCTCTATGATGTTTTGTGTTTAAACTGCTTGAAAAGTTGGTTCTTTTACGGCTTCGCTTGAGCTTAAATTGAAGTCGAGCTGGCCGAGCTTCAGCGCAGCTTGTGTCAAGCTTTATGATCGTATCATCTTGAATATCAGTAATTTGTATTGATATTAAATTGGAATGAAAATTAATGGTTAGGAAAGAGTATCTCCTTTTTTATTGGATTTAGTAATATTTTGTTTTGTTATTCCAATTCAATTAAGAGAAAAATTTCTAAAAAGCAAAATTTATGCAATTTTGTTGCACAAATTGCTTAAAATCAGCGATTTTATTAGATTGTTTGTAGAAAATTCTCCCCTTTTTCGTGCAAAATTTTAATATGTTTTTTAATTTCAGTCAATTTAATTATTTATTGTATTTATTAATAAATTAATTGCGCAATAATTATGCAAGTGACTAATAATAAGGGTTTTTATTATCCTTAAGAGGTGGTCGATAGTTCGATTATAAGTTTTTGGTTTTCACGGACTAAATTTGGTCATTCTCAAAAAACGCCCTGTACGCGACAATTTCGGGATCAGAGAGGTAAGCGAAGCAAAGCGTTTTTTAGACGGAGGGGAATAGCCAAAGACTATTTAAGGATATGCCGTCGCTTATTGGTCTTTTTTTCGTAATCGGAGCATTTGGAGAGTCAACAAAGGGACGAACAGGAGTAGGGCCCAAATAATTTGGGTCTCATGCTGAAGGACCAAGTGGAGGAATATAGCTGCTTGGGCCAGGTAGGCAAGGCTCTGGATTTTCTTCCATTTCTCCCAACCGAGCTTGCGGACAGAATAATCATTGCTGATGGAAGCGATGACGAGGAGGAGACAGAAAGCGGAAAGGCCCGCTATAATGACCGGATGCAGGAACAATGTCCATGGAATATCCCCTGTTTTTAATCTCTTTTTTATGAGATAGGAAAGAAAATGGATGCAGGCATAGTAAAAGGAGCTGAGGCCGAACTCCCTGCGATGCCGGTTAAGGACCTTTAGAAGCTGAGATGTGGAAAACAGCTTGTTGAGGGGGGTTAAGGAAAGGCAGAGCACGAAACATCCAAGGGCTGAAAAACCGGAGATGGACACGGCGCGGCTCCAGAACTTATAAAAGCGGACAGGGTAGGTCAGTGTCTCGGACAAGATCCATATGAGCGGAATGGAAAGAAGAAACCAGATCAATGGCTTTTTCTTTAAGTAGTAAAGAAGTTGGGACATAGGGCTTTGAAACGGTGGAGTGTTCATAAGGTTGAATATACGCTGTACAGAATTGAGTTGTAAACTGCTCAGTTGTTCAATCAAGAAAGCATAAGGGAGAGTGCATGGATATCATTGTCAAAGAAAGACCTCGGATCGGCGTGGGCGTTGTCGTGAGGCAGAACGGTCGGGTTTTGCTAGGGCAAAGGCATGGCAGCACAGGCAGCGGCCATTGGGGCTTTCCCGGCGGCCACCTGGAGTATGGGGAAGAAGTGGAGGAGTGCGCAGCACGAGAGCTGCTCGAAGAAACGGGGCTGCATGCAAAGTCTGTGTACGTTGGGCCTTGGACCAATGACACAATGGAAAAGCATTATGTGACATTGTTTGCGTTTGTCGATGCCTTTGAGGGAGAGGTATCTCTCAAAGAGCCGAACAAATGCCTTGGATGGGACTGGTTTAAATGGGAAGCTCTGCCGCAGCCTTTGTTTGTCCCTATCGTCTCTCTGATTAAAAAGGTTGGAATTTCTAATTTAATATTGGATTAGTTTTTCAGAAATTCTCGAGTTTAAGTTCATTTAAGTTTTCATTGATCTTTTTGAATTGCATTTCTGTTTTGATTATTTTGTTTACATATTACTCGTTAGGATATAGAACGAAAATTAAGTCGTTTTATAAATTTAATGGGTTGCGATATGAATGAAAACAAAGTCTATATTTCACTTGCAGCGCTTGTCATTATCGGATTAATTGGTGTTGTTGGCTGCGGTCCGAAAAGTTCCCCAACTGTTCAGGAGGCGCCCAAGGTGGAATCGGAGCAGGTCACTGTCGTGGTCGTTGAAGAAATCAAGCCGGTAGAGGCTCCCAAGAAAAAACCCCCTTACCGCGCTCCCCAGGTACAATTTAACGATAAGCAGTTCGATCCACACTCTGATGTCACTCCATCCGCAAGAGGGTGCAATAATGATACCGCCTTTTACATGGCCGGCTCATTTATCTACTGGAAGAGCTCTTTTACCGATACGACAATTTCTGCAAGGTGGCAAAATCCAGGAGTCCAGCCTAACAAGTTTAAAAAAATGAGCCTCGATTCTCAGTATGACCCTGGTTTCAAGCTTGGGATCGGATGCAATTTTCATAGAGATGTCTGGGACATTTTTCTCAACTGGACGTGGCTTCAGTCAAATTTCACTGAAAAAGATCATACGCATGCTCCTAAGCTTGGTACCGTCCTAGGCAATATTGTTCCACAAGCGCAAAATGTCAATCTAACAGACAAATTCAAGGCTCGCTGGCATTTTGAATTCGATGCCCTGGACCTAGAAATGGGGCGTAACTTTTATATCAGTAAGTATATTTCCATACGGCCCTTTGCTGGATTAAAGGGTGCTTGGATTGAGCACCGTCTAAAGATGAACTATAAAAATCCAATCGATCCCAATAATCTCCCGCTTCAGTCTTCTATCCACAGCAAGTATAAAGACCATGCATGGGGTATTGGCCCCCGTTTAGGGATTAATAGCCGCTGGGTGTTAGGGAAATCAAACTTTGCTTTTCTGGCAAATGCTGCTGGTTCTTTGATTTGGGAGGATTTTCACCCCTCTTCATCGACCAAATTTTTGGATGCACAAGGGATTCCGCCAGCTCTTGGGAAAATTCATGGCCACCAGCAAGAGCTTAACCCCATTGCCGAGGTGTTTTTAGGTTTTGACTGGGGAAAATGTTTCGGGAAGCACTTTTACATGAACCTTTCTGCAGGGTATGAAATGCAGTATTGGTGGGACCAGGTAAAAACGAGCAGTTTTCTTGATATCCAACCTTCCGGAGCTCTAAACTTGCACGGCCTGACGACGACGCTTCGATTTGATTTCTAATCGATTTCTTAGTTCTGGGGTTGTGGAATGCGGGCCACAACCTCGGAGAAAATCTTTTCTTTCGACTGGTCGCAGTCGATCGTGTGCAAGATCTTCAGATTAGTGTAGTAGGCGATGAGAGGCGCTGTCTGGTCATGGTAGACCTTAAGGCGTTTCGAGATCACAGCTTCCGTATCGTCGGAGCGCTGAATGAGCTTCCCGGAGCATTTATCGCAAAGTCCTTCGGATTTAGGAGGGGAGTAGACGAGGTGGTAAGGGGTGCCGCAGGACTCGCAGACCACACGTTTTGTTAGCCGTTCGATGATTTTAGCATCAGCCAGGTCCAAGTTCAGGACGATAGGCTGGGGCTGCCCTTTCAAACGCGCCTGGAGCGATTCAGCTTGAGGAAGCGTGCGTGGAAACCCGTCTAAAATGTAGCCTTTTACGCAGTCTGCTTGGGTAACTCTTTCAAAGAGCATGTCGAGGATCAGTTGGTCGGGGACAAGATGACCTTTGTCCATGAAGAGCTTTGCTTGCTTGCCAAGGGGAGTTTCTCGGCGTACGTGGTCTCTTAAGAGTTCTCCTGTAGAGATATGGGGGATTTGCAGTTTCTCGTGGAGCATTGCGGCCTGGGTGCCTTTGCCTGCTCCCGGCGGGCCTAGCATAATGAAGACAACGGGTTTAGAATCCGATTTTGCTTCATCGGAATGAGCGGAGGGAGAAAGGAAAGAACCTGCCATAAGTGCACCGGCGATGATGTGGTTGAATATAGTTTTCATGGGAATCCAAGAACCCAAAAGGAAGCTATCCTAGCAGATTTTCTTTTTCTGCGAAAAGGGTTAAAAAAAATTTACATTTTATTCTGCGCCAGAGCCATTTCCTTTTCCTGTCTTCTCTCCTCTAATTTTAAGCCATCAAGTTGACGTTCAAAGATTTCTGCATTAGAATGTTCACTCGAATACAATTAAGCGTCATGAGGGATTTAGAAGCATGCGTCAGACTAAAGTAAAAGCGGTTATTTTCGATTGCGATGGGGTATTGGTCGACAGCGAGCATTCCCACTATTTATCATGGGTCCATGCTCTTCAACAGCATGGGCATGGCCTTTCCTTGGAAGAATATCATCATTATGTCGGAAATGCTGGTTTGGACACAGCAAAGCTGCTAGCTGAGAAGACCGGTATCGATTGCGCAGAGGAATTGCTTAAGAGCAAACGGGCTCATTATCAAGAGCTTCAAGCTCAAGGAATACCGCCCATCCAGTCCACCATCGACTTTGTCCGTCTTCTTGCAAAAGAAAAAGAACAACGTGGTATTCGTTTAGGAGTTGCATCGGCTGCAAAAAAGAAGGAAGTGTTGCTTAATTTGCGTCATCAAGAGATCGAAAAGATTTTTGATGTGGTCTTATCTGGGCAAGACGATCTGAACGAATATCTGGATCCAGAAGGGGTGAACAAGCCTAAGCCTTACATTTATCTGCATGCTGCAAAAATGCTTAATGTGTCCCCTAAAGAATGCATTGTGATCGAAGACAGCCGTCCTGGAGTATCTGCTGGAGTGGGCGCAGGATGTATGACCATTGCCGTTCCTAATCGGTTTACTCGAAAGCATGACTTATCGCATGCTGCATTACTACTTGATTCATTTGCAGGAATTGATTTGGACCATTTTTTTCGATTATTCGATGATTGTTGATCTATTAATGAAATGAAGTAAAACCAAGGACTATGCCAACAGCTCTAGTAAAACGAGGGGAAATAAGAGGGGACAGTAGTGGACAATAAGCCTATTTTAACACATTTTGAATTTGTTGATTTGACTCATCCTTTGGATGAGCATGCTCCGACATGGAATGGAAGCTGCGGCTTCCGCTCCGAGATCAAAATGGACTATGATCAAGGCCTGCGCGTTCAGGCCTATAAGTGCCATGCCGGTGTCGGAACCCATATGGACGCCCCGTCCCATTTTATTCGGGACGCAAAAAATATCGGCGATATCCCCCTAGAGGTCTTGATCGTTCCTTGTTCCGTCCTCAATCTGTCGAGCCAACGCTCGGAGGATCTCATCGTGACGTCCAAAGAGATCATTCAGTTTGAAAAGAAGTTTGGGAAGATTGCGCCGGGGAGCTTGTTCTTTGCCTACACGGGCTGGGCAGCTTTTTGGTCAAAGCCTGATCAGTATCGTAATCTGGATCAGAGCGGCCAGATGCATTTTCCGACCATGTCGAAAGATGCCGCCGAGCTTCTGCTGGAAAGAGATGTAGCGGGAGTTGGAATGGACACCCTTTCTCCAGACCCGCAGGGGAGTCAATTTCCTGTCCATCATCTCATTCTTGGCAAAGGGAAATACATTCTCGAAAATGTCGCTAACTTAAACCTGATGCCTCCTGTCGGCGCTTATGCCATCAACCTGCCTTTGAACATCCGGTTTGGAGCGGAGTCGCCCGTCCGCTTAGTCGGATTGATTCCAAAAGGAGATTGCTAATGCAATTTGATACGGAACTAGCATCCATGATCGACCATACCTTGCTGAAGCCCGATGCTCAAGGCAACATGATCGATCAATTATGCGACGAGGCCGTGCAGTTTGGCTTTAAATCCGTTTGCGTTCAGCCGATTTGGATTGCCCATGCCAAAAAGAGGATCGACGGTCAAGGCCCGCTAGTCGCGACAGTCATTGGATTTCCTCTGGGTGCGAACCTTCCTCAGATGAAGGTTGTAGAGACGCAGATGGCCTTAGATGAGGGCGCTGACGAGATCGACATGGTCCTTCAGATCGCTAAGCTTAAATCAGGCGATCATTTTGCCGTTAAGGAAGAGATCGCTCAAGTTGTGGAAGCTGCCAAGCGGAGGGTCGTGAAGGTCATTTTTGAAAATGGACTTCTTTCTACGGAAGAGAAGATCGCTGCATGTCGATTAGCTGAAGAAGCAGGGGCCCATTTTGTCAAAACGGCAACGGGGTTCGGACCTTCCGGCGCTACTCAAGAAGATGTTATCTTGATGAGGGAAAATGTGGGTCGCAAAGTAGGCGTCAAAGCGGCAGGAGGGATCCGGGATTGGAAGACGGCGCGCGCGATGGTCTCATGCGGAGCTAGCCGGCTTGGCACAAGCGCATCGGTTGCGATTGTCACGTCGGCTGCAGTCAAGTCCCAGGAGACGTATTAATACGCCTCCCTGGACAATGGTGTTAGTAGATAAATGGGATCAAACGGAACGGGACCCGTTCGCAGTATTTTTCCCAGTCTTTTCCATACTTGCTCGCGCATCGTCTTTCTTGGCGGTAGGCGCGGTCGATGAGCAAGAGGATCAAGAAGGTCAAATAGAAGTAGGGCAGAGCGCTGCCAAAAAGCGCAGGGACGCTCCAGCAGAACGCTCCTAACACTTCAGGAATGTAATGGAAGTGGCGGGAGATCCCCCACCAGCCCGATACGAGCAGCAGGCTTTGTTTCTCTTCGCCCCATTCTGTTTTATAATTGGCGAAGATCAGCTCCGGCTGTTTGCGCCAGACTGTGCAATCCCCATTTTTCAAGCGGACGTATTGACGTTGTCTGTCTGCCAGATAGTTGATGAAGATGCAAGACGCGCCGACAACAAAAATCAAAAGGGCAATCGGTGTGCTGAGGTGGTGCGGGTGATTGACAAGGTACAGAGTTGGCGATGTGTAAATACAGGGCAGCCATACCATGCATCCCCAGCAGATGCAGAACCCGGCTCTGTCGTACATGATGTCCATCGAACGCAGGTAGCCCGTTTCCCACCAGAAAAATTTAGCGATGTAGAACAGCTGCAATGCAACGGCAATGACCATGGCATTTGTCAGGCCGTAGAGCTCCGTTTGCTTTGCGGCATACGACATGATGATCAGGCCCCATCCCATCATCCCAAATCTGCAGTTAGTGAACATTTTGACGTCCCAGCCAAAAATGCGGGGGTAGAGTTCCATTCCCCAAAAGTAATCGAAAACCACATGGCCGGTCGTTCCAGAGTCAGTTGACGAAGGCTTGTACCGCCCTTTGACGTACAAAAAGAGGCAGAACAGCAAACTAAAGAAGTTCAATGCTCCAAGCAGCGCGCCGAAGTTGTCGTAAATGATCGTGGGCGAGAAGAGCTTGAGCTGGGAAGAAGAGACGTAAAAAAGGACCAGCGTCGAGATAAACGCTGAAACCCCGTTGGCCTTGTAAACCGGAACATTTCCCTTTGGCGTAACGGGGCCGGTGAATTTTCTGCCCGGCAGCAATTTCATCAAAATAAGCTCTGCGGCGGCAAATACGGCCAGGATTTTCCAAGCTGTCTTGGTTCCAAAGAAGAGGGGAGCCCAAATCGTGTAGATCGTTTGAAAGATTCCATCTTGTGAGAACAGGGACAGTAAATTGTGGATGGAGCCGTCCAAATGGACGTTTGTGTACCAAACCAGCATAACGATTGGAGGGCAGCATGTAATAAGCAAGAAGGGAACGATGATGTGGCGTACCCATCTTTGTATTTTTTTCAGGTTAGAGGTCTGTGAAGACATGGCTTCTCCTAGATTCTGCAATGACCCGATAAAATGGCTTTAGGTCATTATTTGTTATGACATAGAAGATATGCTTCTTTTTTTTCTACTTATTTCATCAATTTTATTTTGAGCGGGGCTGAGTGGAATGTCGAATTGCTTTCGTCGATTTAGAATCAATCGGCAGAGATAAAGATATTACTTGTCGTTGTTAAAGGAAAATTTACTAAAAAAAAGCGCTTGGAATAAATCCTCGATTGCCCTATATAATAGGGCATTTGTGTAAAAGGATATGACGCAGAAAAACGAGCATCAATTTGGTATTTTTAGATCCCTGTTCTGGCCCGTGCATCGTTCCGAGGTCAAGAAGGTCGTTTCGATGCTTGTTTTACTATTTCTGCTTTGCGTCTGCTACAGCGTTTTGCGCAATCTGAAAGACACCATCATCTTAACGGCAAAGAACTCAGGCGCTGAGGTCATCCCTTTTATCAAGGTATGGGGGATGCTTCCTGCTGCGTTCATTTCAACTTGGTTTTATACACGTCTGAGGCGCTGGTTCAAAAAAGAGACTGTATTCTATATTTTGATCTCTTGTTTTTTGGCCTATTTCCTCCTTTTTGCGTTTGTTTTGTATCCCAACAGCGACAAGCTTCACCTGGACAGCATAGGAGATCTACTAGGCTCGGTCCTCCCAAAGGGATTTAAGGGAATGATCGCCTTGATCCGAAATTGGTCCTTTACCTCGTTCTACATCATTTCCGAGCTATGGGCAGTTCTTGTCCTTGCGGTCCTGTATTGGGGATTTGCCAATGACGTGACCAAGGTAGGGGAAGCCAAGAGGACCTATGGTCTTTTGAACATTGGATCTAATGTGGCCCCGATCCTTGGAGGAACCCTTGCAATCACGTTTTCTCAAGGAATTTCTCTCCCTTTCCTCTCATCATCTACTGCTGATCACTGGTCTCAAACCATTTGTCAATTGATCCTACTAGTTACCGTTTTGGGCGTAAGCGCAATGGGCCTTTACTATTGGATCTGCCGGAAGGTCCTGCCCGAGGAAAAAGTCGACATTGAGCATTGCGAGGAAGAGAAGCCTAAAGATAAAGTTCGCCTTTCCCTTCGAGAAAGCATCAAGTACATCGCTCGTTCCAAATACCTTGTGCCGCTGGCCATTATTGTCCTTGGGTACAATATCTCGATCAATTTGACCGATGTCCTGTGGAAAGAACAGTTGAAGAGATTTTTTGCAGATCCTAACGACATGCTCGAGCATATGAACAAGATCACCGTCGGCATCGGCATTCTGGCAACGATCGGCGGCGTTTTGTTCTCGCTCATGGTAACTCGCCTTGGGTGGACCTTCACAGCGATCCTTACTCCTGCAATCATGACAACCCTTGCGATCGGTTTCTTTTCCTTCATGTTCACTGGGGACGCACTTTTTGCCGTTTCGTCCACCTTGTTTGGAATGACCCCATTTGCGATGACTGTTTATTGCGGTTCGATCCAAAACTGCATGAGCAAGGCATGCAAGTATTCCGTCTTCGACGCCACCAAAGAGCTCGCCTTTTTGCCGCTTAGCCCCGAGTCCAAATTAAAAGGAAAGTCTGCCATCGACGGTCTTGGATCTGGAATTGGGAAATCGGGATCTTCGCTTGCCTATCAAGGCTTTATCATCCTTTTGGGCAGCGTCGCTCTTTCAACGCCCTATGTCGCCGTGATCCTGTTTGCTGTGTTGATCGCGTGGATCTTCTCCGTTGTTGCCCTAGGCAGGCAATTCAAAGCGCTGACACACTCTGAAACTGTTCCCGCTTCAGCCGCACCTTCGACCGCGGTCTAAATTTTCAGTCAGCTTGATTTTTCGAAAGCCCCTTCTTTGAGATAAGGGGCATTTAGATTGGATTTCAATGTGCCTTGTTCCACTCATATCCGATGTACTTTTGAGGGTTATAGCCAGGGTGCATGTATTCAGAGACGGTGAACCCCAAATGAGCATAGAACTGCCTGGCAACTTCGTTGATCCTTCTCGGAATGACGACTAGGCGCTCCGTCTCTTGTTTGATGTCAAAAATGGAGAAAACAAGCTCTTTGCCTAAACCCTGCTGCCAGTAGCGGGGATCGACGGCCAACTGGGCGATATAGACCTCATTGTTTTGCTCTGTGTCTTTAAATCCGACGAACCCGATCACTTTTCCATCCCATTTCGCTGATAGCAAGTTGATTTCACCTTTTTCATAATCTTCAACAACATCCTGAAATGCGCTCTTTAAAAAGGTGTACTTATCTGAAATGCCGAGTTGTTCAATGGAAAAATCTTTGTAAGCTTCTAAAAATGCATCGATAAAGACTTGTTCCTCTTGGCTTAAGTCCTGCTGTTCGATCCAATTCAACTCGATCTGATTCCCGGCACGATCGATAAATGTCCATGCATGGACCGGCGAAGATAGCAATAAGGAACAGACGCAGAAAAGAAGTGAATGAAAAAATCGCATAAGAGCTCCTTGATTATTTGAAGGCTTGGTTAGAATGTTCTCAACAAAAAATGGTCCGATTATTACTATTCGGCGAATTTTTTCAAGTTAGGGGAAGATATGGCCACGAAGACCTCGTTTTATTCCCAAGCGATGAACGCCGGTATTCAAGGCGGACAGATCATGTTGATGTCGGCAGTGCCTGTCAATGCTTGCAATTTATTATCGGTTGTCTGCTGCCATGACAATCTTACAGCCAGACAGGCCTTGTGGAAGATTTATAGCGGCAAAGTTCATAGAGGCCCTCCTTCTGCAATGCATTTTCTAACTGGGATGAGCGGCCATTTAATGAAAGAGTTTCCCCGCCTGTTTATCAAAGTGGGGGTATTGACGTTCGTCAAGCCTGATCTGGAACACTATTTCCGATCAAGAAACGATGCCAATGCGACCCTGAAAACTGCCATTGTCGTTTCTTTGCTTTGGGGAGGAGGAGAGGCTGCGATCAATCCTTTTGATACGCTGCGGACGATGTGGCAATCAGGAAAAGGGGTGAGAGAGTCTTTGAGGCCCGGACAATCGTTACTCGGGCACTTGTATGCAGGCTCCCTTGCCAACGGGCTGCGGCAAGCTGCAACCGTATGGATGTTCTCCTATTCGGAGTTAGCGGCCAATCGCTGTATGGAAGCGACCCCGATAGACCCCCACTCGCTCGAGGGAGCGATTGCGAAATCTCCAATCCAGGGCGCGTTGACCACTGCTGCCGTCTATCTTCCCGAGCGGGTGAAAAATGTGCTGCAGCTTCATCCCGATGTCAGAGAGCATGCGCATCGGACAAAAAGCTCAAGTTACCTGGCAGCTTTCAGGCACATTCTCACCCATCAGGGATTCCAAGGGTTGGCGCGGGGTATGGTTGCAAAGACGTGGAGCATCACGATCATGACCGCAGGGGCGAATTATCTTGTTGAACTTGGGCGGGGCAACCTGAACCGCGTCGACGAAGGAGAAAGAGCCTTTTTAGATAAGTAAGTTCGCTTAAATATTTATAATAATTTTCAAGTTCTTTTCGCGATCTTTCACATCAATCTCCTCAGCCATGTGCCTGCACATTGTCTTCGTCGTTTGCTGTAAAATATCATCGAAAATCCCCTTGAACCTCATTATAAATATTTAAGCGAACTTACTTAGAAAAAAGCCTTGGAACAAAGATTAGTCTTTATTCAGGAATGATCGTCACTTTCCCATGATCAAAATCATAGTAGCCGCCGACAACTTTCAATCCATTGGCAGCAATGTGTTTGGCTATCAAGGGCGTCGATTTCAGATACCTGACCCCTTCCTTGACGTTGCATTTGATCGCATTCATCAAAATATCCCCTTTTTGGGCCTGGCACTTCTTAAGCGCAGGAGCAATTAAAGGATAGATGTTGTCCAGCTCGGGTACATTCTCTTGGCCGAGCAGGGTGGCTTTGACAGCTCCGCAGTTCTCATGTCCTAAGACGATGACGAGAGGGCAGTGAAGTTTGTCCACTGCAAATTCAACTGAGTCGAGCTCGATAGGGCCGATGACATTACCAGCGTCACGGACGACAAAAATATCCCCAAGGCCTTGATCGAAAACAATCTCAGGCGGAACGCGCGAATCGGAGCAGCCGATGATGACTGCAAAAGGTTCCTGGCCTTCTTTTAATTCGGAAAGTCCTTCCAAGCCTAAATTTTTATGAATGCTCTGGCCTGAAGTGAACCGGCTGTTGCCAGCCATTAAACGCTGGAGGGCGACCTCGCCTGTTGGCTGCTGTGATTTTTCCTGTGCAAAACACAGGCTTGTAAGGCAAAATAAAGACGAATAAATGAGCTTGCGCATAGGATTTCCTTTTTCTTTTCACTTACCAGCTTTCAGCCTTTTATGACAAGATGAGGTTTTAATCGGGCGACCATATTGGCAAGACCGGCTTCTTGGACAGCTTGGACCACTTCATCCACATCTTTGTAGGCATCGGGCATCTCTTCAGCGATTGTTCGTTTAGAGGTGGCAAGGACCGTGACCCCTTGGCTGGCCATGTGGTGGATCATATCTCTACCTTTCCATGCGTCCATCGATTTAACGCGGCTTCTTGCGCGCCCGGCTCCATGGCAGGAACTGCACCAGGTCAAGGGATTGCCTAAGCCCACCATAAGGTGGGATGCCCTGGCCATATCGCCGGGGACAAGGACCGGCTGCCCCGTTTTTTGAAAAAGAGGGGAGAGTTCTTCTGCGCCCGGGCCATAAGCGCGCGTAGCTCCTTTGCGGTGGATGCATAGCCTCCTTCCTTTACCATCGATGAGATGCGTTTCAAACTTTGCGATATTATGACAGACATCGTAGATCAGGCGGATCTCTTCAGGTTTAATATGCAGGACCTGGGCAAATGCCTGTCTGACCTCATGCAAAATTTGCTGCCGGTTATTGAATGCGAAGTTAGCGGCGGCGGCCATCGCGCTGAAATATTGCTGGCCTGCAGGGCTGTTGATCGGAGCTGCGACCAATTGCTTATCGGGAAGTCCTTCGGCATATCCCTGGCGGACAAAGCTATTTAAGGCATCTTGACAGACTTGATGGCCGAAACCTCGCGAGCCGGAGTGGATGAGGACATAGGTCAGCCCTTCTTTGACGCCCCAGCTTTCTGCGATTGCCGGAAGATAAATTTTTTGCACTTCTCCAATTTCGACGAAATGGTTGCCCGATCCGATGCTGCCGAGCTGATCTCTGCCGCGCAATTTGGCATCGGAAGAGATCGCTTTGGGGTCAGCGCCCTCGATCCTTCCATTGCTCTCCGTGTGGTCGAGGTCTGCGGCAAATCCAAAGCCTTTTTCAACAGACCAGCGAGCGCCCATTTTGAGCAATTGGTTGTAATCGCCTTCGCCCAAATTTTGGCCGCCGCGATGCCCCCGCCCAACGCCGGAAGGGACAAATTGAAATACCCGCTGGATGAGGTCTTGTTTCGCATGATCAGTGATTGAGGAAAAAGGTTCAGGGACAATCGCAAGGCGTACTCCGCAGTTGATATCATAGCCTACGCCGCCTGGGCTGATCACTCCGGTTTCAGCGTCCATCGCTGCAACGCCTCCGATAGGGAAGCCGTATCCCCAATGGATGTCAGGCATCGCAATGCTATAGCCGACGATCCCGGGAAGAAATGCAACGTTGCGCACCTGCTCCAAAGGTTTTTCGATGTCGATATCTTCGATGAGCTGTTCCGAGGCAATGATCAGGCCGGGAACCTTCATTCCTCCTTCTTGCGGCAAAAGGAAGGTGCAGGGGCCGATTTTTTTTAAGTTGTGCTTAGACATCGATGATCATCTCCCAGGTCAAAATTTGTTCAGAGGTCTGTTTCACCTGGCCGTGAAAGCTGACAGCCTTGAAAGGGGAACCTTCGGCGCTGTCGATCTCGGTGATCATCCGGTTAAGATCGATAATGATCTCATCGAGGCTATCGCACAGCGTTCTTGCAAAGTAGCGGATGAGCGCAGGGTGCTTAAAGCTCATGGCAATCTGTGCGTTAAGGTGGAGCTCTTCCATGCTGGAGCCTCGAACGAGGAATGCAATGTCGGCCGTGTGGTCTAATTCCTCAAAGGGGGGAGTCAATGGATAGCTCCAAATGGGCTTGTACTGAAGATTGCCCAGGCTCTCATAGAGATGGAGGGCTTTGGCAAAGAAGGGGAGCGGGTGAAATGCTTCTTTCCAAGCCTGCGGGTCAAAAGGCGCTCGAGCTAGGGTAATATGAGGAAAAAAAGGGCGCTTGTCCATGGGGTAGCCTAACGATAAAAGCCACTGAACCAATTGTTTTTGCCAATCTAGTAGCGAATTAAATCCGTTGAGCCACTGGACGGACGCAGCTACGACCCTTGGAGTTTGAGGGGGGAGAAAAACGAGGGCGTCTGCGATCGCAGCGACTCCGATCTTGAAAGAGGGCAAAGGGATGGTTGAAAGCTGGCTATGCAGATTGGCAAATTCGCCATTTCCTAAAAATGCGACTGTGATATGCCGCACCTCTTCAGAAAGAATCCTCCCTTTGGGCAGTTGCTGAGGCCACGGCGCTTCGACTTGCACGCCAAAAAATAAACGCTGCTTTTCCACGCTGTTGCCTCCATTCTCGAGAGTGTAGTTTTTTTTCTCTCCATAGTCCAGAAAAAGCACAAAAATTATTTGATCCTTATTGCTTGCAAAATTAAGAAAATGATGTAAAGTGAAAATTTGAATCAAACGAGGTCATATGGGAGAGCAAAGAGAGGTAGTCCTGATCACCGGATGCAGTGGGAGGATAGGTTTTAAAGCTACAGAGAGGTTCGCTTCGAAATATAAGATTGTGGGCTTTGACGTGATGTTGACAGGGCATCTTCCAGATGTCGAATTTGTTCTAATGGACATGGGATCCGATGAAAGCGTTAAAGAGGCCATGGACTACGTGATGAAGAACTATGGCGGCAGGATTGCGTCGTTCATCCATCTAGCGGCCTATTATAGTTTCAACAGCAGGTGGAGTTCTCAATACGACCGCATCACGGTCAAAGGGACCCAAAGATTGTTAAAAGAGCTTCAGCGGTTTGATGTCGAGCAGTTCATCTTTTCCAGTTCAATGCTAGCCCATCAACCTTGCGCTGTCGGGCAAAGGATTACGGAGGACTCTCCATTATCGACTGCATGGGGATACCCCCTTTCAAAAGTGCAGACAGAAGAGCTTATCCACAAAGAGAAGGGGAATATCCCGAGCGTCATTTTGCGGATAGCCGGGGTCTATGACGATGATTGCCATTCCATCCCTCTTTCGAACCAAATGCAAAGGATCTACGAAAATCAGATGGAAGGACATCTCTTTGCCGGAGATACATCGCATGGAGCTTCCTTTGTGCATATGGATGACCTTATCGATGCGCTTTGGCTCTGCGTGGAAAAACGGAAAACCCTTCCCTCCGAGCTCACGCTGCTCATCGGAGAGCCGACAACGATGAGTTATGAAGCGATCCAACGCGAGATGCAAAGGGTCATTCACAGAAGGGAATGGAAGACTTGGAGCATCCCTAAGCGCCTTGCTAAAATAGGCGCTTGGTTTCAAGAGCATCTGCCATTTGTCAAAAAGTCATTCATTAAACCTTGGATGATCGATTTTGCAGACGACCATTATTGCCTTGATATCACAAGGGCAAGGAAGTTTTTGGGATGGGAGCCTAAACACAAGCTTGAAGATACCATTCCCCATTGGGCTAGGGAACTTCATAAAGATCCAACGACTTGGTATGATGAAAATCGGCTGCACAAGTAATCACGATGGATGAGAAAAAAAAGAGAGTTGCCCTCTTAAGCGTTGCCATCGGATTTTGGCTGATTGCCATTCCGCTGACATTTGAATTTAAAAGCAAAGCGCTGCTCTACAGCGATATATTGTCGGGAATTCTTCTTATTGTTCTCGGAGTGCTGTCTTTAGCTCCTCGCCGCGTCTGGTCTGGCTGGTCAATTGCAGTCGTGGGTGTTTGGCTGCAGTTAGCCCCTCTTGTCTTTTGGGCGCCAACCTCGTTGAATTACCTCAATGATACCCTGATCGGAGTCATTCTGATCGCTTTTTCATTTTACTTGATCAGCAACCGGCTGTCCGAGAGCGAATCGGGAACGGGGATTCCTGACGGTTGGTCTTACAATCCCTCAAGCTGGCTTCCTCGTATCCTGACAGTGGGGCTTGCCATGCTTTGCTGGACATTTTCACGGTACTTGGCCTCATATCAGCTGGGCTACATCAATGAGATGTGGGACCCCATCTTCGGCAATGGATCTCTGCGGGTGATCACATCGAAGATCGCCAATGATTTTCCCGTTTCCGATGCAGGGCTTGGAGCCTTCGTGTACACGATGGAGTTCTTGTTAGGCTGGCATGGCGGATCGCGCCGATGGCATACAATGCCATGGCTGGTCTTCTCTTTTGGAATACTTGTAGTTCCAGTTGGCCTTGTCAGCATCGTTTTAATCATTTTGCAGCCTGTCGCTGTCGGTGCGTGGTGCAGTTGGTGCCTGGCAGCAGCTGCCTGCATGTTAACGATGATCCTCCTTTCAGGTTCTGAGATCATAGCAGCGATCAGCTTCATCAAGAAGGCTGTGGAACAAGGGGACTCGTTTTGGAAGGTCCTTTGGAAAGGAAAGAAACTCATTGGTCAGAACCATGCAGCCAAACCCAGAAATCGAAAGAAAGATAAAACGGCGTGGGGTTTTTACCCCTGCTGGAACCTGGTCCTTCTCGCAGTTCTAGGAGCATATCTCATGCTAAGCCCCTACCTCTTTTCAATGACAGGGACTTTGGCGACGGTTGAGTACATCATCGGGCCGTTCATGATCACCTTTTCGGTCGTGGCGATGGTGGAGGTATATCGAATAGCTCGTTTTGTAAATAGTTTATTTGGAATATTGTTGATCGCATTCCCCATCTTCTGGGCCAATCCGGCCACTGGAGCAAACTGGAGCACAGCCCTAGTCGGGCTTCTTGCTTTAGGCTTATCAATTCCGCGCGGGGTTGTGCGCGAGAGGTACGGTTCTTGGGACCGATACATCGTTTGAAGAGGGAATTGCAAAACTCATTTACCCGTTAAAATCGCGCTTTTAAGCCTGTTTGCGCCCGTTCTCCTCACCCGACCCGTTAGGGGTCAGTCTCGTCGAATGGCACGTGTCAGCTACGCAGCCACTCACAAACAGGTTCAAAATCAGCAATTTTTTCGGGCCAAGCAGTTTTGCAACTCCCTCTGAAGCCTGAAAAATATCGTAAATCTGTCGCAAAAAAAAGAACCCGCAAAAAAAATGGCGTTTTTTGATTTTCCATTGGGAAAATGAAAGAAAACGAGCTGAAAAAAACAGGAAAATTTGAAATAGCATTTGCGGAAAATTGCGCATATTTTGTATGTTCTTGACTTCCTTTTGAGAATAACTGAATGAACGGTGAAAGCGAAAGGAAAAGCAAAGGCTGAAGACCTTGCAAAGATGTTTTGACAGTGGAAGAGAAGTGACGTGCAAGCGAAGTAAAGCTTGTGCGGATAAGGTGAGAATATCATCTTATTTGCCTTGAAAATTTTTTTTTAAAGCAAATTGTCAAAGATTTTTCTTTGAGAATTTGATCTTGGTTCAGATTGAATGCTGACAGCGTGGA
>JAFEGV010000041.1 GCA_018239665.1 Verrucomicrobiota bacterium | reverse complement strand
CTTATAGGGGTTTGAGAGCTTTTTCGATGAGCATTTGCAAGCTTGGCGTTCAGGCGACGAACTCATGTTTACCAACATGGGTGAGGAGACTGATGCAAAAGATCGCGAAAAGGATCCAAACACCGATAGCATGGTTTTAGTACAGCTTCTAAGCTTCGACAAGCACTTGCTTAGGAAGCTGGAACACCACGTCTTCTTCCGTGAACACGACGTCTTCCACTGCCGTTACGCCGAGGGAACGGAGACGCTGGATGCACCGCTGCACCACATGCTCAGGGGTCGACGCGCCGGCAGTCAAACCGATCACTTCGACGTCTTTGAGCCATTCGGGAAGAATTTCCTGCTCATCGTTGATCAGATAGGAAGGAACGCCGCGGACATCGGCCACTTCGCGCAAACGGTTGGAGTTCGAGCTGCGCGGATCGCCGACGACGAGGACGAGGTCTGCCTCATCGGTAATCGAGCGGAGGGCCATCTGACGGTTGGTCGTCGCATAGCAGATCGATGAGCTCGGAAGGGTCTCGATATGAGGATATTTTGCGATCAGCGCTTCCGTGATCTCTTTGACGTCGTCCAAGCTCAACGTCGTTTGGGTCGTATAGAAGAGTTTTTGATCTTGAGGGAATTGAAGGGCTTCAACATCGCTTACCGACTCGACAATTGTGGTCACATCGGGAGCCTCTCCTGCCGTTCCGATGATCTCAACGTGCTTTTTGTGGCCGATCAGAATGATCTGGTATCCCTTTTGCGCATAGCGCTTCACCGCCGAGTGGACTTTGGTCACAAGGCCGCAGGTCGCATCGATCTCGATCAGATTGCGCGCCTTGGCCTGGTCGCGGACCGCAGGAGATACGCCATGGGCCGAATAGATGAGGCGAGCGCCGACAGGCACTTCGTTAAGATCTTCGATGAAAATGGCGCCCTTTTGCTTTAATCCTTCGACGACATGCTTGTTGTGGACGATCTCATGTTTAACGTAAATGGGAGCTCCCCATAGCTGTAGCGCGCGTTCGACCGTATCGATCGCTCGTTCGACTCCGGCGCAAAATCCTCGAGGTTTGGACAGCAGCAGTTTCATGAGGTTCTCCTTTAGTTAAAAGCGGGAATTTTACAGATCGAAACGGGTTGAATCAAGAGGGAATTGCAAAACTCGAAATTTCTTCTCAATGGAAAAGTTTGTTCAGGATGCCCTGGCAGGCGTCAAAGGCCATCTCCATGACACTGTCAAATGCATGGGGACCAAGGTAGAAGGGATCGGGGATCTCTTCGTCCTTATGCTGTTTGCCATAGTGGGTGGCAAGATAAATTTTTGTTTTTTCCGCGTCGGAGGCAAGTTCCAGAAGCAAGTCTTTGACCTCGTGGTTGACGGCAAAGATATAATCAAATTTTTGAAAATCGATCGGCTCAAAAAGCTGGGCGATGTGGTCGATCGCAACCTCTTTTTTTTCAGCGGCGGCGCGGATCCGATGATCGGCCTGTTTGCCGATGTAGTAAGTAGTGAGGCCTGAGCTGTCGATGAAAAGCTGGTCTGCAACCCCCTTCTCAACTGCTAGCTTCTGAAGGACAGCTGCCAAAGCGGGAGATCTGCAGATGTTGCCCATGCAAACAAAGAGAACGGCTTTTGACTTCATATTATACACAAATGAACTCAAAAGTTGGTTTTTGGCTGCGCCAAACATCCGCATATTTGGAGCCGACTGCATCGCCCAACTTATTCAAGTTGAGCTGCTTCGTCGCCACTTCGCTGCCCCAAATCTGCGGCGTTGGCTTTGCCAAATTCCCAACTTTTGAATTCATTTGCGTATACCTTATTCTGCGACATCGGCAGCGCAGCGGAAACCGTAGGTCCCGTTCATGATGCCTGGGTTATTGCGGTGGCGGTGGGCGCAGCGCAAGTCCTCTTTCAAGCTCTTCCAACAGCCGCCCCGAAGAATGCGGTAAACCCCTTGCAAAGGGCCTTTCGGATGATCAGGCTCTTGGACAGAGATGTCATAATAGTGGTAATCATACCAGTCCTGGCACCACTCGTAGACGTTGCCTGCCATATCGTAGAGGTCGTAGCCATTGGGAGGATAGCTTGCGACGGTCGTCGTGTCGGAACTAAAGAAATTGGCCTGAGAGCGCTCGATATCGCTGCCTGTCGGGAACATGTTATCTTCCCGTCCGCCGTAAGCGGCAATCTCCCATTCGGCCTCCGTCGGCAGCCGTTTGCCGATCCATTTGGCGTAAGCGGTTGCCCCATACCATGTCACACCCACGACCGGGTGCTTGGCATAGCCCGATTCGATACTGATCTTGCCGGCGCTCCGCTTAATGCGGGAATCGCGCAAGCGGATGATGTCGTTGTTATTGACGTCCTTTTCTCCGCCCATCACTTCAAGGAACCGGACAAACTGCTCATTGGTCACAGGATGGACATCGATCGCGAAGGCGTCCATGTTGACGGCGTGGCGCGGCATTTCGTCGCGGGCCCCATGGTTGCTGCCTCGGTAATAGGTGCCGCCGGGGATAATGACCATTTCGGTCATCATCGGCTCAACGCATTTTTCCTCTTCGACTTTAGGCTGATAGCGTCCGACAAGCAGCTCTTTTTGGAAAATCTCGCCCGGATCGACATCAAAGGATGGACGGACGACCTCCTGCGGCTTGAGGACAGGTTTTAGTCCGGGAGCGGCTTGCTCGGCAGAGACAGTTTCTTTCGGAGCTTCTGAAGCCACCGCCGCAGGCTCAGTTTCATGTTCAGCAATCTCTTTGAGCTTCTGAAGCTGCTCTTTAGCGGCAGGCGAGACGACGGTATTGACCAGCTCTTCGATAAGCGGCGAGAGCAATTCCGGCCTTAAAGCGGGATCATGGTGCAGACAGCGCGCGAGCAGGACATCCCAATGCCATTTTTGATCTCCGCTTTTCTTGGGCAGCTCGTAAAAGCCTTCCGGCATCTCGTGCTTCAAAAGGTAATAGATCAATGTGCCAAATGCGTAAATATCAGCCTTTGCCGGGTTGGGACGCGGCTGGGAAAGATATTTTTGCTCCGGGGCCAAAAAGGCGAAATTCTGCAAAAAGGACTCGTGAAGAACCGTCATCGCGTTCGTATCGATTTTTCCTGTCGTGTATTTCTCTTCCCCCCGCTTGTTCCAAGTAAAGCCGATGTTGGTCGCGAGCTGATCGGCCGCAGCTTTGTAAGTGCGGCTGAGCACTGCGCCGGGGCCGATGATCCGCGAGAGCCCGAAATCGCTTAAATACAAGTGCAGTCCCTCTTTGGAAGAGCGGAGCAGGATATTGTTGAGCTTAAGCGTGCCGTGGGCAAATGGCTCGACCCCCATTTTTCTTTGGTGGGCATAATCTAAAGCCGATGCGATTTGCCTGGAGATCCGAACGATCTCTTCTTCAGAAAGCTTATATTTGCGCTTAGAGAGGTACTGGGAGAGGTTGCAGGGATCCCCGTCCGTGTTGACGATGCAATCGGTCACGAGGAAGTACTGTCCCTCTGCGCACGAAACGTTATGGATTTTGACGATGTGGGGATGGTCAAGGCTCGAAAGAGCCAGCACTTCATTTTCAAAGCGATGGATGAAGTTGGCGTCTGATGAAAGTTCTTGAGGAAGCACTTTGACAAGGCATGGCTGTTTCATGAGCCGATGTTCAGCAAGGTATGCCGTTCCCATCGAACCCACCCCAAGCTGCTTAACCAGGGTGTAGTCTCCTAATATCATACGCTGCGTCATGGCATCCTCCGAAATTTACAAAGATTCGATCGCCTTAAAGATTTCCTCTTTGGCAAGCAATGGAGCTTCACAGTGATCCTGCCTGCAGATGTAAACTGCAGTCTGGCCATCGATCATTTTTTTATCAACTAAAGAAGGAGCTAGGGCATCCAATAACGTATCATTCGCCTTTTTCCACACGACAAGCATGTGAGGATTGAAATGGACCGCTAAGCGTTCTTTAATCTCTTTAGCTAAGGACTTCTCTTCATCAAGCGCAATGACAACTAACGGCGCTTTGACCTGATAGTAACGCTGCAGAGCCTTTAAGTGATAGCATGCTCCCGGCGGATAGCTTTCAATATAGGTTTTGGCAGCCTTCAAGATATCTTCCGCTTGTGAAAGGTAGTTAGAATCCCCTGTTAGCTGGAACAGGCGGAGTAAATTTTCGCAATGCACAGCATTTCCGGAAGGTTCGGCCCCATCATAAAATTCGCATCTGCGGATCAGCAAGGTCGGATCGGAGACATTAAAATAAAACGCTCCCTCTTCGACCTTGAATTCTTTTGTGAGGACATCGGTCAAATCAAGGGCCCATTTGAGCCATTTTGTTCCGAGGTCCAACTCGAATAAGGTGATGAGCCCTTTGATCAGGAAAGCGTAATCATCGATTCCGCCGTCAAAGCGGGCCTCGTTCTCACGCCACCTTCGCTTTAAACGGCCATCCTTATATAGTTGAGCATAAAGGAACTCGGCTGTTTTAAGAGCAGCTTCCGTGTAGGTCTCTTTCCCTAAAATGCTGCCGCCCTTGGCCATCGCGTCAATAACAAGGCCGTTCCAAGAGCAAAGGACTTTGTCGTCTTTAAAAGGTCGGGTCCTAAATCCGCGCCTCTTTAACAGCTGCGTCCGGCTCTTCTCTAAAATAGCCTCTACTTCATCTTCCGGCATTCCGATCCCTTCGGCAAACTCTTCGAGCGGGGTAGAGACGTGCAGGACATTCCTCCCCTCGAAGTTGCCGTCGCCCCTGACGCTGTAGTATTGGCAGAACACCTCGGCCTCTTCGTTGGAAAGGATCTCACGGACCTCAAATGGGGTCCACGTATAATACATCCCTTCATGGCCTTCCGTGTCCGCGTCTTCGGCAGAGTAAAATCCTCCGTCCGGGTGCATCATTTCCCGGATCAGATAGTCCAACGTCTGGCTTGCCGCCCTAGCATAGTTTTTTTTCTTGGAAAATTGGTAGGCCTCGAGATAGGTCTCAGCTAAAATAGCATTATCGTAGAGCATTTTTTCAAAGTGGGGAACGACCCAGCGTTCGTCCACGGAATAGCGGGAAAATCCACCGCCGAGCTGATCGAAGATCCCGCCTTGGTGCATCCGGTCCAATGTCAGTTCGACGCAGAACATCGCTCGGCTGTCCGACTTCTCCCTGGCATGCTCGAGCAAGAAAAGGGACTGATAGCCCATCGGAAACTTCGGCTCCCCTTTCAGCCCGCCATAGATCGGATCGACCATTTCAAACAGCACTTCCGCAGCGGCGGAAATAATACCCTGCACAGGCAGGGCATCGCCCGAAGAAAGGGCCGACTTTTCAAAAATTTCAACAATCTTGTCAGCTTGATCGACGAGCTGTTTCCTCTCTTCGCTTTGCCACATCTGATTGATGTGCTGGATGAACTGCTGCATTCCAATAAGCCCCTTCCGGTTCACAGGAGGGAGATAAGTCACGGCAAAGAAAGGTTTGAGATCTGGAGTTAAAATGAGATTGAGCGGCCAGCCTCCGGCCGAAGCCATCAGCGCTTGGGCAAATTCCATGTAGATGCTATCGATCTCAGGAAGCTCTTCCCTGTCTACTTTGATATTGATGAAGGAATCGTTCATCAACTTAGCGATTTCCGGATTTTCAAAAGATTCCTTTTCCATGACGTGGCACCAATGGCACGTCGCATAACCGATCGATAGAAAAATCGGCTTGTCTTCCTTTTTGGCCAGTTCAAACGCTTCTTTTCCCCATGGATACCAATCGACAGGATTATGGGCATGCTGGAGCAGATAGGGAGATTTTTCGTGAATAAGCCGATTTGTATGGGGAGGTAAAGACATATCTTACAGCAATTAAATAACCCCTAAAAATTTAGCCAAATACCAAGCGACGACTAAGACAAGAGCCGCAGCTCCAGCCCATAGCAAGTTGGGAAGCCATTTCACGCCGCCGCCCATGCTGCCGCGCACTTCCAAAGTGCCAATCCCATAGGAAAATTCATGCTTTTCCGCCGGCATGCGGAAGACTTGGGGGTTTTCACGGACCATCGCGTCCATGTCAATGCCGAGGAAATTGGCATATTGCTTCATAAATCCAAGGGCATAAACTCCCGAGATGAACTGTTGGATCCGTCCATCTTCGATCGCTTCTAAATAGGAAGAGCGGATAGAAGTAGAATTCTCAACTTCTTTGAGCGTCAAGTTCAATTCTTTTCTTTTAGATTTGAACAGGGCGCCTACGCGCTTTAGTTCTTCACTCATAGTCCTCCAAAACAATTGCAGTGATCCCTGCCCTAAACGACGAAATGATCTTAAGCCCTGAAGGGCCAGATTTTCTTTTACGGGATCAATAGAATCTATGTTATCTTGTTTTTTTTCGAAATCAATGTAAAAATGAAACCATATCCATTCCGTCCACCCCTCAGTCGATCCATCGACTAGATACGTGAGCGGAACCTCTTACAAAACTCCCCTTTTGTAGGAGAAAGGATTAATACGCAATTAAAAAAAATTCATGACAGCCAAAAAAAACACATCCGACCCCTGCTTTGTAGCGACGATCGATGTCGGGCTTTCCGATAAGATGCAGCAAGAGTTAACGAACCAAGGCTTTGAGATCACCCATCCCGCCTATACCCTGTTTTCTGCCCAGAAAAAGGGAGTTTCCTGCACGTTGTACACTTCGGGAAAGCTCACCGTCCAAGGAAAAGACAAAGAAGAATTTATCCAATTTTACATCGAGCCGGAGATCTTGCAGTCGGTCGCCTTCTCCTATCCAGAGACGCAGGTCGACCTCAAAACCCGCATCGGCGTCGATGAAGCTGGAAAAGGAGACTTCTTCGGCCCCCTGTGCATCGCGGGCGTCTTTGCCACCGAGGACCATATTAAAGAGTTGCTGAAGATCGGCGTGAAGGACAGCAAGAAAATGACCGATAAGGCCATCTTGGTCCTCAGCCAAAAAATTAAAAAAATTTGCCCCCACTCAATTATCCGGATTAATCCGAAACGCTACAACGAGCTCTATGCGAACTTCCATAACCTAAACCGTCTGCTCGCATGGGGCCATGCGACAGCCATTTCCGAACTGCATACCCGCACGCAATGCACAAATGTCATTATCGACCAATTTGCAAGCGAAGATGTGGTCCTCTCCGCCCTTAAGCACAAAAATATCCAGGTCGAACTGACACAGCGCCACAAGGCGGAATCAGATCCAGTTGTTGCAGCCGCGTCGATCCTCGCAAGGGCTGCCTTTGTCGAAGGGATCGATCAGCTCGGCGCTGAAGTAGGGATCGAACTTCCCAAAGGGGCCTCTGCGCAAGTGATCGCGATCGGCAAAAAATTGGTCGCCAAATATGGAGAGTCGGTTTTAAGCACCGTCGCTAAAATGCACTTTAAAACAGCAGGCGAAGTCCTCAATGATTAACCATCTAAGCTTAAAAAACCTCGTACTCGTCGATTCGTGCGCCCTTGATCTTCTTCCCCAGTTCACCGCCCTTACCGGCGAGACCGGCGCTGGAAAAACAGCCCTGATCGAAGCGCTCGACTTAGCTCTTGGGGCCAGAGCGGACAGCACGATGATCCGAAAAGGAGAAGAGAAGGCTTACGTTGAAGCCGCCTTTGACATCTCAAGTCTTTCTGAAACCCACAAGATCTTAAGCGATGCCGGCATCTCCTACAGCCCTAATGAAGAGCTGATCATCCGCCGCGAAATAACTCGGGAAGGAAAAAACCGCGCGTTTGTCAATGGGCAATTGACGCCCCTTCCCGTTCTGCAAAAAATCGGGGCCACCCTGCTTGAACTTGTCGGCCAGCACGCCTACCACACCCTGACCTCCGCCGAATCGCAGAGAATGGTAGTGGACCAGTTTGCCGAAATCGCTCCTCTCTTGACCAAGTTCCAACAAGCCTATGAGGAAGAAAAGAACCTAAGAGCAAAACTGAACACCCTCATTTCTCAAGAATCTCAAAGAGGCAAAGAAGAAGAGCGTCTGCGCAGCCAGCTGGAAGAGATCGCTACCGTTAAACTCAAGAGCGGAGAAGAAGAAGAGATTACCGAAGAGCACAAGCGCCTTGCCCATGCCCAAGAAATTCTCGAAAAGATCGGTCCCGTCACTCAAACTCTGTCCAATTTCCTTCCCCATTTGAACCGCTTCTATAAGTCTTGCGACTCCCTTGCCTCTTACGATTCCCGCCTTACGCCTCCGGCAAACCTTCTTCACGAAGCATCGATTGCAGCGACAGAAGCATTTAACGAACTGCAAAACTACGCAGAAAAGCTTGATAAGGACCCCAAACGCTTTGCCTACCTCGAAGAGCGGCTTGCAGCGATCGATACGCTGAAGCGCAAATACGGATCCAACATCGAAGAGATCCACCAATTCCAACAAACTGCCCAGCAGAAACTGAACCAACTGGAAAATCTCTCCGACGAGATCGATGCAGTACGCGCCAAGATCGCACAATATGAACAAGTAACAGGACAATTAGCAAACGAGTTGACCCAAAGCAGAAAAGCTGCTGCGAAGCTCCTTGCCGCATCGCTGACTGAAAGCCTCCAGTCCTTGAACATGCAAGGCGCCGAAATCACGATCTCCGTCCAACCCTCAGCGCGGACGCAATCGGGAGATGACTCCGTCCTATTTTGGATGCGCGCCAACGTCGGCGAACAATCTGTCCTCGTCAAAGAACACTCGAGCGGCGGAGAGCTCTCCCGCCTTTTGTTTGCGATCAAGACAACGCTCTGTGAAAAAAATCAAACCCCGACCCTTATTTTTGATGAGATCGATGCCAATGTCGGCGGCAAAACGGCAAGCGTGATCGGCGAACAATTAAAAAAGCTTGGCAAGCACCGCCAAGTGATCTGCATCACCCATTTTCCCCAAGTGGCCGCAAAAGCGGACCACCATTTCAACGTCCAAAAGATCCAATCAAACGGCCGCACGATTACCACCATACAAGCGTTAAGCAAAAAGGAACGGGAAGCGGAGATCCTCCGCATGCTCGGCGGCGAAAAACCGGCGCTGCCGCTTTTTTCTTGATTAACAGGAATAGGAATTGGTTCAAGTTAGGTTCGTGCAAATAGCCTGCTTCACAACTCTGAAAATGCCAGAATAAAAGATCGTCAGCTCCTTTTCTCCTGTAAAATCCCATCGACAAAAAAATCCCGTCGAGATTAATTTAATTTTCTTTCATACTAGCGATTTTGTAGAAAATAAATGGAGTTAGACCTGTGAAATTGCGATATGCCTTGCCGATTTTCGTTCTTGCTTCTTCATTTGAGCTCGTGACCGATTACAGCTTTGTCAATAAGAGCCATCCTGTGCACTTCGAAGGAGAGTTCCGCGATGTCACGCCAGCTGAATTCCGCACCCATTCGGTCAGGCACTCTAAAGTCCATTATGAAGACGCCCATGCGTTTCTCTACTACTCCCATTATTTGACTCCCCATAATTCCCTAAGCTGGAAAGTCGGCTACTCTTTTCTGGAGTTCGACTGGCCGAAAAATCCCCGTTTTACAGAAGACGATTACCACTTTGCAAGCGCTTCCGTCGGCTGGGTGTCGACCTCCCTGAAAGACTGGCGTTGGATCCTTTCCGCCGCAACCTCCGTCGATGCGCAAACCTGGGACTTCGGGCAATCGGGCGTTTACTATGGCCTGATGTGGGGAAGATACCAATACACGAAAACTATCGGCCTGCATGTCGGCTGGGCCGGCTATGTCGGCGTTGAAAACGGATATATCCTTCCTATTGTAGGCATCGACTGGAGAGCTTCAAAGAACTGGCAGATCAATGCGATCTTCCCGATCAACGTCTCCATTGAGTATTTCTTCAACAAATATTGGTCGACGTCGCTCATGTGGGCAACATTTGGCCGCCCTTACCGCTTTCCAATGCGCGCGCATGGCGGAATCGGTCGATACAAGAACGGCATCTTCGAGGTCTACTCCAAAGGCGCTGAACTGGATTTGAACTTTAAGACGGGCCACACATTCTCAGCATCGGTCGGTGCCGGCTGGAACTTCGGCGGATGGATTTTTATCAAAGACAAGCACAATCATCACGGCAAATACTACAAATACGACGATGCGCCATACGCCCAAGGCAAGATAGAGCTGACTTTCTAAAAAGAACGCTTCATTAAAAAATTCATTAGATTATTACAATGGGTTTTCGTGTATTTTGCCATATCTCATAGAAAAGGGATCATCGCCGCTATTAGTTGCAAAAGGAACTATGATCCGCTCTGAAATCAAATCCATCATTAGCCAAATCCATCCTTTAGACATAGAAGAGGCAGAACATATTGTGTTCGCAGAAAAATGGATTGATTCCGGCGCGGAAATCTTCAGAATTGCAAAACCAGCGACGCCAGATCCTCATTTGGTCGCATATTTTCTACTGATTGATCAAGATGAGCAACAACTGCTTCTTGTTGAACATAAAAAAGCTGATTTATGGCTTCCAGCCGGTGGACATGTCGAACACAATGAACACCCAAGAGAAACAGTTTCAAGGGAGATCTTGGAGGAACTTGGAATTGAAGCAAATTTCTTATCTGAGATGCCCTTCTTCTTGACCATCACGCAAACTACAGGGATGAAAGACAAGCATACCGACATATCCCTCTGGTATATCTTAAAGTCAAGCGTGAAGGCTTCATTGCAATATGATGATAGGGAATTCCATAGCATCCGCTGGTTTGCTGCGAATGAAATTCCTATCCTTCAAAGCGATCCTCATATGAGCCGTCTTGTGCAAAAATTGACACTGCACAATATCCTCCCTATTAAAAAGGGATGATTAAACCCCTCCGAAGAGGGGCTCGGGAGAAAACCGGCAAACTATTTATTTAGCTTGAATGAGTTGACGAACGTGTTGTAGTTGTTTTCGTCATAATTCTGCACTTCGCATTCCATCGCCATGAGGTAGAGGCTATTTTTGACCATCAAAGCACGGCCTTTGAAGTAAACGCCGCCTGTGCGGATAAAGAAATCTAAAGCCTCGTGCCCTTCCACTAGAGAGAGATCAGCGAAGATCAGTTGGTTGTTCGGATTATGGGTTAAAATGCCATTGAGAAAACCCTCAAGGCTCATGCGTGCATAAGACTCATCGACGAATTCAGGGTATTGCGCAATCAGGAGCATAAAAACTGTCTTTTGGTCGATAGCTGAAATATACGCGTCGTATTTTAAATCAAATCCCTCTTCCGGGAGGCGCATCTTTTCGGAAAGATGGTCTGGGCTTTTCGGAAAGCGCATTTTGCATTTTCCACCTACAGAATGAAACTCTTGCCAGTTCGAATTAGCCACTTCCACTTTTGCATCTTTAGCTCCTTGAGCTGCAGACAGTGGGTTCAGTATACACACAAACGCTGATAGCGATGTCAGAGCCGCGCCCTTGATCACTTTGTAGATGCTATTTTCCATACCCCGATTCCTCCCTCAATAATATAATTATTTTACAATTGCACTCGTACCCCAGATGATCCAACCCACTAACCAAATTGCCGCTACCACGATGACCAATGGAATCACCACATTGAGCAATGCTTTCCATGCTGAAAACCCTTGGACTTCCCCTAATGTCTTTAACAAGATGATAAAACCCCAGATCGAGACGATCGATTCAACTAGGAAGACTATGAAAACAACTCCGGCCTGGTAGCCCATGAACGCAGAGTCGGCAAAACCTCTTGAGAAGACTTGGTTTCCAAATACGATTAATAAAACGACCCATAATAAAACGGTCACCGCATTAGGAACGTTGGACCATGCTACTGCCGACCTTACTCTGTCGTAATTGCTTTTTCCGCCAATCCATTTCCCCGTCCAGGTCAATAGCAAAGAACAAACTGTGATGCCTAAAGCTCCGATAAAAGGACTAATGACCAGGGCCGCGAGTAAAATCGCCCACATGGGAAGAGATTCGATCAGGGATGAGCTCTGCGCGAAGTTAAGCGCCATCGGCAATCCGTAAATCGTCGACAAGAGAATGAAGCGATACTTCGGATTGTAGTTTACAATGGCTCGGATTGTCGCCCTAGGCTCTAGCCAAATATCCAGCCAAGGATTCACATTTAATTTGCCAGCCATCGCTTCCTCCTTATTATCGCTTACAGGGGCAGTCCGCCTGAAAGCTCGCTTATTTATTTTCTCCCTCTTGGTTTAATGTTATTATTAAAACAAAAACTAATCAACAAAATAATAAAAACAAACTAAAAACTCATAATTAAAATAAATAAAAAACCCGAAGAAAAATTCTTCGGGTCATTTGATTCACCAAATTGCCTAATCAAGCGCGCTTAGTTGTTCACATCGTCATGGTCGCTGTCTTCATCTTCTTCCATGATGATGACGTCTTGATCGCTGCCTGTATCTTGGTCCACATCCTCTTCATCTTGGTTGACGCCAGTGTCATCTTCCTGAGATGCGGCTGGAGCTGTCTTTTGCTGGCTTTGCGCTGCAGCGATGGCTTGAGCCGGCTGCTTATCGTCAGCATTGAGCGGCCCGCCCAAAAAAGCTCCTGCAAATAGGCAAATAAGAAATTTCATCAGATATACCATTGTACTTTCCTCTAATTAGAACGCCTCAACATCATAAAAGGTTTAAAGCAATTAGGGCAAGAGGTTGGAACGTGGCCGAGCAAAGAGCGCAAGATTTATGAATCGGACAAAAAACAGGCTGTTAGAAGCTGTCCTAAAACCATGCCATCGGTCGTTGGACTCTTTTTGCGATCTTTGACGTCTGGCTCCTCAGACATATGTAACCATATGCCCTTGTGAATTGCAGGAGCTCGTCAAAGTTCATCAAAAAAACTCTCAAATCCCTATAGGCGAGGTTTTAGGACAGTCTCTTAGGATGGGCATGATGCGATAATACAGAAAAACATCCAGACTATCCTTACATCTCGTTATTTATTCTTATTCAGACACAAATATTATCAAATTAATATAAAACAAAAAACAAATTGATTTGTTATTAAATTTGTTGTAAAAGTAAATCAAGGATAAATAGATTCATCCAGGTCCTTCAAGGAGGAACGTTATGGCCCCACGCTTAAGAAAAATGAAGCCTTACCACCCTAGAAAACGGGCAAAGAACGTCGATGTGCAGAAGCAGGCCCTACGCGATCTGGAGCACAAGATCAGCTCTGAGATCAGCACCTTAATCCTCCAATGCGAAGAAGGGAATGAACAGCAGATCGAAGCTGCCAAGATGAAAGCTAAGAGCGGGTATTTAAAGTACTGCGATGAGATGCAAAAAATCGCCCAGCGCATGGGAGACCGCTACTCTAAAGCAGTCCGGGACTTCCTAGACAGCGTCGATATCATTGTCCATTCCAATTCCACCTGGATCGATGAGGCTAAAGTGCGCAATTGCTACAACATGACCCAAAAGCTTGAAAAAGAGATCAGCGCAGCTTAAGAACCCAAAAATCAACGACAGAATCTAATCGATCACATCACATAATCAAGGGCTTGAGAAAGATCGGGATACCGAAAGACGTATCCCGTCTCCATCAGCTTTTTTGGCGCCACGGACGCGCTCGACAAGAGCAGCTCCTCTGCCATCTCTCCCAATAAAGAGCGAAGCGCCCAAGCGGGAACAGAGAAGAACATCGGACGGCCCAGCTTTCGGGCAAGCGTTTGAGAAAATTCGGCTTGGCTGACAGGAATCGGCGCTGTTATATTGATGGGACCTTGGATCGATTCGGTCATGAGCACATGGTAAAGAGCTCCGACAACATCATCCATCCCAATCCAGCTCATCACTTGGCTCCCAGAACCTAGCCGCCCGCCCAATCCCATTTTAAAAGGCAGCAAGGACCTCTGAAGCATTCCGCCTGCAGCGCTTAACACGACTCCAAACCGCGTATGGACAACTCGGGATCCCCGGCTTTCAATCGCCTGGGTGGCGTCTTCCCATTTGCCGCACAAATCGGCTAAGAACCCCTCTCCTTTTGCACTCTCTTCCGTCAACTTTTCCTGCCCCCGATTGCCATAATACCCAAGCGCAGAAGCGCAGACCACAGTCTTCGGAGGACGATGCAAACGGGACAAGATTTGGGAAAGGAGCCATGAATCGCGGCACCGGCTAAGGAACAGCCGCTCCTTCCTCTTCTTCGTCCAGCGCCCGGAGGCGATATTTTCTCCTGCTAAATGGACCACGGCATCAAAACCTTCAAAGTCCTCTTTGCTAAAGTTCCCGTGGACGGGATCCCAATGGATAGCATGGCGTGTTGCCATCTCATGGTTGCGCACTAAACGCACGACATCATGGCCAGCCGTGCCTAACAAGGCCTCCAAAGACCTTCCGATCAAGCCTGTAGCGCCGCTGAGCAAAATCCGCAAGGGCTTAGTCTGATAACGTGAAATGAGTTCTAGATCGCCTTGCATGATCTGATGCCTCCATCGGAAAAGCTTAGCGAATTCTTCCTCAATGCCGGGTATTGGCAGCCCCAATGGAAGGCGGTAGGTGATCTCATCCAGGACAGAACAGGAATGCGTATCGACAGGGTCCACCCGGTGGCGATGGCAATAATGGGCAAACGGCCCTTTCACTTGACAGTCGCTAAATTCCTTGCCGGGCACCAGATTCCGATGCTGCAAGACCCATTTCCACGGAACTCCGGCGAACCGGGTTTGAATCCCGACATGCGATCCTTCTTCATCAGGACCTCCTTCATGGAACAAGATCTTAGTCTTTCTCCATGGAGACATGAGCCTGGAGAGCGCCCCCGGCCTCATGTACCAGGAAAAGACATCCTGCGCTGGAAAGCCCAGTGTAGAACGGTATGAAAAACAACGATCAGACATAACCGCACATCGTTAGATAACTTGCTACCGGGTAGATATACACAAACAACATGCAAAATTGGTTTTTGGCGGCGTCGGACAGCCAATAACTTTGAGACCCGCCTGTATCGCCCAACTTATTCAAGTTGAGCTGCTTCGGCATCGGCTTCGCCTGGCTCAAATTCATGGCGCCTCCTTGCCAAATTCCCGATTTTTCATGTTGTTTGTGTATATACACCAGAACAAATAGAGGTTCAATCCTTCATATTTTTTATTT
This sequence comes from Verrucomicrobiota bacterium, assembly GCA_018239665.1. Taxonomy (GTDB): domain Bacteria; phylum Chlamydiota; class Chlamydiia; order Chlamydiales; family Rhabdochlamydiaceae; genus Acherontichlamydia. Next base: position 3,283 of record JAFEGV010000041.1, on the reverse strand, counting down.
GGATTTTTCAGATTAAAAAGATATATTGCGCCAAAAAACTTCTTTACAGGAGCTTAACATGAGCGCGTTGAGACCGATCCATCAACTGACGACCTATCCAATGACATCCGCCACCGAACCTCGTTATGCTGCGCATGCCGAAACCGTTGCAAACAACCGTGCCTGGCAAGTGTTTACCGATCTAGGCCAGTCTCTTTTGCACGCAGCTCAGCAAATCTACGCCTTCATCGCCTCCCTCTTTGTAAAAGTTTCAGAGTTTTTCCACGACCTGTTCTTTAAGGCTCCATCTTCCCGCGTAGAAAGCCCCCGTTTTCCATCTCCATTCATACCTCCTCTTCCCACTCCTATTCCTGACAATGCAGAACCTATTTCCCGCACTATTTCATCGGAAGCTGTTATGTTCAATCGGGACCAGCCGCTTTTAATCAATATCAATGGACTGGCGCGAGTCCCAAGAGCGATTTCGCAAGAGGAAATGGAACAAGACCTTAGAGCGGCCTCCACCGATGTCGCCAATCTTAATGAACTGGTTGCCATTTGCCATACCCTTTCTCCTGAGCATGAAACGCGCATTGCCAACTTCATCGCCTTTGCCAATAGCGGAGGTCAAGCCGAGTACTACTTGACGCTTAGGTCCTACTTCAAAGGGATCATCGTTGAAATGCGAAAAGACAGTGTTCCCAACGAGCTCAAGCAGCACAGCCTGGAAAACCTGGCAAACGGCTACTATGGCTGTAATGCGATCAGGTTCAATTCCGTCGAAAAAGAGTATAAACGGCTGAGCAACCGGCTGCCTACGCCGGAAGATATGATCTTGGAGGCCATGCAGCAATTTAAAGAGCAGATCTTCATCAATCACTACCGCCTAGAGCACAACCCTTCGTTTTTAAACCATATCCGCAGAGAAGTCGGCGTCGAACTTGGACTCGACAGGCATCCGCTCTATATCAACGATCCTCAGATTGAAAATGGCCCCAGGCGCACTCGGGAAGAATATCTAGAAGTCTTCCGCAACGCTCTTACCCAAAGAGCCATTTTAAATCGGATAGGATTCACGTTAAATGAAATGTTGAGAAACCCCGAATATGGCAGAGACCTGGGGTTATATATGAAAAATCGGTTAAATCAGCTCGAGGCAAGGGGTGTGATCGACGACCAGCAAAGGGACGATCTCGAAGATGAATATATGCCGTGGGGTTATCAGATATCGGAATCGGGAACGAAATTCCTCCTTCTGCAGGTCGGAATTTTTGCCCATGGTTAGCCTTTATACCGAAACAACCTGAAGAACCGGGCTTGCCAAAAACCAATTCTTCAGGTTGTTTCGGTTTATGCCCAGCGGTGATAGATTCTTAGGGCATCTTTTCTAGCCGTGTCGTGATCGATGATGGGAGCGGGGTAGGTCTTTCCTAGGACAATCCCTGCTTTTTTAAGGACGTCGTCAGGGGCTAGGTGGGGCGCATGGACCCATCTGTCGGGAAGCGCTTTCAGCTCAGGGACAAACTTGCGGATATAATCTCCCTTTGGATCAAACCGCTTGCTTTGTGTCTCGGGATTAAAAATGCGAAAGTAAGGGGCCGCGTCGGCGCCGCAGCCGGCGCACCATTGCCAGCCAAAGGTGTTGTTGGCAAGATCGGCATCGACAAGCGTATCCCAAAACCACTTAGCGCCATCTTGCCAAGGGACCATCAGGTCTTTGACCAAAAAGGACGCAGCGACCATCCGGACACGGTTGTGCATCCAACCGGTCTTCCATAGCTGCCGCATCCCGGCATCGATGATCGGATACCCCGTCATCCCTTTTTGCCATGCTTTCAAAGCGCGGCTATTCTTCTTCCAAGGAAAATCGTTGAATTTCTCTTTCAAGGCGCGGGTGGGCGTTCTAGGAAAGTGGACAAGGAGATGATAGGCAAATTCCCTCCAGATGATCTGTCTTAAAAAAGGCTCTGAGCTCTTTATTGTCCTCAGCGCTTCCCAAATTTGAAAAGGGGCTATTTCGCCAAAATGCAAATGAGCGGAAAGCAAAGATGTGCCGACCTTGCTCGGCTCGTCCCTCTCTTTTGAATAGCTGGAGAGTCCTTTTTTTACAAATTGGCGCAATGCGGCCTGCGCCGCCTTCTCCCCTGGCTGCCACTGCTCATAAAACCCTTTGTCCCATCCAATATCGGGAAGAAGATTCAGATCATCGGTCTTCAAGCTGCCGATCTTTGCGCGGAAAGCAAAAACTTTCCCAGAAAATTTCCCACGGACCGGTTCAATCGCCTCTTTAAGGCAAGCTCGATAAAATGGCGTGAACACTTGATAGGGATTTCCTTCTCCGGTCAGGATTGAGCCGGGAGCAAAGAGAAGATTTCCATGAAAGCTCGCCGCGGCGCACCCGCTTTGTTCAAGGGCGTCTTTCACCTTTTTTTCTTGCTTGACCGCATCGGGCTCATACCGGATATTCCAAACGACTTCCGTCGCCTCGGTCTGTTTAACGATCCTCTTCAAGACCGCAGCGGCTTTTCCTCTTTGGATGCAAAGCTGTATCCCCATGTCCTTTAGTTCAGACTCTAACGCTTTGAGGGAATGGTGGAGCCACCAGCAGGAAGCCGCCCCGGGCTTCCACATCCCCTCTTCTTCCGGCGACCAAATGTACACAGCGATCAGCGGAGCATGCTGGGCAGCCGCATGCAGAAAAGCGGGGTTGAAGGCAAGGCGCAAGTCTTGACGGAACCAAAAAATGACCGGACGAGTATTCATAGATAGCTCCTAAAAAAAAGGCCTAGGAGAAATATCTCCCAGGCCTTCGCTAAAGTTCAAGGCAAATGTTCCTTAGCCGCAGCAGCCGCCTTTGCCGCCTTTTCCACCTTTAGTGGAACACTCGGTATCGCAGCACATGTGTCTGCATCTTGGAATCAAACGTAAGCTCCAAAGACCGGCCAACCCGATAATGGCATAAATTAAACGGCTAAGCCATGTGGTGTTGCCTTTAAAGAGCCAAGCGACGACGTCGAATTGGAAAAAGCCCCACAGGCCCCAATTCAATGCGCCGATGATAATCAACAGAAAAGCTAAAACATTCAAGCACTTCATAGTAAATTCCTCCAAAGGGGTATAAACCTCATTCTAAAAAAAGAAAATTGACTTGTCATCCATTTTTTTTGTTTAGAGGGAGTTGCAAAGCTGCTTTGCCCGAAAAAATTGATGATTTTGAGGCTGCGGAGACACGAGAAGGTTCAGTGAACCTTCGCAGTGCAAAGCAGGTGAAGCGGTCTTGACCGCGAACTGGTCTTAGTTCTTT
>JAFEGV010000040.1 GCA_018239665.1 Verrucomicrobiota bacterium | reverse complement strand
TTTGAAAAGATCCGGCAAGGGGAGTTCTGGCGCCTTTTCACCCCCTGTCTTCTTCACAGAGATTTTCTCCATATCCTGTTCAACATGGCCTGGGCTTGGATATTAGGGAAGCAGATCGAAGAGCGGGTCCGCCGCTGGAAGATCGTCCTTCTCATTGTCATTATCGGCGTTATTTCCAATACGGCCCAATACCTTGTCAGCGGCCCCTACTTCTTAGGCTATTCAGGCGTTGTCGTCGGCTTAGCCGGATTTATCTGGATGCGCCAAAGGCAGGCCCCTTGGGAAGGGTATCCTTTAGCAAAAGGAACCGTGCTGTTCCTCCTCTTTTTTGTGCTGGCGATGTTCATTCTTGAGCTGCTCACTTTTGGACTGCAGCTATTTTCCGTTGTTGACATCTCCGCCAATATCGCCAATACAGCCCATATCGTCGGCGGTCTATGCGGCCTTGCTCTCGGCAGGCTTTCCTTCTTTGCCCGAGGCAAGCCATGACCGTGCGCGATATCGTCATCTTGGGCTGCTCCAGCCAGCAGCCGACCCGCACGCGCAACCACGGCGCCTACCTTGTCCGCTGGAATGAAGAAGGGCTCCTCTTCGATCCGGGCGAAGGCACTCAGCGCCAGTTCATCTTCGCCAATGTCGCGCCGACCTGCGTGACCAGGATCTTCGTCAGCCATTTTCATGGAGACCACTGCCTTGGACTCGGGTCGATGCTAATGCGGCTTAACCTCGACAAGGTCACTCACCCGATCCATTGCTACTATCCTGCGAGCGGACAGACCTATTTTGAGAGGTTGCGCTTCGGCACGATCTACCATCAGAACATCGAAGTGATCGAGCATCCTGTGCGCAATGAGGGAGTTGTCCATGACGACGGACGTTTTCGCATTGAGGCGCGCTTCTTAGAGCACGGCGTCGATAATATCGGCTGGCGGGTCACCGAAGCAGATACGCGCAAGTTCGATAAAGAGAAGCTGGGGGCAATGGGCGTTAAAGGCCCTCTTGTCCGCACTCTCGAAAAAGAAGGTTCGGTCCTCATCGACGGCCGGAAGGTCTATCTCGACGATGTCAGCCAGATCCGTCCCGGGGGCGTTCTTGCTGTGACGATCGATACCCTTCCTTGCCAAGCGGCCATCGACCTTGCAAAAGACGCCAAGATTCTCATTTGCGAAAGCACCTACCTGGAAGAGCACCGCCATCTGGCTGAAAAGCACCACCATCTTACGGCAAAGCAGGCTGCCCAGATCGCCAAAGCCGCAGGCGCCAAGCAGCTCATCTTGACCCATTTTTCCGCCCGCTACCAAGACCTCGAAGACTTTGGCCGCGAGGCCAAAGAGATCTTCCCTAATACCTGGGTCGCCGAAGACTTAAAGGTCTTTCCATTCAATTATTGATTCTCTAAATCCCGATAGAGCAGCTCAAGCTCTTGGATAAGGGCCTGGGTCGATTCGGGGTATTTGACAAACTCTTGCATGATCCGGCTCAAGTCGGTATTTTCCGGCTGGGCTGAATCAAAGTTTAGCGCAGCGCCGAGCAGCGACACGTTCATCGTGGCGCCTGGCACATCGAGAGGCTGGTTGAGGATATTGAACAGGATCTCAGCAGAATCTTGAAGATTTTCCCTTAGCATCACGACCCCCCATCATTTAAGATTTAGAGCTTGGCTCACGATTTCATTAAGAGCGCTTACGTTATTTGCCATATTCGACAAAAAATCACTGTTATTGACCTGAGTTTGATCCGTTGAAAGGCTGCTTAAGCTTTGGATCATCTGTCCAACTTGAGCTTGCATCTGCTGTGCAAGGGCCGGAACATTTTGCGAAGATTGTTCCGGTGGAATAGGAGGGAGGCTGCCGGAGCCGCCGATCGATGAAGTCATCTTTTGATCCCCCTTCGATAGTGCCTGCCGCTTAAGCGGCGGGCTTTGCGTCTGCGTGCGCCTATTCGGTGAAAGCTTTCAGCGGGTTCTCGGACGAAGGAAGTTTGAGTGGGCCACCCGGCAAGCGGAGGTAGAGGAATGCTCATAAAAGAACCCTGTGCTTATTTACTTTAATTTATCTTTGATAATTTAATTTGTCAAATTAAGATTTAATCTTTGTTCGATATGTGTTGTAAGGTGTTGAGAATTAATTAAGTGAGAATTCTAAAGGATGCGGGCTATTTATTTTCTTAAACTATTAATAATCAGCAGTATGAAGTTTAGTTTTTAATAAAAATGAAATTATTCAGGACATTTAATATTTTCTTAATCGTTTAATTATATAATCAAGGTCGAGAAGAAATATAATTAACGAAAATAATTAAAAAGGTAATTTTATGCCGAAGCCAATTGATCCAGTTGCTGCAGGTCATCGCCCGATAAGCAGCAGTCCGGATGTAAAGGAAAACAGACGTTCTCCGCTGGGGATCGTTAAGGATTTTACTCACGCTGCTGGGGCGAAAGCAACCGAAGTCATGAGAGATGTCGCCCTTTCCATTGCTCGAAAAATTGATGTGATCTGGGATCGGATCAGCCCGTCTTGTGCACGAGCCGTTGTTAAGTCTATGGCCTCTCCTGTTCCTACACGTAAAGAAGTTGTAGCTTTAGTTCTGTTGCGATCTGAAATATCAGAATTGGGAAGAGAAAAAGACAAGGAAGTTGAGATGGAATCGAAGATTCAAGAATACGATGCCTTATTGGAAAAAATGGGTGGTTCCGAGGGAGATTTCTATAAACGGGTTGATGAATTTGGCGCCCTAGCCATGGAAAGGTGTCGTAAAGAAGAGCTGCAAAAAGCTGCAGAAGAAGACGGGAAGGTGGGCTACGCATCGGGGCACTCCATGGATTTCGAGCTGGAAGGTCTTAAAGCTGTGCTTGAGAACCTTTATCCTACAATTGAAGCTGATAAACCAACCATCGATGATCCGCTAAGTATCGATGATGATTTCTGGAATTGGAATGACCCCACCCAATCCATCGCCAAAGAAAAGACTTTGCGTTCAGGGTTTGAGTTTCTTCGCGAAAATATAAAAGAAGAAGGTATGTGGCGTGTAAGCGGTTCGGCTTCTTCAAAAAAGCAAAATTTAGAAAAAATAGATAAAGGGATTGCTCCCACTTTTACCGATGTTAACCAAGCTACAGATGTACTTAAAGTATTGATCGGGACGACAAATGATGACTATATCAGCCCATACTTAAATCATAGCCTTTCCTTAGAGAAGTTTATGGATTTATCGGAAAAAGCTGAAAAAGAAAAATTGACTTTAGACACCATGAATGAAGCATTAAAAGCTGCATTTGGGGGCGATCGCAAGAAACTCGCTATGTTCAAACAGCTACTAGTCCTCTTGAAAGAAACGAGTCAACATGCAGATGATAATAAGATGACTGTCGAGAATCTTGTCATATGTCTTTTGAACGGACTGCTGCAACGCTATTTCAAAACCGAAGCAGGAGATGCAGCAAGGAACTACCATTTAGGCACATTCTTGATCAATAACGCAGACGCAATCCTTGCCGATATCTAAGAGGATCGCAATCCGTTCAAGTTCCAAAAAAGCCCCATTTTCGGGGCTTTTTTGTCTTCTCAGGCTATAATCATAAAACATTCTAAATTAGTTATTTATAATCTGTTTTCTCAATTGAAATCGAACGTCGTAAAAATCAAATAATTAATAATAATTTTTATGATATCTTTAAGAATTATAATTATAATTAATATCGAAAGAGGGTGATATATTAAAATTTATTAATTAAGGACTGTCGCTATGTTTAGAGTAAGTCGAAAAGATCCTCAGGCCCAACAGGCAAGCTCAGAAACTCAAGAGCAGAAGCGAAAAGAGCTTTTTGGCTTTCGCCGAGGAGTAAGCGAATTCGTTGATCGAGTTACAAAAGGCAAGGCAGAGCAATCCAGCCAGACAAATCCTCCGGCAACACTAGGAGAGCGAAGTTTTGAGCGCATTTCAAACATCGAAATAGACTATGAGGAGATCGATGATTTTGTCATCATCGGAAAGTTGGAGAAGAAAGAAGAACCTCTTCCAGAAATGGAAGGGTTAGATGAGGCGGCTGTCAATCAATGGATTGAGAGCCAGAGCGATTTGCCTAAAGAAAAAGAATCGGAAGAATACGATGGCAAGTTAGAGAAATCGGACTCGGAAGGCGGTGTTGGAGAATTAGACCCAAAGCTTTTAGAAACGATGTGGGAATTTCATGAGGATCAGAAACTCTCCCAAGTCCAGAGAATCGATCGGGTCGAAAAAAAGGTCCTGAATCCCAGCGCATCAGAGTCTTCAAAATCTAATGGGGAAATGCGGCCTATTAAAGTGCTGTCTTTTTCCCGTCCTGTAAGGTTCGCTCCGGATTTGACAAAGTTTTTAAAAGGTGAATTTAAGGGCTATCGCTTTGAACCTGGCGCGGCAGCAAAGATAGCCGGCGATGTGCGCAATAGGATAGGAGAAAAGCAGTTTTTCGAGCTTGTGAAACAAGGCAGGGTTAGCATTGAAAGGGTTGGCCATAGAAAGTCCTCAGGGGAGGACAAATACTACCTCATCATCAAAAAACCTGATGCCAGCGGCGCATTTAGTTCCTTTCAGATCGGATATAGCCGTAAAGGAGAGAAGCGCGGCGTCAATATTGAGAAGGATTATGCTGACATAGCCCATTCTCCAGAAGAAATCGAGCTGTTGCAGAAAGAGCGGGAGGTCAAAACTCAGAACCTCGAACTAGCTAAGCGCCTTACAAAAGAGAATGCTCCCAACGTTTGCCAAATGATGAATTATGAGGACGGCGTTAAGGTCTCGAGGCTTGGGAGTATGAGCCTCGATAAATTAGATCTTTCCCAGTTGACAAAAGCGCAGCGATTGAAGCTATACAGGAGCATTTTTGAAGGGGTTTTCCAAATGCACTCCGTCGGACTATGCCACAGAGACCTGAAATGTGAAAATGTTGTCGTTCATATCAATGAAAATGGAGAAGCTGTCGCTTGGATCATCGACATTCTTGACTTCTTGGAAGAAGAAGGAGAGAACCGGCTAGGCACGGCAATCATTGGAACCAAGCATATGTGGTCTCAAGATAGTGTTGAAGCTTATGAAAAAGAGCAGGCGCAAAGGAATCAACCGGTCAAAGAGCCCGTTGCCTTGGCCAATCCGAAAGATGACGTATGGGCGGCCATGCTGATGATCTGTCAATTAGAAAGCAAACTTCCAGAGCAAGATCGGATGCTGAGCCCTGAGTTCATGGAGATGTTCAAAACATACAAAGAAAACGTGATGGACGAAGGTTTCATAAGACGGTTCTGCAGCAAGTTTCGCGAATATTTTGAAGCGCATCCAGGCAACCTATTTGCAGCAGACCAGCCACCAGCAACCGATTATCCCCTGGACCGTTTGGTTTACCAGATGGCTGCAACTCAGCATGAGGCTAGGCCTTCTGCAAAAGAAGTGTTGGAGCGGTTTCCTGAGAATCTTGATTCCTTCCGGTTCAATGTCCCAGTTAATAGAGAAGCGGTTATGGAATTGCAGCAGCTGCGCAGAGAATTTGTAGAGTTATCAATGCAGGGAGATCCTCGCAAGGCAGAAGCGGCGGAGCGTTACTATGCATTCAAGAAAGGATGCGGAAAAGAATTCAAAGCAGCATTTGCCGCTGTTTGTGAAAAAATCGTGGAGATCGGGGCTCAAGAAGCATGGCAAAAACATGCAGGCCTGCGTTCGAGCAGTATAAGCCAATCTGAAGAAGACATGGGCAACGGGATTGATATCGAACTGCAAGCTCTCGACCATCTCCTAAGTAATCTTTACGTCCGTTTTTTAGACGAAAAACCCCCTGTTAATGCAACTCGGGAGCAAGTTGAACAGTTGTATCAGTTGCGTTTTGAGATCAATCAACTGCAAAGCAAAAAAGGTAACAGAGCTGACATCGATGCTAAAATTGATGCTTATCATGCGTTGCTTGAAACTTTAGGCGGCCCGGGTGGAGACTTCTATAAACAACTCGATAATTTGGGCTATTCGCTCATGCAAAAGTTTGAACAGAGGCAGCGGCAAGCGACTCAATCTGATATTGCGGAAGGCGCTGCGTTCATCGAGCAAGCCTATACCAATGACTTCGAAATGCAGGCTCTGAAAGCGATGCTTGAAGATCCGTTTTTGCAATTTAAAGAATAGATCTTTAGCGTAACCGGCTTTGCCAGGCGAACGGGGTTACACAAGAGATCTAATAAAGATCTGACTCTTCAAGTTTTCCAAAAGCCTCGGTATCGAATACCGGGGCTTTTTATCTCCTAAGGACGCAAGAAAATCCAGCCGCGCACCCTTTTTGTCGATGCATCTTAAGATTTAAAAGGGAGCATCGATTTAGATTCAATAGCTCTGATAAGTCTTTGAATTTTAATTTATTCTTTTAATTTTTATAGTTATTTTGTGTTGATAATTAATATGAGTATTTGCTAGTATCTTATGAAATAATTAAATTAAACGGGGATTTAATGTCGATTCAAGCAATAAGAAGTTCTGCACAAAACAAAAATGGAGTTGTTAAATACTTTCCCGACGAAGTTGTTTATGAGTTCACTAAACACATCAGCAGGTTGGACGACGTTCGTAACCTGTCATTGGTAAGCCGGCATTTTTTTCAGGTCATCTTTAACAGCAAGTATCCAGTGTGGCAAACGCTGTTAAAGTCTCATTTCCCTACCTCTTTTCAAATGATCCCGCAAGATCTAATGCCAATGAGTCTTTATCAAAGCTTAAAGGCCGTAGATAATAACATGAGAAAAGGAACATATCAAACACATACCTTGGCCGGCCATCAAGGAGTTGTCACTTGCTTAAGAGTAAAAGATGGGATGCTTATTTCTGGCGCAGCGGATTGCATGATCAAAATCTGGGACCTTGCAAGTGGTCGAGAACTTAAAAGCTTAACGGGCCACCAAGACTTTATCACAGGCTTAGGTCTAAAAGATGGGATGCTTATTTCTGGTTCAACTGATCGAACGATTAAAATCTGGGACATTGAAAGCGGTCAAGAGCTCAAATGCTTGACAGGCCATCAAGGCGAGGTCACTTGCTTAAGGGTAAAAGATGGGATGCTCATTTCTGGCGCAGCTAATGGAGATATTAAAATCTGGGACATCGAAAGCGGTCAAGAGCTCAAATGCTTGACAGGCCATCAAGGCGAGGTCACTTGCTTAAGGGTAAAAGATGGGATGCTCATTTCCGGCGCAGCGGATCAAACGATCAAATTCTGGGGCCTTGCAAGCGGAAAAGAGCTCAAAAGCTTGGATGGCCATCAAGGCTTAATCACTTGCTTAAGAGTAAAAGATGAGATGCTTATTTCTGGCTCGGCTAATGGAGATATTAAAATCTGGGACCTTGCAAGCGGAGAAGAGCTCAACAATTTGGTTGGCCATCAAGGCAGGATCACTTGCTTAAGAGTAAAAGATGGGATGCTCCTTTCCGGCTCAATTGACCGAACGATCAAAATCTGGGATCTTGCAAGCGGAGAAGAGCTCCAAAGCTTGTCTGGCCATCAAGGCTTTATCACTTGCTTATGTGTAAAAGATTGGATGCTCATTTCTGGTTCGGCTAATGGAGATATTAAAATTTGGGACATTGCAAGCGGAGAAGAGCTCAACAGTTTGACTGGCCATCAAGACGCTATTACTTGCTTAAGAGTAAAAGATGGGATGCTCATTTCAGGCTCGGCTAATGGAAATATTAAAATCTGGGATTTTACTCTCGCTTTTAAGATTGCCAATCCTCCCCAATCCAATTGCCCTCTTTTTTAAAGAAAACAACTTTATGCCAAGACAACCCGAAGAATCGGTTTCTGACAATGCCGGTTAGTGCCCAAGTGCAGCAGACTTTGGGCGTGAACTGGTCTTATATCAATCCCAGTAAATAAATTCATAAATTCAGTTCGAATTTTACCGAGAACCAAAGCCTGGAGCAAGAAGGCTGGCTTGAATAAGCTGCTTCGAGCGAAGGCTAAGGCTCGCAGGTGAAAGGCGAATTGAATTTATGAATTTATTTGCTGGGATTGGTATTGTACCGCAGCCGGCAGGTTGTCACCCATTTGAATGCCGGGGTAGTAATTTCAAAAGAGGTCTGCGTCCTTGATGGGCGATCGCCGCGGCGGCTATTGCATAAGCAGAGGCTACGTTCAATGAGTTCTTCGAGCCGACGAGGGGGATCTGAATGCAGGCATCGACTTGCGCTAATAGCTCGTCCGGCAGGCCATATTCCTCGTTGCCAAGCAACAGGGTAAAGCTCTTGGGAAAGACCGCGTCGTGGACCGTCGGGGCATTAATAGCTGTTTCGAGGGCGATCCAGGGACGGGGAAGGGTGTTAAGATCGGTAATTTGCGTGCAGGCGACCGATTCCCAAGCGCCCATCGAGGCTTTTTGCACTTTCGGGTTGTCGGTGAATGGGGTCGCCGAAGAAAAGTAGAGTGAGCCAAGCCGAAAGGCTTCCGTAGTGCGGATGATGCTTCCTACGTTGAACGCGGAGCGGAGCTGGTGCAGGTAGACGGCGATGGGCAATGAGGGAGCGGTGCTCAGGGTGTCCTGCTTTTGGATGAGGAAATGGTGTTCCTGGTGGCATCTGCCAGCCTGCGCCAGATGGAAGTGGTAGCGATCGGAAAGGAGCGAAAAAGGGGGATCAGACGGAAGCGCTAAATCCAGCCATTCAGCGATGGTCAAATAGGACTGCAGCGTCTCATCCGAGGGGAAATCGATGTAGGTTCGAAGAGCTTCCGCCGCTTTTTTATGTTGCTGCGGAAGCGGTAAGTTCGTGAACTTGTGCTTGGTGAAGCTATTTCTTGATGGAGAAGTATTCATCGAGCTTGCCATCGAAGATGCGCAATGAATGATCCTCAAAGGACATGAGTTTCGTTGCGGAATTGTTGATCAAGTCGCGGTCGTGGCTTGCGATGAGCACAGTCCCTTTAAAGTCTTGCAAGGCCCAGGAGAGGGCCGATACAGCTTCAAGGTCAAGGTGGTTGTTAGGTTCGTCAAGGATGAGGACGTTATAGTTGCAAAGCATCATGCCGCCGATGATCAGACGGGCTGTTTCGCCTCCGGAGAGAGCGGAGAGCGGTTTGAAGGCATCGTCTCCGGAAAAGAGCATTTTGCCGAGGATGCTGCGGATGTCTTGGTCATAAACCCCTTCGCGCCTTTTCTTTAACCAATCGAAAGCGGTCATCGAACTTTTCTTGTCGAGGACCTCATTGTGGTTCTGAGGGAAATAGCCGATTTGCACTTGATGCCCAAGCTCGATTTTACCTGTATCGTGGGTTAATACGCCTGCAAGCATTTTGAGCAGCGTTGTCTTTCCTTTTCCGTTGTTTCCAATGATCCCGATCTTATCCCCTTTGGCCACTTCGCAAGAGAAGTTGGAAATGACAGGTTTTCCATCGTAGGCTTTGGAGATCTCGTTGACTTTCAAGACGATTTGCCCGGAAGGTTTTTCCGGCGGGTAAAAACGGATGTAAGGGCGTTGGATGTTCGATTTTTTCAGTTCTTGCGGCTCGAGCCTCTCAATCTCGCGGAGGCGGGATTGGACCTGGCTAGCGCGCGTTCCGGCTCCAAACCGTGATACGAATTCGCGGAGCTGGGCGATCTTTTTATCTTTGGACTTGTTCTCAGATTCTGCCCGTTCGCGGACAGAGGTCTTGTTGACAAGCATGTCGTCGTAATTGCCGGGATAGATGATGATCGTTTCGTAATCGATGTCGGCGATGTTGGTCGTGATCGCGTTAAGGAAGTGGCGGTCGTGGCTGACGACGATGAGGGCGCCGTTGTAGTTGTGGAGGAACTGCTCGAGCCAGCCGATCGATTCGAGGTCGAGGTGGTTCGTCGGTTCGTCGAGGATCAGGGCTTCCGGGTCGCCGAAGAGGGCTTGGCAGAGGAGGACGCGGAATTGACGGTCGGTGGGGATCGTATGCATCTGCGCCTGGTGCATTTCCGCCGGGATGCCCATACCGTTGAGGAGAATTTCAGCATCCGACTCGGCGCTGTAGCCGTTCTCATCGCAGATCACTTCTTCAAGCTCTCCCAAACGGATGCCGACGTCATCGGTCATTTCTTGATCATAGAGAGATTCCCGTTCGGAGATCGCGTCCCAAAGGCGCTTGTTGCCCATGATCACGACGTCGATCACTTTAAAGTTGCGGAAGTCTTCGATGTTTTGTCTTAAGAATCCCACTTTGCGGGGCAAGGAGACCGATCCGCTCGTGGGCTCTTCGATTCCCATGACGATTTTGAGGAGTGTGGACTTTCCGGCTCCGTTAGGACCTGTAAGGCCGTAGCGGCAGCCTGAATTGAAGGTAATGGAGACGCTGTCGAAAAGGAGCCGAGGCCCGACTTTTTTGGAGATTTCTTTTAATGTGATCATACAAGCATTTTCAATAATTGGTGCCTTATTCTAGCATGGGAAAGGACAAATGTCTACGAATTCTTAGAGGGTGTTGCTGAATTAAGGCTTCGTCGAGTTTTTGGATTATTTTGGCCGATTTTTGAGTGAAATGATGAGGGTCATATACGAAAGTTGATATTACCCTCATCATTTGACACAAAAATCGGCTCAAAAGAACCGAAAAATCGACAGAAGCTTAAATCAGCAACGCCCTCTTAACTGGTAACCAGTATGAAATACACAGAAGCCGCCTCTCAGTTTTTGCATTACTTGCGCAATGTCAAAAATGCATCGGAACATACGGTCCGCAATTATGGCATGGACCTGGAGGCATTTAAGAATTATTTTGAAGGCAGCTCTGCCGCTCCCTCTGCCGCGCCTAAAGAGATCACTGTCTCCCAGGTCGACAAGAGGTTGGTCCGCAGCTACCTGGCCGACCTTTCAGCAAAATCCAATGCCAAAAGGACCCTGCTTCGGCGCCTCTCCTCGCTGCGCTCCTTTTTTAAATACTTGTCGAAAGAGAAGATCGTTTCCCATAATCCCTTGGATGAGATCGACAGCCTCAAGCTCGACAAGACGATCCCTACGTTTATGACCTACGATCAGGTCATGCATCTGTTCGATCAGCCCGATACGAGCACATACCTTGGGTTTCGGGACAGGTGCATCATGGAGCTTTTTTACAGTTCCGGGCTGCGCATCAGCGAACTCGTGGGCTTATCTCGGTCTGACTTCGATGCAACCAATCTTCGCCTCAAGGTGATGGGAAAAGGGAAAAAGCAGCGCGTCGTTCCCATTACGAAAACGGCTGCGGACTGGTTGAACAGGTATTTGGACCATCCCGAGCGCCATCATGATGGCGACGAGCATTTTGCACAGGAAGATTCCGATGCGATCTTCTTAAACAAGTGGGGCAGGAGGATCACAGTCCGTTCCGTCGACAGAAAGTTCGAAGAGTATTTGATGATGAGCGGGCTGGCAGGCAAGATCACGCCTCATACGATCCGCCATACGATTGCCACCCATTGGCTTGAAAAGGGGATGGACCTCAAGACGATCCAGGTGCTCTTGGGGCACAGCTCCCTTGCAACCACAACCATTTACACGCAGGTCTCTTCGCGCTTGAAACGAGAGGTGTACGACAAGGCCCATCCTCGCGCTAAAGTCGATGAAAATTTATCTTAGAAGGTGAGATCATGTTGCCAAAACACCGGAAGCCGATTCATCCAGGCGAAATCCTTTGGGAAGAATTTTTGAAGCCTTTGGGAATTCTTCAAGGCGAATTAGTCGACCATTTGGGCGGAACGTGGACCCAGCCTAAACTAAGCGCCATCATTCGAGGAAAAAGGGCGGTTACCGAATCGATTGCGCTCGATTTAGCCGATGCGCTAGGAACAAGTCCTGAATTTTGGATTAATCTCCAAAATGATGTCAATTTATGGGAAGCAAAAAGAGGGCGTAAAAAGATTCGCATCCTTCCCCATCTCTCTCGCAGGCGTTTAAAAAGCAAGAAGTTGAGTTAGAATCGTCGATTTGTTTGCTGATTTTCTTTACGCTTTGCTCTGCATCGTGCGATGAAAGTTAGCAAATTTTTCTAAACAAACTTCCGGAGCTGCATTTCCATCAATTTCATGCAAACGGCCGCTGCAAGCGTAGTATTCAATCACTGGCTGCATTTTGGTCTTAAATTCATAGACTCTTTTCTTTATTCCTTGAGCATCATCGTCCATACGTTTGGTCAATGCTCCGTCACATGCATCGCATTCATCCGGAGTTTTAGAAGGGGAGAATTTTGAATTGTAGATCTTGCCGCACTTACCGCATGTTTGACGGTATAAGATTCGATCAATCGCGTTTTCCTCCTTCACATCGAGAAGGACAACCACAACCTTGTCTTGAAGGCCATTACTTTGAATAAAAGTGTCTAATAATTCGCATTGTTCTTTGGTTTTGGGATATCCATCAAGAATGACTCCTTTCTGTCCCAATATGGCTTTTTCTAATCTCTGATCAACTAGCCGTTGTATTTCCTCAAAGGGAATGCCCCCAATCACGTGGCCTAAAATTGCTTCTTTGTATTTCAGCCCAAATTCTGTTTCATTCTGGACTTCTTTTCGTGTGATATCTCCGGTGGATACGTGATCATATCCTTCTGGAGAAATTGCCTGGGCAAAAGTTCCTTTTCCCGAACCTGGGCAGCCTAGAATAACATAGATCAATGGCTGGACAGCTGTTGTTGTAATGCTCATTGTCAGATCCTTGAACTTGAGTCAGGCGTGTCTAAAATTTAGCGACCGGGATTGTTGGAAAAACCAATACTCGAGGTTGTTTCAATTGATTCTATGGACAAAGTTTATGAAAGGGAGCCGGCCTTTCGGCCGACTCTTAATTTAATGATCGTTCAATTTGCAACAGGCTTTGCATTGAGAAGGGTCTGGATCCAAAGGTTTCTGTTTTCTTCAGCCTCAAGCCCTTTGTCGGTCGAGTAGGACAAAAGAACGGTCCCGTTATCAGATCGGATCCTGCGGAACAGCGAGTACAATTCGAGCTGTCCATCTTCAAAACCGAAAATTTCCATCGTGGTTGAATCTTCGCTAGTCTCTACAAGGTTGCAGTGCAGAGCAAAAAATGGAAAAGCGATCTGCATCCATTGGCCAAACTCTTCCGGTTTGTCATTGACAAAAGGGACATGGAACAGCTGCGCGGAGAACAGCTCAAAGGTGTCTACAAAAGGATCGTTCTCAGGGAGGTAGATCTGAGCCATGCCGAGCGAGTTAACGATTTCTTCCTCGACTCTCCAACCCTGTTGGGCAGGAAGTTGGAATTCGATGTTATCAATGCTTTCTGCAGCAAGGCTGCCAAAAAACAGCAAGGATAAGCAAAACAAATGGCGAAACATGGGAGGCTCCTTTTGTAAATGACGTTTGGAAAACGCAGCAATTTAGCATCGGATGATTTACAGATACACAAGAAACTTCAAAATTCGGAACCGTTTAAATTATGGAGCTGTGTCTTTCCAATACTGCGTTAAATCAAACTCTGCGTAAGGCTGGTCGCATGCCGGTTCATTGTTGGGGCCGGCATGGGCCACCCACATCTTCAGTTGTGCCGGAAGGAAAATGGCGTTGTGCAAGTTGGACTCGCGCGAGACGGGCTGCTTGATGATCTCGATAAGCTGCTTTTCATCGATGCTGCCCCATTGGCTGATTACCCGATCGGCAAGGACGGGATACCGTTCAGGATGGGGAAAGCCTGTCAGGAGAAGGCAGTCCTTGGGTTGCAATCGCATGAGGGCAATAAGAGATTGTTCTTTGTCGAGCAACAGGGTCTGGTAGGGGGTGGAATCAATTGAGCAGGGAGAGAGAAAGAACTTGTCGTGATCCCCATTTGCGCCATAATTGGCGGGAAGCCCTTTCGGAGCCAAGATCGCATAAGGATCGCTGGGATTGATAAAGTGGATTTGGGAAGCGGTCGCATAGACTCCGATGCTCGTGTTGGCATTTCCATCGGAAATGACATAGTAATACTCGCACGTGCGAGGAGCATTTTGAAAAATCGACTGGGCTTCAGATAGCGAGCGGGCATCTTCTAATACCGAGCGCATGAGGAATGCCATCGGAATGCCTTCCCAATGGCCGTAGCCTTGGCCGCCGATCTCGCCGATCGCAATGCGCGCAGCATTCATGCCTGTGACGGAGCCGATGAAGCCGGCGTAGCTCACGTTTGCAAAAGGGACCTTGCCCTTGGGCTCAGCGATGATGAGGACGGCTGATTTCTGGATCGATTTGCCGATCGAGTAGTCAAGGACCCGCACATGGTAAAGGGAGCCGTTGAGCGTGGCCTCGTTGTTGACTGTGATGCCGCTGCAGTGGAACATCTCGGGAAAAAGATTGAGGATGAGGATTTTATCAAAAGGCATCCCAGAGCCTTCTGCGACTCCTTTCATTTCTTCCATCAATGAAAGGGAGATATAGTTCTTCATTTGAGGAAGATGTCTTAAGAATTCCTTGGTCCTGCCTTCATCTCCGGATGGCGGCTTGTCAATAAATTGTCCGACATTCTGCTGGATCATGTCTTTGAGGAGCTTTCCGTGCTGATAGCCCATCTCATAGGGCGTGCCTTTGACGTGGAGGACGTATTGCCCGTTAGTCTCTTCAAGATAGCCCGGTCCTTCTGTGGAGATGACATTGGCAAAGAGGGGGGAGCCGAAAAGGATAAACGATAGAGAAAAGAAGATTTGGCGGATCATAGAAGCTCCGAGTATAAAAAGATTCGGGAAAGCGTTAAGCCGGATTCTGTCGTTGAGCAATCATTCCTCTAGGGTCCTTGTTGCCAAGGTCCTCAAGCGACGTTTAAGACAAGCCCTGCGGAGAACAGGATGCGCCCGTCTTTTGTCTTGCTTCAGATAGGGTTTATAGCACCTTACATCTCTGTAAGTGTGGCAGTCTCAAATAAGCCTGCATTTTCAGCCTTTCCAGAGA
Organism: Verrucomicrobiota bacterium; assembly: GCA_018239665.1. Lineage (GTDB taxonomy): Bacteria > Chlamydiota > Chlamydiia > Chlamydiales > Rhabdochlamydiaceae > Acherontichlamydia. The sequence goes on along the minus strand of JAFEGV010000040.1, from coordinate 3,944 downwards.
CGCTGCAGCCGAAGCTGAAGCCTCATCCGGCGGTGTGTTTTCTGTTACACTTTCCGTAGCCTTTCGGCCCCCAGTCTTTCACTGGTATCTTCTCCTGCGAAGTCCAGACTTTCCTCCCCCTTCTCATCCTCTGTTCGAGGAAGGATGGCGGCGATTGCTTGCTTTCCCGAATGAACTAAGATTTAAGCGTTGGCCATGCGGCGGCGGCGGCGTTTTGTTGCCACTGTCGTGCCTTCGAGGGCTTCGCTTTCTTGCCAGTAGTGGATGCGCGAACAGTGTTCGCAGAAGACCAGGTTGTCGCCTTTGCGAACGAGGTTCTCATGCTGCGCAGTCAGGACGATATGGCAGCCGCTGCAAGTGCGGTTCTCAATGGGCACAATGACGCGGTCTTTTTTGTTGCGCAAAAGGCGCTCGTAGATCTGAAGGGTGTCGGCGTTGGCCGAAGCGGCGAGTGCATCGCGCTGGTGCTTAAGGCCGGATCCTTCTTCATTGATCAGCTTAATGCTGGACTGGATCTCGCGCTCTAACGCTAAGCTGCTCTCTTCTGAAGACTTGAGGCTGTCTCTGATCTTTTCGAGGAGTTCTTCCTCGGCGACTTTTTTATCGACCAGGTCGGAGACTTTTTGCTCGACGGAAATCCGCTCTCTTTCGGCTTGGGTCATCTCTTGCGTCAGGGCGTTGAACTCGTCGGCTTTCTTGATATTGGTCTGCTGGCCTTCCAGGCGCTTAATTTTGGCATTGATCTCTTGGATCTTTTGCTCAAGAGTTGTGATGTTTTTGCCCAGGTCGGTAATCTCTGTCTCTTTTTCTGTGAGCTGCAGGTGGAGTTCTTTGCGCAGGTCTTCGATTTGCTGGATCTCTTTTTGACGCTCTTTTTTGACCCGCATGAGGCGAATCATTTTCATATCGAGTTCTTGAATGTCTAAAATGTCCTTTAACCCTTCTTGCATGGCACGCTCACGTTGTAATGGTGGAAAAACATAGATAATCTAGGCATGGTAGCTTATCTGCTTACGCAATTATCCCTCAAGCAAAATTTCAACTCCGGGGGGGCTGTTCGAGATGATCTCCGTTGGACGGTTTAAAATAATCATTGACAGGCCCGGTTGCTTTTCAGCAAAATAATGTTAGCAGAACAGGAGGAAACCCGGTATGCCCAGGACAAGCCCCGTTACTAAGAGACGCAGCAAAAAAGCGGCCGTCAGGCGCGCGGCAGCTCCGGGAAAGAAGCCTGTCAGCAAAAAGGCGGCAAGGCCGAGAAAGTCTCCTGTCAAAAAGGCTGCTCCTTATGAACCTGCCCGGATCGTCGTGAAATATGATGTCGGGTTCAATAATACCCTATCGATCCGCGGCAATGGCGCCGGCCTAAGCTGGGACCGGGGGGCCCCCCTTAAAAACATCGGACCGGACGAGTGGGTTTGGGAAACCAATGCCCCATTTACCGATTGCGAGTTTAAGGTTCTGATCAACGACCAGAACTATGAATGCGGGGAGAACCACCATCTTTCCCCCAGTTCAAAATTTCAATACACTCCTAACTTCCCTTAAGCGACGAGAGCCTCTTAAGGGGTTGGCCGAATAGCTTTAGCGCTTTTTTTCGGCGGCTGTTCAAATTTCTCTAAACAGACTCTTGGCTTGACTGGATCTTTCTAATTTTGTTACAACACGGGATAAGTTTTACCAAGGGCCTCGTTTTCAAGAGGTTCAAAGAAGTATTCTATGAAAGATGTTTGTCTCGAGAGTGTTACCGTCGAAACCGAACGCGCGGATTTAGGCGCAATGGAGAGCGCTATGTCTCATTTGGAAAAATATTTTAACAAAGTGCCCGCAGAACAAAGAAAGCGCAGCGCGATTGCTTATATGGCCTCTCTTGACCATATCCAGTCTGAATACCCGTTGATTGCAGATCGGATCGTCCAAGAGCTAAAGGACCAGAGAAGCTATCTGAAACTGATCGCATCGGAGAATTTTTGCTCCCTGGCGGTGCAGCTGGCGATGGGCAACCTTCTTACCGACAAATACTCGGAAGGCTTTCCGTTTCACAGGTTCTATGCCGGATGCGACAATGTCGATGTGATCGAAGAAGCTGCCGTTAAAGAGCTTAAAGCAGTTTTTAACAGTGACCACGCCTATGTGCAGCCTCATTCCGGAGCCGATGCCAACCTCGTGGCGTTCTGGGCGATTTTAGTCTCCCGAGTCCAGAACAAGGAGCTGGAGAGGCTTGGGAAAAAAAGCATTGACGAGCTGTCGCCTGAAGAATACGAAAGGGTGCGGCAGCTGCTCGTGAACCAGAAGGTCATGGGGATGTCCCTCAATTCGGGAGGGCACTTGACGCATGGCTACCGCCACAACGTTTCAGCGAAGATCATGCAGTCGGTCTCTTATGAAGTGGACCGGGAAACAGGGCTTATCGACTACAGCGCTCTTCAAGAGCAAGTCAAGAGAGAGAAGCCCGCTATCCTCATTGCTGGATACTCTGCCTATTCCCGCCTGATCAATTTTGCCAAGATGCGCGAGATAGCCGATAGCGTAGGGGCAACTTTTATGGTCGACATGGCCCATTTTGCAGGCCTTGTCGCAGGAAAGGTCATGAAAGGGGATTTTGATCCGGTTCCCCATGCCCATATCGTGACGTCCACTACCCACAAAACGCTTCGCGGTCCTCGCGGAGGGCTCGTCCTGTGTAAAAATGAGCTGCGCGAAGTTGTGGACAAAGGGTGCCCTATTGTCCTCGGCGGTCCGCTGCCGCATGTGATGGCGGCCAAGGCGATCGCGTTCAAAGAAGCGAACACGGTCGGCTTTCAGCATTACGCGCACCAAATTGTCGCCAACTCTAAAGCTTTGGCTGACCAGCTCTCTTCAAAAGGGGTGAAGATCAACACAGGCGGGACAGACAACCACCTCATGGTCTTCGATGTGGCGTCGACATTTGGAATTACGGGCCGCCAAGCGGAACTGGCATTGCGCGAAGCCCATTTTACCGTGAACCGCAACAGCATTCCTTACGACAAGAACGGTCCTTGGTACACATCGGGGGTCCGCATAGGAACTGCTGCTGCAACGACGCTCGGGATGAAAGAGGCAGACATGCGGCTCATCGGCGACCTGATCGTCGAGCTGCTGCGGGCAACTAAGCCGGCTCCATCGGACAAGCCTAATGAACCGAGCCGGGCAAAAGTGGAAATTGAGCCCAATGCTTTGGGATCGGTCCGGAGACAGGTGGGAGAGCTGCTCCGCGCATTCCCTCTGTATCCGGAGCTGGTCATTGACTGATCGGTTTCATAATGGACGTTAGATCTCTTGCGTAACCCCATCCGCGTGGCAAAATCTCCGATTTTTCCAGGCAAAGCAGGTTGCGCAAGAGATCTATTGAATTTGATGAAGATCCTGTGATATAAGGTCGATAGTAGAACCGGTTGCACACTCTGGTTCTGTCTACTGAAATGAACAACTATCTCTTGAGGAAAAAAGATGGAAACCTTCAACCAAGAAGAACCAGCGTCTAAAAAAATAGGGATCCATTTACTGGACGAAAAGATCGAAGAGGCTATTTTAAAGTCGAGAAGGATTTTCCTATGCGATGCCGTCGATAGCGAAAGCGCTAAAGATGTCATCCGCAAGCTGTGGTTTCTCGAGTTGACGGATCCGGGCAAGCCTATCCTGCTTGTGATCAATTCTCCCGGAGGCTCTGTCGATTCCGGGTTTGCGATCTGGGACCAAGTGAAAATGATCTCTTCTCCTGTGACCACCCTGATTACAGGATTGGCAGCATCGATGGGTTCCATTTTAAGCCTCTGCGCAGCTCCTGGGCGCCGTTTTGCAACTCCCAATGCCCGGATCATGATCCATCAACCGTCTGTCAATGCCATCATCAGAGGGCAGGCAACCGATCTGGAGATCCATGCAAAAGAGATCCTCAAGACTCGAAAAGCCTTGGTCGATGT
>JAFEGV010000003.1 GCA_018239665.1 Verrucomicrobiota bacterium | reverse complement strand
GCGCGGCGGCGATCGTGTTGACCGGAGCCGGTTTTCTTAAAGGTTCTTGCGCTGCAATGGGAGCTGGCGGCAATGGCGTTGGGAATACAGCTCCGGACAGCTTCGCCATGATTTGCGCAATTTTTTCAAACCGCTCTATGACTTTCTTATCCTGGATCTGTTGGTTGATTGTAATGAGCTGTCCAGTGATCTCTTTCAAATCGTCTGTAGAAAGCCGGTTTGATTTTGTCAGTTCTGACAATTGATTGGAAAGGGTATGCAATTGGTGGCAAATGCTTAAGCCCTCTTCGGTTGTTCGTAGATGTTTGTAAGCTAGCGTTAGGTTTTCTGAGAATTGAGGCAGGACCTGTTTTTGGGCAATTATTGATAGCGTACTCATTAATTATTTCCCCTTTTTACGAACGCTAATTATATATTGTAAAATTATAATTATCAATCTTAATTATTTGTTTGTTATTAATTGAGCTTTATTGCAATTAATTGAAGTTAAATGCCTTAGAGAAAACCTTCTGATCTTCGAGTTGGTTGGATCAAAGGTACAGTTTTACGAGTCGAGCCAGATGATCAATTGCCTTGGGAAGTTCTTCTATCCGGTTACAGCGAAGGTCCAGCGTGGCGAGCCTGCTCAGATTCCCAATCGACTCGGGAATCTCTTTGAGTTGGTTATTCTGAAGATAGAGCTTTCTTAGTTGACGCAGATTTCCGATCCCGTCAGGAATCTCTTTGAGTCGGTTATGGTGGAGCGATAGCTTTGTTAGCTTGCTCAGATTCCAAATTGAGTCTGGAATCCTGGTCAGTTCATTTCTGGATAGAGTCAAGCGGGTCAATCCGACAAATCGTCCGATCTCATCCGGAAGAGCTTTCAGACGTTTTTTAATCGAAACGGTCTTAACTTCTCGAACAAACTTTTCATTTTCCGGACTGTCCAGCCATTCCCGAATTTCTTGGTGGCCAAGAGGAACATAAAACCCCGTGATTTGACCGTCTTCAACAATATAAAATGCCTTTTGGGCTTGAAGTTTGGCCATTAATTCGTGTTTCCAGACTTCTTTTAGAGCTTCATTTTGATCCGATCGTCCCTGTGTTTCAAAAGGCATTACAACCAGCGTATCCTTCCGATCATCAGCAACTGTATTAGCGGAAGGAAGAGTTCTAATGAGCTCATGGACAAGAAAAGTCACATTTTGTGAAAGTTTTTGAGATGGAAAAGTCTTGAGGCAAAGCTTTTCAGCACGATCCATCAGATCTTTACATTCGGAAGGAACTTTTCTTTTAAGCTTTTTCCAGTCTTCGAAGGTCAGGTGTTTGACTTGATTTGGCGAGCCTTGCGCCTCATCGCCATCCCCTTCATTTTTTGAAGAGGCTTCATTGTTCATGATTAGATGGGGGTAATACGCGTTTAGAGCTTCTAAACCTGAGAAGTAAGACATAGTTACAGCCATCCTTATTTCTGTTTATAAATTAATGCTGAGGTGGATTTTTGAGTAAAATTAATTTGCAGATTTTTATTTTAATCCAAATTATAAATAAAAATGTAATTAATGACACTTCGAAATTCAATTTCTCGTGAAATAATTAGAGGAAACGTGAAGCGTTGGCTTTAATGGCTTTGCTCAATTATAGAACTAACTTATTTAAAATAAGTGGCTTGCAGCGGAATAGCCCTTTGGCGCTATGACTTGACTTTGATGACTCTTCCCTCTGTCAAACCGACGATCAGATGAGAGCTGATGCTGAATACGGAATGTGGGGTGCCGGCTGCTGCCCAGAGTTCGTTGAGCTTGAGCAGGTCTTCGTCTATGTACGTTTCGATTTTTTGTTTATGTCCAATAGGTGGGATCCCTCCAATGGCAAAGCCTGTGACCTCCCGCGTAAAATCGGCATCGGCCTTAACGATCTCTTCGCCAACAGATGCTTCGACCAATTGTTCATTGGCGCGGTTGGCTCCGCTGACGAGGACTAGGATGGGACGATGGGTATTCTTTGTGCGAAAAATAAGGGATTTTAAGATCTGGGCGACATCGCAGCCGATGGCATGCGCAGCATCTGCCGCCGTGCGGGTGCTGGAAGAAAATTCGATGACCTTTGTATCGATCCCTCTTTGGATCAGGATCTCTTGGATCGTTTGGGCGTTTTTGGTCATTAACATGGTTGAACCTATCCCAGTAAAAAGTTTCAGTTGATTTTCCGGTTCTTTTGAGCCGATTTTCGATCCAAAAACCAGGGGTAATATCGACAATTGTATATTATCCCTGGTTTTTGGATCGAAAATCGACCAAAATAATCCTGAAAATCGACGAAAATTATTACTGGGATAGGTTCTTAGACCTCTTTGATGTAATTGTAGATGCTCGCGCGGGAAATTTTTAATTTTTTCGCGATGAAGGGAACTGCGTTCTTATAGTTGAAAATTCCCTTTTGGAAAAGGTGTTGGACGATCTGTTTTTTGCGCTCCCGGTCCAAAAAGTTCAGCTTTAGGCGGTTGTCATCGAGGTAGCCTTGGATGATTGCTGTGACTTGCTCTTCGCATTGCCCGCCGTATAGTTCGACTGGATTCCTTGCTTTTTCAGGAGTCTTAAGGAACCTTTCTAAAGCTTGACGGGTCTCTTGAAAGGCGCTGACGTCCACGTTGATGCAGATCAGGCCGATCGCTTTCCCTTTTGAATTCCGCAGAGTAATGGATGTGCATTTAAGCGGGCGTCCATCCCGATTTTCCTTGTAATAGGGCTCAAAATAATCGGGAAAGTCCTTTGTCTCCACTTTCAGCTCATGGAGGGGAGAGCGATCGCCAACATTTCTTTGCGAGAGGTTGTGGTAGAGGGCGACGATCCTCCCTTTTTCAAGGTCATGGACGGCGGCCTCCGCAAACGGATGGAAAAGCTCTACGATCGCCTTGATCATTGGCTCATATTGCTTCCAAAGGGCTGTGAAATCGGATTTGGCCATAAGCTCCTTCTTTATTGGTTTTATCTTATCATGGTTTAGACATTCTGTCAATATTTTACAAATTGACAAAATCGGAGGGCGGTGCTAAAATTTTCGGGAAAAGAACACAGAGGAGGTCTGCATGCCGAATCGTTCAAAAGCGTCCCGGCTTGCCCATATGATGGGGATTGGAGTTGATAAAATGGGCAACGCGGCCGATGCTGCGGAGCGCCCAGAAATGCTCCGATTGGAAAACCTGGATACCGATATTCCGCCTCCAAGCGTTGCAATCGATGTGACCCGTTCCGGTGTGGATAAAGATGAGAATAACAGCTATTTGCCGTTTTTTGGGCTCGACGAGCTAAGAAAAGCGGCGGCGGACCGAGTGGCCCGCGTCAGCAATGTCGAATACGATTGGCGCAGCGAGTGCATCATTACAGCCGGAGGGATGTCGGGCATCCTCAATTGCCTGCTCGCGCTTTTGGAACCCGGCGACGAGGTCATTGTGACAGATCCGACCTACGCGGGCATTATCAACCGGATCTATCTGGCAGGAGGAGTTCCCGTCTATGTTCCTCTGGTCCCGACAAAAAAAGGGTGGGCCTTGGACCAAGTTGCTTTGAGCAAAGCGGTCACTTCGCGCACGCGGGTGTTTTGCGCAAGCCCCGGAATGCCGACAGGCCATGTGTTCTCAAGAGAAGAATGGGAAGCGGTTTGCCGGATCTGCAGGGACAACGACCTTTGGCTGCTCTATGATGCTGCCATGGAGAGGATCCTCTATGATCAGCGGACCGTCGTCCATCCTGCCTCTTTTCCTGAAATGAGGCAGCGGACGATCACAGTGGGCGCAGCTTCGAAAGAGCTCAGAATGATCGGTTGGCGGGTGGGCTGGGTGGTCGCTCCCAAAAGCATCATGAACGATATTGGCCTCGTCAGCATCTCGAACGTAGTCTGCCAAACGGGGATCAGCATGGCTGGCGTTGCCGCAGGGCTCAATGCCTCCGATGACGGTTTAAAAGAGGCGGTCCGCATCTGGGAAGAGCGGCGCAACATTTTGCTCGATGAACTGGGGCCGTTCAACGTAGTCCCGCCGCATGCCGGCTGGTCGATGCTCTTCGATGCGACGGCGCTTGGGATGACATCGGAAGAAGCTGTGCAAAAGCTGTTTGAAAAGGCGCAGGTCGCAGCGACGCCGATGATCGGGTGGGGCAAAGACGCTGCAAAATATGTGCGCCTCGTTTTTTCCAACGAGCCAAAGGAGCGTCTATTCGGCATCGGAGAAAAGTTTAAGCGAGCATTTTCCTAAATCCATTCGGGATTTGCGACGGTCTTTTCTGATGCCGCATCTCCCGTATTGATCACTTCCTTGGGCTCGAACAGTAACACATGAGCTTCTTCGTTCGCATAAGGGAGGTGTTCAACTCCTTTAGGAACGATGAAAAATTCCCCTTCGTTCAAGATGATCTCTTTGTCTCTTAATTTGATGTGGAGCTGCCCCTTGATCACTAAGAAAAATTCATCATCGTGTTCATGACTATGCCAAACGAACTCTCCTTTGGCCTTGAAAATTTTGACGTAGGATCCATTGACCTCGCCAAGGATCTTTGGCGTCCAATGGGCGCTGAACAGCTTAAATTTATCTGAAACGTTGACCTTGTCCATTGTTCCTCCAAAGTTTAAATGCTAGTTCGAATGAGATTCCGCGCACGTTTGTAGGGAGCGCAGGAGTTGACCCTGATCCATTTGCTCAGCGGCCACTGCTTGCCCGACTGCAAGGTGCACCAGGGCCAGACGTCCTCTTGGTCCAGCCGTCCCATTTGATGCTCCTGTTCCGTGATTGCGATGAGCTCTGCGACGACTTGATCGAAGGCATCGTTTTGTTCTTCAGGGCACGAGTAGCGGTATGTTTGATAAAAATGCTGGGCGATTGCCGTGTAGTTCCATGCGGTGAACCCATCGCCGGGCATGATCGGTGTTTCTGAGCTCAGTCCTGCATGATACCATCGGATGACGGCTTTGCCCCATCCGATTTGATAGGCGATCAGATCGGCGATGCTGACAACCTCATTTGCGCTCTTAATGGCTTTTTCAAATCGGAAAGAAGCGGGAGCTGATTCGATCTGTTGTTTTAGCTTGGTATATTCTTGATGGATCTCACGGCTCAATGGGGCAAGAAGCATGCTACCCCTTCATTTTTTTCAGCAGATCTTCGATTTTAAGCCGCATTTGGAGGTGGGGAACAGGATGCCAGGGAGCAATGAATTCTCCTGTGACTTCAAAGCCTGCTTTCGTGTAAACGTGGATCGCCCGCGTGTTCGTTGCTTCGGGATCGATCAGGACCTCTTTTTTGGCGGGAAATTGGCTCATGACAAACTCATGGATCAATTGGACCCCCAATCCTCTGCCAAGGTAACTGAGGTCGCAGATGAACAGGTCGAGCGTGACCGCCTCTTTTCCTTCTTCAGATGTGAGGAGATAGGCGAAAGGTGTGGGGCCATCGTAGGCGATCCAGTGCTTTGCCCAGGAGCTTCCATGGAAAAACTTCTCCAGGTCTTCTAACGTGTTGCGCAGCCCTTGGCCGTGAAGCCATTTTGCGATGTGCTCTTGGGCGATCCAAGCTTGGATCATTTGTTTTTGGTTGGCGTTGGCCAGCTTGAAATGGAAGCGGAATTGAGCTTTCATGCAAGCCTCTTAGCAGTCCATTGTTCCTTTTCCGTGTGGGAAAAGTGGACGATGCCGCAATTTTCGATTGCCCAAGAATGTGCTTTGATTCCGAGCAGACAGCATGTTGCCCAGTGGACTCCACCATGCGCAACGATCAACGCAGGCCCGGGCATTGACAGGGCGTGGTTGATGCCTCTTCGGACCCGGTCAAAGAAGTGCCAGGCAGGGCCTTCTTTGGGTAGAGAGCAGTACATGCCCAGTGTGACCAGCTCCTTCCAGATGCGCATCGTGCATTCGCCGAGCTCTTCGATTTCGAAATGGGGGACAGCTAAGCGCGATGCTGCAATGGCCTTTGTCTCTTTCGTGCGCTGCGTCGGGCTGACGCAGACGGTTTGAACGGGAAGCGCTGCTATGATCGGCTCGATCAAAGCAGCTTGCGCTTTACCAGTTGCGTTGAGGGAAATATCATGGGGATGGTCCCCTTTGTCCTTTCCTTCTAAAATGTTGTGGTCTGTCTGGCCATGCCGGACAAAGTAGAATTCTTTTTCCAAGATCATCCATTCCATCCTAGCTCTGAATAAAGGACCCCTTCAGCAATGAAGTCCAAGGCTGTCTTATTGTAGTCGACAAGAGGAGAGGGGAGTGCGTCGAGGGGGAAAAATCCCATTTCTGCGCATTTTTGCATCTCTTTGTTCTCAAGGCTGCCCTCCCAACGGGTGCAATCGAAAAAGACATCGACATTGAACTGATTGGTCTTTCTATGCATCACATGGGCGACTTTGAGATGGGAAGGACAGATATCGATCCCAAGTTCTTCCTTGGCTTCCCGGACCATCGCAGATGATGCCGGCTCGTTGTCTTCGACTTTGCCTGCTGCAAAGCTCCACTGCCCGTCGCAGTAGCCAGTATTTTGTCTCAATTGAAGGAGGATCAGATTTTCTTTGCGGAGGATCAAATAGGCATGGACAAAGGCCCCCGTTCTTTTGGAGATAGATGTTGGCGCGCGGGCTGTGTCCATGGCAGATCCCTCAGGTCTTTTTGAAGCAGAGGATAACAGGGGTATTTGATTGGATGCAATTTTTAAAGAAATAGTTTTACTTTGTTGTCTTGTCTGGTAATGTCTATTGTAAACCCGGAGGAAGGACGATGCCGCATTTAACGCTGGGCAATGAGCGTTTTTACTATGAGACCGAGGGAAAAGGGCCTCCTTTAGTTTTAATTGCTGGATATAGCTGCGATCTTAACCTGTGGAGCGGGGTAAGGGAAGAGCTGGCGCGGGATTTTCAACTGGTCCTTTTTGATCACCGGGGAGTCGGCAAAACCGAGGCATTTAAAGACTCGTTTACGATTGAAACGATGGCGGAAGATGTGGTTCACCTCATCGACGCGCTAAAACTGGAGAGGCCTGCTGTTCTAGGCCATTCGATGGGAGGGGGTATCGTGCAGGTGCTTGCCCATCGGTTCATGGATAAAATCGGCAAGACGATCATCGCCCAAGCAGTGATCAAGCTCACTCCGGCCGCAAGAGCCGCCCTTGTCGGCAACCTGAACTTGCTCCAGGACGGGGTTCCTAGAAAAAGGCTTGCCGAGTTGATCATCCCTTGGCTTTTTTCCGATGCGTTGATCGACAACCCGGAGTTCTGCGAGCTGTTTATCCGGCTCCAAGAGGAAAATCCGAACCCGGCAACCCCTGAAGGGCTGGCCAGGCAGTGCGATGCACTGATGAAATTCGATTCCAGAAGCTGGTATCCGCAGATCAAAACAGCGCCGCTGATCTTAGCAGGCGATGAAGACCGTCTATGCCCGCCAAAGAGCGCAGAAGAGCTGGCGGCAAAAATTCCCAACGCCCGATTGCATGTGTTCCGCGGCGTAGGACATGTCTCTCCCGTCGAATGCCCTCAAGCATTCTGCGAGGCGGTCCGTTCATTTTTGAAGCGAGGGTGATGGCTATGGCAAACGATGTTCGCATAGAAGGTCCAAAGGATTTGCTCATGCAAGTTCCTCACCAGGTCCTGGGGTTGCATCCCGCAGGAGCTGGACGGAAGGCGATCCGTGTTTTCCGGCCCGGCGCATCGGTGGTCCATATCGAGGTCAAAGGAAAGATCGTCGAAGCGCATTGCGTCGATCCATTGGGGATTTTTGAGTGCATTGTTCCGGAGGATGTGACGCGCACGGATTATCGGGTCTACCACCACAGCGGCATGCTCGGACATGATCCTTACGCTTTTTCGTCAACATTTGGGGAAATGGACGCCTATCTGTTTTCTCGGGGAGTCCATTATCAGCTTTTTGATGTGTTAGGAGCTCGAGTCTGCGAGCATGAAGGGGTCAAGGGGACAAAGTTTGCCGTGTGGGCGCCTGCTGCAAAAGGGGTTGCCCTCGTGGGCGATTTTAATCGTTGGGACGGCCGGGTCAATCCGCTGCGCAACTTGGGGTATTGCGGCGTATGGGAGCTTTTCGTGCCGGGGATTGGCAATGGAGAAAAGTACAAGTTTGAGGTCCGGACCCAAGAAGGGCATCTTAGGTTGAAGTCGGATCCTTACGCGACATATAACGAACACCGCCCATCGACTGCTTCCATTGTCTTCGATGTCAATCAGTACGCATGGAACGATCAGCAGTGGAGACAAAGAAATTTCCATCGGGGAGGTTCCTTTCCGCTCAATATCTACGAGGTCCATCTAGGCTCATGGAAAAAGCGGGGAAGCCATAGCTTTAACTACCGGGAGCTTGCCCATGCGTTGTCCAAATACTGCAAAGAGATGGGATACACGCATATCGAACTGCTGCCCATTATGGAGCACCCTTTGGACGAGTCGTGGGGATATCAGGTCACGGGATTTTTTGCTGCGACAAGCCGCTACGGCACTCCGGAGGACTTCCAATACTTTGTCGACCATATGCATCAAGAGGGGATCGGCGTGATCCTGGACTGGGTGCCCGCCCATTTTCCAACCGATGAGTATTCCTTGGCGCAGTTTGACGGAAGCTATCTGTATGAGCACGCTGATCCCAAAAAGGGATTTCACCCTCATTGGAACACCTATATTTTCAATTATGGCAGGTTCGAGGTATGCAATTTTCTGATTGCAAGCGCCCTGTTCTGGTTTGAAAAGATGCACATCGACGGTCTGCGCGTCGATGCGGTCGCCTCGATGCTCTATCTTGACTATGGAAGAGCCAAAGGAGAGTGGATCCCCAATATTTACGGCGGCCATGAGAACCTTGAGGCGATCGAGTTCATCAAGCACTTAAACTCAGTTGTCCATGACAGGCATTCCCATGCTTTGATGATCGCCGAGGAATCGACCTCTTTCACGGGAGTTTCCCATCCTCTGGAATGGGGAGGCCTTGGATTTGATATGAAATGGAACATGGGATGGATGAACGATACCCTCCGCTATTTTCATAAAGATCCGATCTATCGCTCGTTTCATCAAAATGATCTTACCTTCGGTCTTGTCTACGCCTTTTCCGAACGGTTCGTATTGCCATTTTCCCATGATGAAGTCGTCCATGGCAAAGGGAGCATGCTCTCCAAGATGCCCGGAGATGACTGGCAAAAGTTTGCTAACTTGCGCCTTCTGTATTCCTACCAGATGTGCCAGCCGGGTAAAAAATTGAGCTTTATGGGAGCTGAGTTGGGACAGTGGAACGAGTGGAACTGCAAAGAGGAGCTTCCATGGGGACTTCTGCAGTATGAAAGGCATGCTCAGCTCCACCGCTGCTTCAAAGAATTGAACCACTTTTTCCTCGATAATGCCTCTTTGTGGGAAAACGACTTTGATGGAAATGGATTTGAGTGGGTCGATGCTAGCGATAGGCAAAACTGTGTGCTCAGCTATTTGCGGAAGGCAACGAACAGATATTTGCTTTGCGTGCATCATTTTACTCCTAATTTCCAACCCAAATACTTTATCCGATTGAGAAATGTCGCTTCGATCAAAGAAGTGATGAATACCGATAGAGTAGAATTCGGCGGTTCTGGCAAAATCACAGAGCATATCGAGATCATACGAGATTCGGAGCAGAAGGTAGTCGGGATCGAGGTTCCCTTGAGCCCGCTTGCCACAATGATTTTCGAAGTCCAGTTTTACTATTAGAAGCGTTGTTATGAGCCGAGCAAGCCACACAAAAGAAGAATACCACAAGCTTATCCAAGAAATCCAAAAGCATGACCGGCATTATTATTTGCATGCCAAGCCTGTCATTTCAGACTATGCCTATGACCAGATGGTGAAGCAGCTGGAAGCGATCGAAGAAGCGCATCCCGAATGGGTCTCTCCTGCGTCGCCTACGCAACGGGTCAGTGAAATGACATCGAAAGGCTTTAAGCAGGTGGCCCACCGCCATCCGATGTTATCGCTCGCCAATACCTACTCGAAGGAAGAAGTCGAGGATTTCATCAAGCGGGTGCATAAGCTGCTGGGAAAGACCCATGTTGACTTTTGCGCCGAATTGAAAATGGATGGCGTGGCCGTCACGGCGATCTATGAAAAAGGGGTATTTGTCCAGGCCCTTACGCGGGGAGACGGCAAAAAAGGAGATGACATCACCAACAACATGAAGACCATCCGATCGGTCCCTCTCGAACTTACCGGTTCCAATCTTCCCGATGTGTTGGAAGTCCGGGGAGAAGTGTTCATGCAGCATGCGGTCTTTCAAAGGCTCAATGCGGAAAAAGAGGAAGCGGGCGAGGAGCTGTGGGCCAATCCGCGCAACGCCGCTGCAGGATCGCTCAAGCTTTTAGATCCCCGGCTTGTCGCCAAGAGGCATTTAAGCGCAGTCTTCTATGGTTTTGGGGATGAAGAGGACGCTCCTGTTGAAACGCAGCATGAATGCCACCAGTATTTGAAGAAGGTCGGCCTGCCAGTCTTTGACGATCATCACCGAGAGCGCTGCCATACGGCCGATGCCATCATGGCATTTGCCGACAAAATCGAAGGAGCGAGGCACAAGCTCCCCTTTGACATCGATGGGATTGTCATCAAAGTCGATCAGTTGGGCTATCACGACCAAATGGGAATGACAGGAAAAAGTCCTCGATGGGCCGTTGCCTATAAGTTTGCTCCGGAACAGGGATTGACGCGGATCGAAGCGATCACGGTTCAAGTGGGAAGGACAGGCGTATTGACTCCCGTCGCTGAGCTTGAGCCTGTGTTTGTCGCAGGGAGCACGATTGCAAGGGCCACGCTGCACAATCAAGAAGAAGTGGAGCGGAAAGACATCCGCGTTGGAGATTGGGTCGTCATCGAAAAAGGGGGGGATGTCATCCCTAAGGTCGTCTCCGTCGACCACAAGAGAAGGCCCAAAGATAGCCGTCCTTGGAAAATGCCGCGCCATTGCCCTTCCTGCGGAACCGCCGTCGTGCATAGCGAGGAAGAAGTTGCAGTCAGATGTCCGAACACCCAAAAATGCCCCGAGCAGAGGATGCGTCAGATCGCTTTCTTCGTGAGCAAGGATGCGATGGACATCGATCACTTGGGAGAAAAGGTTGTCGAGCAGCTCTTCACTAAAGGTTTTGTCAAAACAGTCTCCGACATCTATACCCTGACGGAAAAGGAGCTCTCGCAGCTCGAAGGGTTTAAAGAAAAATCGATCCAGAACCTATTAACGAGCATCGACAAATCGCGACGTGTTAGCCTTTCGCGGCTGATTTTAGCATTAGGCATCAAATATGTCGGAGAGGGGACCGCCGAAGTAATAGCTGAGCATGCATCCGATATTGACACGTTGGCGAAGATGGACGTTGACGAGCTCCTCGAGATCGAAGGAGTGGGAGAGAAGATTGCTCAGTCGATCGTCGATTACTTTTCCGATCCCGCCCATATCAAAGAGATCCACGCCCTTTTCAAACACGGGGTTAAGGCGGAAGCTCCAAAGGTGGTGCGCCGCAAAGACCATCTTTTTTCAGGAAGGACCTTGGTCCTTACGGGGACATTGCACAACTATTCCCGTTCCGAGGCAACCCAGCTCATCAAAGAAAGGGGAGGCAAAGTCTCCGGCTCGGTCAGTTCCAAGACCGACTTTGTCGTGGCAGGGGAAGATCCCGGTTCCAAATTAGACAAGGCAAAAGAGCTGAAGGTCAAAGTGCTCAGCGAATACGACTTCGAGAAGCTGTTATAATTGGAATCTTGGACGATTACGCTGCAAAGCAAGAGATGTTCAATCGGAAGGTCTCAGGCTGAGGCCTTTCTCCTTCTTTTTTTCTCTGAAATCCAATGACAATATGAAAGGGATGGGTCCCAATTTTGGAAGGAAGGAGATATTTTTCCCGCAATTCTTCCAGTCCGGGGCTGCTCACCTTAAGGCAATAGACTTTGTCCATCCCGGGATAAAGTTTGGGCGAAAGGGAAAAGCACCCGTGGACCTCAAAGTTAAATTCTTGGTTCAGCTCCCGAATTTCACCCCATTTGGCAGCTTCCAGATATTCATGAGGCGTCATGACCGGGACGTGGGCTGCGGTTGGATCGACCTGGGAAAGAGGAACAGATTCTGCATCGAGAACGTGCAACAGGGGAAATAATTGGGAGATGTAGTCTGATGGAAGCTCGAGATAGAGGAGGCCGTCGCTATCTTTGCGCAACCTGCCTTTCTGGGGAAGGACATGGCGGGCATAGGCGCAAAGGGCCGCAGATTGCTCGACGTAAGAGGGGAGGTCTTCACTTGTATCCCTCATGAGGCAAGGAGGGGTGTAGATGTCCTTGGGAGCGGTGGCTTTAGGATGCCAGAAGTAGCGGGCCGGGCGGGGAGCTTGAAATGGAGGATAGGGTAGGGTGGGGACCCGGAGCGTGCGCTGAGGATAGAGATCGATCTCTTCTTCCTGCATCCATTTATTGTAGAGGTCCTTGATCGATTCGACCAGGTTGATAAGTAAAAATTCTCCTTTACGCAGAAGAGGGGGAAGCTTGGAGGCCGGCTGTTCAAAAGAAGATTTGGGTTTGGAATGGAAGATGTCGACGACCCTGTTTAAAGAAGGGGAAAGGGTATCGATCATAGTTGAACTCAGAGATCCGATTCGGGAAAGGGGAGTTTCTCCTTTGTTCATCAAAGGATAGGTCAGGACGGCGACACGGATGTCTATAGGAGAAATTTTATTCATAAATCGGGTTAGTAACCACAGCTAATATGGATACTATTTTATCAAATCATATCATTTTATTAAACGTGTTGTTTCCTCGTGATAAAATTTTTATTTTCAAATAAAAAGATTTTTTTTGCTGGATAAGCTTGCTTGTTATATAGATCAAAAAAGATGGGTAATCTAAATATTTAGGGTGTTTATGGACAATAAGCTTTTAAAGTGCGGTGTAGTTGGGGGAGTAGTCGTTTTTATTTGGTGTTTGATTTCATGGATGATTCTTCCTTGGCATGAACTTTCACTTAAACAATTCAAAGATGAAAAGAAAGTTTATGAAGCGATTAAAGACAATGCTCCTGTCAGCGGAGTTTACATTCTTCCTAACATGTATGTCTATCGCGATGGAATGAGCAAATCCGATATGAACAAGATGGTCGCGCATCAACAGGAAATGATGGCGAAAGGCCCTGTGATGTTTGCCTGTGTTTCTCGAGAAGGGGTCCAAGGCAGCGTAAAGCCTTTCATCATCTCTCTGATCATTCAGATTATCGGCGGTCTCATTATTACATGGATGCTGCTCCAGACCAAGTTTAACGCGTTCAAGAAGCAGGTCGCTTTTGTGACCATTGCAGGGGTATTGGTCGGGATTCTAGGTGTTCTGCCAGCGTGGAACTGGTGGTCGATGTCCATGTCGTATACGCTGTCGATCATACTGGACTTAGTCATCGGCTGGTTCTTGGCCGGTATTGCGATCAGCAAACTTCTTAGAAGCAAATAGACTTCTTCTTTCACAAGCATGTCTCATCCAGCCGGATGAGACATGCTGTTTATCGTCCTGTCCTACGTAAAGTTGCCAGATAATTAACAATGGCTGCGTTCATGTGGAAAGTACGAATCTGATGGTCCACGGTATGCTGTGCTACCTCGACAACAGATCCGTCTAAGCTCAAATGTTGTTCATTTCTATTCCTGACATAATTGAGAACGATGTTATTTTTAATCCCTTCTTGAGCGGAAGCCGGAAGAGCATCGAAGAATGCGCGGACAATGGCATCGGTTGTATTTGCGGATTTTTGGATATGGGAAAAAGCCTCTAATTGATCGATTCGATCGGTAAGCTGTCTGAAATGTTCGATCAAGCGGGGCAACTTGTCATTGGTAGGAATGGGAGGAGTGGATGGCCTTACAGCTGTACGAAAGACGGTGTAGAGCAGCTCAAGCCTTGCCATATGCGTTGTCGGTTCAGGCATCTCTTGACGGTATAAAGACCCTAAGCCGGGAATTCTGGAAAGCTTTTGGAGCAAACGATCTGTAGAGCTTCGGAAAAAACTGGTAAAGCTATTGCAGAAACTGCCGCAGCAATCATCTCGAACAGTGTAAGATCTCAACGTGCTTGCCGTATTTAAGGCTTCTCTTGCGGGAACTGAGTTTTGAATTCGGCCTTGATCATGAATTGGGGGAAGTTGCGCATGCGATACGGGTGCTGCAGACATAGATTAGCCTCCTAAGCTAAGACGCTTAGCGTAACAGATCGATCAAAATAACATTTATATTATTTCGGACCTGTCGATTTTTACAAGCTCTCTGTGCAGCAGACCTCTCGTATAGGCTATGACATGATCTGTTTTTCCAGATCGTTTAATGAATGATCTTATGTTGAGGCGCTACGACTTCAGCAGCGATAAAGCGGGCGCAACTTCTCCTATTAATGTCTGGTGGCTGTAGCCCGTTACCTTGACCTGCTGGAGTGTTCCGATCATGCTGTCATCTCCGGTAAAGACGACATTTTTCCAGCAGCGGGTACGGCCTTTCATCTGTTTTTCGTCGCGGTTCCTCTTTTCGACGAGAACCTCCACGACGGAGCCCAGCATCGACTGCCGCTCTTCAGCGCAAATTTCATTGTGGAGGGAGAGGAGCCGTTGAAGCCTTTCCTGTTTGACCTCTTCGGAGATGTCGTCTTTCCAACGGAAAGCAGGCGTCCCTTTGCGCGCGCTGTAGGCAAAGATAAAGGCCACGCTGTAGCGGATCTGCTTGAAGATGTCGTAAGTCTGTTGGAATTCCTCTTCCGTTTCAGTTGGGAATCCGACAATAATATCCGTGCCCAGCGAGACATCAGGAACGATCTCTTGCATGAGCCGGACTTTTTCAAGATATGTTTCGACGGTATAGACCCTGTGCATCTTTTTCAAAATGCGGTTCGAGCCTGCCTGGATTGGGAAGTGGACGAACTCGCAAACGGACGGTAGGTCTCGGATGGCATGCATCAGCTCGACGGTGATGTCGACGGGATGGCTTGTCATGAAACGGACCCGGGCAAGGCCGGGGATCTTGTCCAGTCGGTATAACAGGTCATGGAACAGGCAGTTCCACTCAGGCTTGTCCTTGCCGTAGCTGTTGACGTTTTGGCCAAGGAGGGTAATCTCCTTATATCCTTGGTCGACCAGGCGGATGCATTCTTCAACGATGCTGTCGGGGTGGCGGGAGACCTCTTGGCCCCGTGTGTAGGGGACGACACAATAGGTGCAGAACTTATCGCAGCCGCGAATGATCGAAACGAACGCCTTTACGGGGTCGTCCCTTTTTGCGACCAGGTAGTCAAGATTTTCTTCGAATTGGTCATCGGTGCGGATCTGCTGCTGGCCCGACTCCATCACATGGTCGATCACATCGTTGAGTTCGCTGATATTGTTTGTCCCAATGACAAAATCGACGTGGGGCAGCTTGCGGAACAAGGTGTCTTTTTTGGCCATGGCCATGCAGCCTGTGACGCCGATCACCTGCTTTTTCGTGCGGCTGCGCCCCAGTTGCCCGAGCTTTCCCATCACCTTCCGCTCCGCCAGGTCGCGGATCGAGCAGGTGTTGAATAGCAACAGGTCGGCGGTATCTTCATCCTGGATCCGTGTAAGGCCCCGTTTTTCTAAAAGGCCGACCATGATCTCTGTATCGAGCTCGTTCATCTGGCACCCATAGGTGCGGACAAAAAAAGTTTTTAAATCGCGCATAGGACTTCAAAAAGTAAATGTAAAATTGACAAAAGACCCTTAAGTCTATAGCATCAAGGGGCTTTTGGCAAGCCAGAATTATAGGCAGACACCCTTAAGGACCGGATTTTGCGGGCGAAGCCAACCTTTCGTCGAGGCTCCCGGTCCTTAAAGGATGTCTGTAATATATATAGAATGTTTATGCCCGCCGTTTCTTCTCTATGCGGCATAGAGGCGATTCGGACATTGGCCGATCAAAATCGATAAAACTCTTGGCAAAAAAAGCCTCAAACTCGTACACTTGCACTTCATTATTAACTTTAACGACTTTGAATAAACCTTTTAGGCCTTTACTATGACCCAGAAGAAGAAAAACACCACGATCCTTCTCACTAAAGAAGAAGTTCGCACCATGCGTAATTGGCTCCTGCTCGACGCATCCGGCAAGACGCTCGGCCGTTTTGCTGCAGAAGTTGCGAAAATTCTCCGTGGAAAGCATAAGCCTCAGTTCACCCCCCATGTCGATGCGGGCGACGGCGTTGTCATTATCAATGCCAGCAAGATCAAAGTAACGGGTGCTAAAGAAGCGCAAAAGATCTACCGCTACCACACTGGAGCGATGAGCGGGATGCGCGAAATTCCTTTTTCTGTTATGAAAGATCGCAATCCTGAATACATTCTCGAAAGGGCTATTAAAGGGATGATGCCAAAGACGCGTCTGACTGAAGCCCAGATGAAAAAATTACGAATTTATGCTGGTGAGCAGCACGATATGCAGTCACAAGCGCCAATCCCTGTAAACATTTAATCCCGAGCATTGACATATGAAAGGCAATGAAAAATTAGGTACTGGAAGAAGAAAAACATCTGTCGCATCTGTACGCCTTCGTCCAGGGACAGGCAAAGTCGATGTCAACGGCCGCAAGTTCGAAGAGTATTTTCCTCTTGAACTCCAACGCCGCGCTGTTTTATCCCCAATCGAAAAAGTTTCCTCTCCTGAGCGCTACGATGTGATCATCCGCGTTAAAGGCGGCGGGATCCAAGGTCAAGTGATTGCTGCCCGTCTCGGGATTGCACGCGCTCTGGTCATCGAAGACGAGCACAGACGCCATGACCTCAAAGTTCTCGGCTACTTAACTCGCGATCCTCGTAAGAGAGAGCGTAAAAAATACGGTTTGGCTGGAGCGCGCAAACGCTTCCAATTCTCCAAACGTTAATTCTGTTCAGTTTCCCTCCTTGTTGATACGAGGCCTTGCGGGCAAAGTCCCCAAGGCCTTTTTCTTTTCCAGTCTTGCCTCTTTATTTCTAAGCAACTATATCGGGCTTAAAAAGAGGTGTCAGATGAAAGAGCAACCTTCCGGCAAGCCCGTTTCCGAATCAGCGATCCACGATCAGACATCAGTCGTTTATCCCAATGATCTCAATGCCTATGGCACACTCTTCGGCGGAAGGGTGTTAGAGCTATGCGATAAGCTTGCAGGCGTGGTGGCCAAGCGGCATTCAGGCAAAGTCTGCGTGACCCTTTCGGTCGATTCTGTCCGCTTTCTAGCCCCTGCCAAGCATGGCGATATCCTAGTCTTTAAAGCGTCTCTTAACCGCACATGGCACTCTTCCATGGAGATCGGTCTTAAGGTCTTTGCAGAAGATTTCCGCACCTTAGAGCAAAAGCATATCGTTTCAGCATACTTCACCTTTGTCGCAGTTGATGACAAAATGAAACCGGTCAATGTCATTCCTGCGATCCCTGAATCTGATGATGAGAAGAGGCGTTATGCTGAGGCGGATAAACGGCGGCAGCTGCGCCTGGCGACCTTTCCTAAGAAAGGGTGAAAAAGAAAGACCTCCTGAGTGGGTTTGCATAAAATGGGGATAAAATGCAAGTTAATGAACCAAACAGGAGGTCAAAGATTGTTATTTTTAGTTTTGGTTGTTATAGATTTGGGGGTTAGGGTTTAGAGAATCACTTAACACTTGGCTAACGTAATAATTGTCATTTGCTACAATGTTTGCAAAAGTATCCATATTTGCTGTAGAAGGATTGCTTACAACAGCTTGCGCTGAGGAAGCCAATGTTGCTCCAAATTGACCTTGCAATGGAGCATTTAATACGTCATAGAGCATTTGTTCATTTGCATTCAAATATCCTTGACCTGTTGGATTTGTTGGGCTGTTAGGGGCTTGAAGGTTCGTTAAGTCTGTATTGACTGTAACAATGTCTTGAGCCAATTGTGGTAGAATATTACCACTTTGATTAGGATCGATGTTGCCCGTATTAATGGAATCCCAAGCGCTGTTGAGAGCTTGAACAGCACCTAGTAGTGGTTCAGGAAAAGATTCATTTAAACTTGGTTTGTGATCGCTTTCCCATGTATTTAACTGTTCGCAAACCTGCCAAAGCGCGCTAACTGAATTAGGGTCGCTAGGATGGTACATCGAAGCAAGTGTGTCCTCCCATTCTTCACTGGTTGTTCCGCTTGGAGGATTCATAATGTTATTGGCGACATCGTATGGGCTTAATAATGTTGAAGATCCGCCAACAGCGATTACTGGAGTCGTCAGAAGTTGATAAAGCTGGTAAGTCTGGTAATTCTGAGTGTTAGTTGGTGAGTTCAATGGAGGTTGATAGCCGGCATTATTGTATTCGTTACATAGGTTGACAAAGGTTGTAATTGAATCAGCTAGAGGGTACATTTCTTCTGGCAAAGGATGCGATCCATCTTTTGTGTTTGTTAAAGCGCAAAATGATAAATACATTTCATACCCAGCCTCATTAATTTCAGCTAATAGAACTGGTTGTGCAGGTGTTGTTGTAGAATCACTAGTTTCGTTCGATGCTTGCTCAGCGGTCTGTTGAGTTACGAATTGTTGATTCAAGATCTGTTGGTTAATTGTTGCTGCATTAACTGACATTCATTTCCCTCTTTGATTTTATAGTTAATGATATCTTAATTTAATTTTAACACAATATTAATTTTAATTCAAATAAATATATTTGGAATTATTGAATTTTAGTTTTAAAAGCTGATTGCGTGTGATTTATATGTTGAAGATGTCCAAAGGAGCATCTGTCATTAAATCATTAATATTTAATGAGATGTAAAAAAGATGAGGGAAGTGAGGGGTTCAGAGAAAACTAGCCGGAAATACAATACATTTCCGGCCGGTTTATTTAGCTATTAGAGTCTAAGTGGTACAAAGACTTGTACTTAGAGTTCAGATACCGCATAAAGGGCTCTTCGCTAAGAGGCTGGCCAGTGATTTTTTTACAAAGTTCAGGAGGGGGAAATTGCCGTCCATATTGGTGGATATTCTCCTTGAGCCATTCGCGTACGAACCCAAGTTCTCCTTTAGCGACCTTTTCTTTCCATTGCGGAAACGCTTTTTCGAAAACAAGGAAGAACTGGGATGCGTAGAGATTGCCCAATGTATAGGTGGGGAAATATCCAAAGAGTCCCATCGACCAATGGATGTCTTGCAGGCAGCCTTCTCCGTCGAACTGCGGGCAGATGCCGAGATATTCCCGCATCTTTTCATTCCACGCGTCGGGAACGTCGCGCACTTTCAAGGAACCTTCAATGAGCGCTTTTTCCATCTCGAAGCGGACAACGATGTGCAGGTTGTAGGTGACCTCGTCAGCTTCGATCCGGATCATGCTCGGCTTGACGATGTTGATCGCGCGGTAGAAGTCATCAAGATAGACCGAACTGAAATTTTCGGGAAACTCCGCTTGCAGCAGAGGGAAGAAATGCTGCCAGAATGGGCGGCTTTGTCCGATCAGAGTTTCCCACCAGCGTGACTGGCTTTCATCGATCCCGAGGGACAAGGATTCAGAAAGGGGGGAGCCGAAGTGCTCTTTAGGACGTCCTAAAGCATAGAGCCCATGGCCGCCTTCATGAAGGACGGCAAAGATGCTAAAGAAGGGATCTTCCGGGTTGAAGCGTGTTGTCATGCGGACGTCATCAGGGAGCAATGTCGAGCAGAACGGATGGGCGGATGAATCGAGGCGAGAGCTGTTCTCATGGAAGCCCATGCTTTTTAAGAGGAGGTGGGAAAATGCCAGCTGCTTGTACTTAGGGCAGCGGCAATGGAGGAATTCGTGGGGGATCTGGGGACAAGCGGTAATCGACCTTAATAGCAGTGTGAGCTGAATCTTTAGCTTGGAGAAAATGGGGATGAGCATCGATGTCTTCATATCGGGCTCATAGAGGTCGAGAAGGGCATCATAGGGATGTTCTTGGAAGCCTAGGATGTCGGCTTTTTTGCGGCAGAGGGAGACCACTTTTTCCAGATGAGGGGAAAACTCTTTGAAGTCGTTGTGGTGCCTGGCGCTTTTCCAAGCATGGGTCGCCGTCGAAATTGTTTTGGCGTATTGTTTGACGAAGGCGTTAGGCAGCTTGACCGCTTTGACATAGTCTCGGCGCCACTCTCTTAAGGCTGCGATCTGAGCAGGTGGCAAGTTGGAATCTTTGATCTCGCCGGTCTCGATGTCGATCAGCTGGTCGAGCAATTTGGCAAACGCTTTGCTGGTCTTGTTCTTGTGCACGAGGCTTGCGATCATCTCCACTTGGAGGGATCGGAAGTGGATCGCGTCTTTTGGCATGTAGGTCTCTTGGTCCCAATCAAGCAGATATTCGATGGAAGAGAGCAGAGCTGTCGTTCTTGAAAGTTCGAGCAACTGGGAGTAGAGATCTGTTTTTTTTGCCATGACACACCTTTGATCGTGGAAGAATTTCAGAGTTTATCAACCAATCGAAAATTCTGCTAGTGTCCTGATCTTAAATTTGCTAATTTTCTTTTCATCAAGGCTGCCTATTGCACAAAACAGCCGTTTAATGGAGGAATATGAAAGACGAAGCTCTCGTGATGATGGAAGAAGAAGGAATTGAAGAGGATGGAGGATACTGGGGTTATCACCTGATCTTAGATTGCCAAGGATGCGATACAGCGCGGATTACAAGCCGGCAAAATTTGGTGTCTTTTGTAAAAACGCTCGTTTCGGCGATCGATATGAAAGCCTTTGGCGAACCGACGGTCGAGCACTTTGCAACCCATGATGCCGGCAAAGCAGGCTATTCACTGGTCCAATTGATTGAAACGAGTTCGATCACAGGGCATTTCGTCGATAAGACCGGCGAGGCATACCTTGATATTTTCTCGTGCAAAGAGTTTGATATCGAATTGACAAAAGATGTCATCCGTCAATTTTTCAAACCTAAGAAGATCAAAATTCACTATTTGACGCGCCAAGCATAACCTAAGGCTGATATGGCAATTGTCTTAAAGAATGGAAAACAGCTGCCATTGCTCGGAGTCGGCACGTCGAAAGTGACAGAAGATACTGTCGTGCACGCCCTCGAAAAGGGCGTGCGCCATGTCGATGCTGCAACAGGATATGCCAATGAAGAGATGGTGTGCCGGGCAATCAAGAAAGCAAAGATTGCTAACCACCAGCTTTTTCTGACTGTTAAGCATAACCGGAACGATTTTGAAAAAGGCGTTCGCCATTCGGTTGAAAAAAGCTTGCGTGATCTTGACCGGAAGATCGATCTGCTCTTGGTGCATAGCCCTGATGAAGACTTGCCGATGGCGAAGATTTTGGACGAGCTAGTCCAATTGCAAGGAGAGGGTAAGATCGGTGGAGTTGGCGTCAGCAACTTTACCCAGCCGCAGATGAAATGGTGCTTTGAGCGTCATTTTCCTATTTTAGTGAACCAGGTCGAGTTCCATCCTCTTTTTCAACAATGGGAGTTGAAGCGGTACTGTGATGAGAAAGGGGTTGTCCTGTGCGCATACCGTCCGCTAGCCAAGGGGAAGGTGTGCCAGGATCTGCACCTAAAATCGATAGGGGACAAGTACCATAAAAGCGCTGCCCAAGTGGCATGGCGCTGGGCTCTGCAGCTCGGGATGCCTGTCGTGAGCAAGGTGTCCGGCCAGCATGTGGACGAGTACATGAGCTTGTTCGATTTTCAGCTGACGGAAAAGGAGATGGAGGAAATTCAGCTCATCAATCAAAAAGAACAGGGACAGACATGCACTGGCCCCTGGTCTAGTTCTGTAAAACCCGGCGCGAACTGGGGATAAATTCAGAGAACGCTTCTTACGCTTCCGGCAATGCGCCCCATCTTTTCTTGATATTCATACAGGCCTTGAAAAAACGCTCGAGCCCGTTGACGCAGGTTTGGAATAGCGGCGTGCAGAAGGCCCAGGCCAAGAACAACAGGGTGATCGATCCGCTGCCGACGATCACGTCGGAGAACCAATGGGCTCCTGTGATCAAACGGGGCATGCAGAGGAAAGCGGCGTATAGAGAAGCGAGGATCCCGAGGCGCCAGCCGGCAAGGTAGGAAAAGCTTGCAGCAAAGAGAAGGGCGGTCGTTCCATGGTCTCCGGGAAAGCTCTTAGAGGAGTCGTCTTTGATATGCAGCCAGGGGATGTGTTCCGATAAGCGGATGCTCGAGTCGACGACAAGGGTCGGGCTTAAACGGGGAATGCTTAAATTTTCTCTAAAGAGCATCCGGTTGACGAAGTAGATGATCGCCGCGATGTAAAGGACGCAGAACAAGAGTTCAGCGATCTTCCGAGGGCGCAGGCTTCTGACGGCCTGCTTGACGTAAATGAAGAAGAAGATCAGGACGCATAGATCTTCAACCCAGTCCGCCAGCTTGTGGTTGGCCAGGGCCCAAAACACTTGCCAGTTCGGTCTTCCTTCTAATGAGCCGTTGACGAATTTAAAAAACGCGACATCGATGACTTCCCAAAAACCCTTTGTAGAAGGAAGGAATAAGGTGGTCAGCATGACCGTTACCAAGACATGGCAGAAAAGCAGGGTCTTCCATTTCCATTTTTTTTCAGGGTTAACAGATTGGTTAAAGTGGCAAGAGTCGATATCGTTCATTAAATGCTCGCTCGTTTAAGTTTTTGCAAATTTCCATCCAAAGGCCATTGAGCAGATCAGAAAAGGTCCAAATACTGCTGCAAATGGGGGGATCACATTATTTTCTCCTAAAATGAGAGCGGCGTCCATGATGGCGCCGAAGGTAACGAAACTAAAGATGGCCAGTGTGTAAATTAAGAAAATCGGCGTTTGACGCGAGTAGCGGACGCAATAGGGGAAGATGGCTATGAATGAAAGAAGCGGGAGCAGGGGCATGACGCATTTATACAACAGGTAGCTGAGGATTTGCGGCCGTTCGACGGCTGTTGCCCGTTTTTTCGAATTGAGGAGGTGGACGAGCTCGCTGATCTTTCTGTTTTCGATAGGGACATATCCTTTTCCGGCCAGGTCGGGCTGCCATTTGAATGGAGAAAAGGCATAAGTTTCAAAAGTCTCCGACTTGATCAAATTGCCCTGTTTGTTCCTTTGGATGTGATCGACAAAAGACCCGATCGGATTTTCAGGGTCTGTCGTTAACGTCTTCATGCGCCAGATGTCATCGGAAGAGCGGATCCAGAACACGTCGAAAAACTGGTTTTTCTCCGCATCTTTGGTCTGATAGATGATCTTCGATCCATCCTTTAGGTAGAGGGCGTGGACAGGTTCTGAGCGCGCGCCTCGGCGGGCATGTTTGAAATGCCGCTCGCGGAAGCGGTCGAGAAAATTAAGGCTGGAAGGGAGAAAGAACTCGAAGCTCAAGTAATTAAAGAGGGTGCATAGCCCGCATAAGAGGATGAGAGGACGGGCGATTTTTTTTAGCGAGACGCCGGAGGCCTGCAGGGCAACGAGCTCTCCATTGTGCGTCATCGATAGCAGCTGTTTGATGCAGGCGATCAAAGCGGCAAGGGGAACGATCAGGTCGGCCCGCTTGATGAACATGAAGCTGTAGTAGCCGATCATATGGGAGATCTGGATCCGCTTGTCGACGATAAAGTCCTGCATATGGGTCGAATAGTCGATCATCGCGTATAGGAAGTAAAAACAGCCCAAAAAGAGGAAAAAGACTTTTACCGTTTCTCGGAAGATGTACCGTTCCCAAATCAAGTTCATTCGACACCTTCATTAATCGATTTTAACGATCGCAAGCACAGGAGGATGATCAATGGGTGGGGAAGGAGGAAGATCATGGAGGAGATGGCGGGGCAGTGTTTTAAGGACTTTGCGGTGACGAAGCAGACCAGATAAAAGGAAGCGAGCGCAATGGCGTAAATGATCCCTTTTTTGGAGCGGTTGCGGCTGATCTGGATCCCGAACGCAACGCCGATCAACGTGAACGTGAACGCGGCTATTGAGATGGAAAGCCTGCGGGAGAGCTCGAGCTGAGCGCTTCTTCCAATTGAAAAGATAGAGTGGTGGTCCTTTTCTAAAGATTCCCGAGCCAAGATCATCCGAAGCGATTGGTAGTCGTAAGTTGCGTTCCAGTCGTTGTTTTGGGTGTATTGGCTCAAATTGGAGGCTTTTGTGTTCATGACTGCCTGGTTTTCAATCACGAGATGATCAAAGCCGCTCCCTTTTTTGGGATCGACGCTTGATATCAGGGCGACTTGCTCTCCCTTGAGAAGTTCTCCTCGAAGAGAAAGCTCCTTGGCGATCATCAGGGTAAGCCGGTTGTTCGAACTGTTCTTGATTGCAAAAACGACGTCTTCAGCGTACTTCCCTGATTTTAACACCTTCATGTCGACATAGGCGTTCTTCAGCTTAACAAGACTTTCCTTCTGGAGGAGGAAAAGAGGGTTTTTAGCAGCCGTTTGGTAGATCAGCTCTTTCGACAGGGCGCGGCAGCGGGGAGCGATTTCACAGGAGATCGTCAGGTTGAGAAGGGCTAGGAACAGACCTGCAAAAATAAGAGGGGTTGTGATCGGCTTTAAGCCAAGGCCGCATGTGCGGAATGCCGTCAGTTCATGGGTCTTGCTCAGCCTTTGGAACAAGAGCATCGCCGTGATCAAGCAGGATACAGGGATCGCAATAGGCAAAATGTAGGGAACCTGAAGTAAGGCGAACAAGAGGACTTTGAGTTTGTCGGTGCCGGAAGAGGCAAACCGGGCAATTTCTTGAAAGCGGAGAACGAGCAGCACGGCAATAAAGCTGCTGACGCACAGGACAAGGACTTGAAAGAAGGAGCGCAATAAATAGCGCCAAATTATCGGCATATGGTCATGTTCTTCGCTATAACAACCTGAATTTTGGGTTGAGTTTATAGGAAATTGTCGCAGATTGCGAGGCAATTTTCGAGGATTTTGGAGCGTTCAATAGCTGAAAGCACCTATGGACGCGCCAAAATCTTTGAAAAGTGCTCGCAGGATGCGGCAAGGTCCTATGAAATGAACCCAAATTTCAGGTTACAACAGGGTCATTTTATTCTATTGCTCCCTTTTAGAAAATAGAAAAGCCGAGTTTCAAGAAGCCTGCGGCAGGGGAGGCGAACTATCAAGTTTTGGATTTTAAATAAAATTTTGAAAAAGAAAAACCCCGTCCTATTCGCACGGGGTTTCTTTAACGCGTAACAGCAGTTACTGAAGAACCAAAAGATCCTCTTGGCTAGCAAGTTCTGCCTCTGAACTCAAGAGGTGGACCTCTTTATGGGCCAGCCTTTTATGAATGAGGTTAGCCACGGGTTTTGCGGAAGCTTTCGCCTGCTGCTGACATTTTGTGCAGCAATCGCATTGGCAATTGCAGGTGCAGGCTGACGGAGTGGATGATGTTGGGTACCAAACAGTGTTGTATTGGTGCATGACATCGAGATATCCGATCATCCGGTCAAAGAGGGTCTGGACATTTGAACCTGCTTTCAGCGCTTCTTGGACTGCCGCCGCAACGACATGCGCCGCATAAAAATCGTTTGTTTTGAACTCGCTGGTCAAAGCTGACCCGGCTCTGAGCTCAGCCGCTAGCGCGTCGACGATCTTTTGATCTGCATCGGTCCAATCTTGGATCTCCTTCAACGAATGATTTTCTAAAGATTTTAATTTAGTGTTGATAATGACATCGCCCACGATTTCAGCCGAATGAATGGCCTTATCGGTTGAAAGACGTGTGTACCGTTTCCTAGAGTCGACCAAGTAGATTGTTTTTAAATCTTTTTGCGCTTCGCTTTTTATCGCTGCGCTCCATTCCTTTGCTCCGGAAAAGGACAGCTGGGAAACGACGTGCGCTGCAAGGTATGCCCTCAAAATGTCCACAGGATGGGTGTCCAAAGGGGGCAATGCTCCTACGCTGCGCAGAGGGCCTCCCATTAGGCCTCGAAAATACCCGATCAGCCCCATGCCTGTCGTCGGCCCTGTGTTCAATACTCCCAACACATCGGACGCTGTCTCATCGATGCACTGTTTCCAATAGTTAGCTAGAAAGGCATCTTTAGTTCCTGCTAAAACTCCTTTATAAACAACATCGGCAAGCTCGTCGATGAGGCCGTTGTCTGCGTGGAGGATGTCATGGCCGCAGGTCTCATGAGGGAGCGCAGACCAGGCAAGAAGCCCTCTGTTAAGATGCGCAGGAGGAAGGCTGACGACGGCGCTGTGGATGTTTAATTCCTCAGTGGCATCCGCAGGCCAGGTGTAGGGCCCGGCATCGGGATTGCCCCATTTTACAATGGGAGGAAGCACGCCTTTGTCCGGCGGCTTGATCGGCTGGCCGGTCTCTTTGCTGACGCGGCTTTCTTGGCTTAAAAACCCGCTATAGAGATCATTGACCACTTCTTGAAAAGCGCTGGTTGAAGGCGCTGCGAAGTGGGTCCCATTTTGCAGTATTGCCTCGCAAACGTCAGGAAGAATGGCCTGAAGGAAGTTAGCTTCAGGATCGCTGCTGGAATTTGAGAATATGTTGTCGAAACTAGATTCTCCCAACTGAGTCAAATAGCCTAGGAATGGATCAAAGACCTGCTGTTGGTAGATGGGAGGGAATGCATTGCGCAAGCCGGCTTGGTGCAAGTCGCTCAGCAGTTTTGCATAATTTGAACTAAACAGTTGAACGGTCTGTTCTTTTGCTATTGCTTCTTTGATGTCGTCAACGCAGTGGTTTAAGTTGCTGATGTCTACTGAGCAGACAGTCGAGCACAACGTCAGGGCTGTAAGGAAATAAGATGTTATCCCTTTCATATTCTCCTCCTTATGGGTTGAAGAAAAGAATGTTCATTTTCGAAATATGTTTATTAATAATCAATCTCATTTCTTGAGCTGGCCTGCCGTCGCATGAGAAAAATGGATTTTGACGGAAGCTGTGCCGATGAGGCAGAATAGGCTGTGTTAATCATAGAAAGAAGATTAAGACGGCAGTTTATGAGAGATCCATTAGTCCAGAAGGTGAGGGCGTTCTTAGCTCCTCGGTGCGAGCCGGGGAGGCCCCTTTTGCTAGGGTATTCCGGAGGGCCGGATTCCAAAGCTCTGCTTTATCTCTTGCTAGAGTGCCGCAACGCGCTTCGTCTAGAGCTTTGCCTGGCCCATGTCGACCATGGCTGGAGGGCGGAGAGCGCCGACGAGGCGCGGGC
The DNA here is from genome assembly GCA_018239665.1 of Verrucomicrobiota bacterium. GTDB lineage: Bacteria > Chlamydiota > Chlamydiia > Chlamydiales > Rhabdochlamydiaceae > Acherontichlamydia. The sequence continues at coordinate 37,911 of JAFEGV010000003.1, read as the reverse complement.
GATTGCCGCCGAAGCGGAAGGGCTGCAGCTTAAATTGTTCTCTTGCCGCTTAAGTGGAAACGGGATGCTGCAGAGGAACGCCGAAGAAAAAGCAAGAGATTCTAGGTTCCGATTTTTTCAGGAAGTCTATAGGGAGACCGATGCTCAAGGTCTGTTGCTTGCCCATCAAGCCGATGACCAGGCGGAAACGGTCTTAAAAAGATTGTTGGAAGGGGCCCATCCGATGCACTGGCCGGGAATCGAGGCCGAGGGGAGGATGGGGGGGATGCGGACCTTAAGGCCTCTTTTAGGGATCACCAAAAAAGAGCTGGCCCTTTGGCTGGAAGAACGAGGGCATGCTCCCTTTATCGATGGCTCGAACCTCGACCCTCGGTTTTTGAGAGGGAGGATGAGGTCCCAGATCATTCCCAGCCTTTCCGCTCAGTTTGGCAAGGAAATTAGCCATAATCTCTGTAAAGCTGCCTCAGCGTCTGCCGAAATTCATGCCTACCTAATGAAAAGGTGCGAACCGCATTGGAAAAAGCTGGTCTGCACAGGTCCAACTACCCAATGGGACTTGACAGAGGTCAAGGAGGCATTGGAGTTGCGATGGCTGCTGAAAATATGGGTTGAGAAGCAAAAGCTGCATGTGTCATATGAGGTCTTACAGGCGATTTGCGCGGGATTGTTGGAGCGGGAAAGCAACAAGCGGTTTCCGCTTAAATCAGGAGTAATCCATATTAATTGCGGAGTTTTGATCTTTAATCAAGATGGTTAAATCTGGCTTTAATTAATTTATTTTCATCCGTAAACATCTTAATTCATTTAATTTAAATCAGAGTGTCGATAAATAATGAGACAAATTATTCGGGCTCTGATACGATGAAGAAACGGTGTGCTGCCAGCACTTAAGGGGTTATATGCCTCTTTGGAAACGGGCAAAGTAACAGTAGATTTTCTTCGTTATCGCTCTCACCATCAAAGTTTTGGTGATCGGGAAACTGGGAAACTTCTTTACTTTAATCGGATGCAGGTGGTTTAATTTGTCATCTATAAACATGAAAAAATAAAAACATTATGAGCAATGACAACTTAAAGAATGAGCCCAAGAAAGGGTTTCCAGGCGGCTTTTTTATCTTCTTATTAGCTGCTATCCTCGTCATTTTGACGGTACAAAATTTAAGCAATGAGAAAACGGGTAAAGTTGCTTTCAGTCACCAAGTCGAACATTTGGTCAACTTGGATTTGATCCAGAAAGATGAGAGCCGTAAGATTGCTTTGAATGACAATCTGGTGACCTTTAGCGGTAAATTCAAAGAGCGTCAGACGGATGATGCGAAATCGCGCTTCCGCTACTTGGAATTGCTCAATCGCAATCATGAACTCTCCGGGGAAAAGAAAGAACTCGACGGAGAACTTTCCACTTCTAGAAAATCGGTTTATGATGCATCCGACCTCTTCCTCCATCTAAGCGGCCTTCCCATTCCAAAGGGGGGATACCGCGTCGTCGACCCAATCTACAATAGCGCCAGCAAAGAAAATGAAGTGGTCGTTCGCAAAGTATCAGACAAGGACTTCACAAGCTACGCCGATCTAGAACGTTTATACCCAGCAATCTCTCAAGGACAAAGTCCTGCAGCGGTCGCAGCTTTTGGAAAAGATCTCTTGACCTTGATCGAAGGTTTCCGATCCCATGCTCTCGGCATTGGCAATGAGACCATGAAATCTGATCTTCGAAACCTTGAGCAGCTCGTCGCCCAAGCGTCTGATCTGAAAGCGCCTCAATCGCCCCAGCAGCAGCTAGCGGTCTACCGCAGCGCCCTCGACCAGCTCAATACGATCATTACAGATCTTGACAAAGACCAGCAAAACGTACGCCTCCTCCAGCTTCGCAGCGTAAGGACCTATAAGGCGCAGCTCGAGCAGTTCAACTACGTTTCCGAAGAACTGGAAAAGAACGATGCGCAATTGGACAAGGCCCGCCAGTCTGTCGCCAATGTGACTTGGTTCTTCAATAACCAAGAGCTATCGACAAAAGCTTTAGAAAAGCAAGACCCTGAAGTCTATGGCCATTGGTTTGCGCAAGCCAAACAAGAGTGGGACAATTTCCCAACCAATAAGGGGACCGTATTTAAGGCTCCCGACCAACCTCGCAACCTCGTTCTGGAAAAAACATTCAAAAGCGAAGAGCCGTCTCCCAATTACTTAAGCTACCTCTTCACCCTGCTGCCAGTCATCCTGGTCGTACTCCTCCTCTACTTTGTCTTTTCAAGACAGATGAAGGGTGTAGGAGCAGGCGCGATGAACTTTGGAAAATCCCCAGCTAAGCTCCTGACAAAGGACCGCAACAAGGTGACATTCAAAGATGTTGCTGGATGCGATGAAGCGAAAGAAGAACTGCAAGAAGTTGTTGACTTCCTTAAAGATCCTACCAAGTTCACAGCTCTTGGAGCCCGCATTCCAAAAGGGGTGCTTTGCATCGGCGCTCCGGGAACTGGTAAGACATTGATCGCAAAAGCTGTCGCAGGCGAGGCCGACCGGCCTTTCTTCTCGATCTCCGGTTCAGACTTCGTCGAGATGTTTGTAGGGGTAGGCGCAAGCCGTATCCGCGACATGTTCGAACAAGCTAAAAAACAAGCTCCCTGCATTATTTTTATGGACGAGATCGATGCCGTAGGACGGCACCGCGGCGCTGGAATCGGCGGCGGACATGATGAACGGGAACAGACGCTTAACCAATTGCTCGTCGAAATGGACGGTTTTGACACGAATGAGGGGGTTATCCTTATCGCTGCGACAAACCGGCCAGACGTTTTGGACAAAGCGCTTCTCCGTCCAGGCCGTTTTGACCGCAGGATCGTCATCGATCTGCCGGATATTAAAGGCCGTTTTGAGATCCTTAAGGTCCATGCACGCAAGATTAAGTTAGACCCGACCGTCGATTTAATGCACATTGCGCGCAATACTCCAGGCGCATCAGGCGCAGATTTGATGAACATCTTGAATGAGTCTGCTTTGCTGGCTGCTCGAAAAGGGCGCAGTGCAGTTACCGGTCAAGATGCCGCTGAAGCTTGCGACAAGGTCCGCTACGGGAAAGAAAGACGCAGCTTAGAGATCGATCAAAATGAGAAGAAGACTACCGCATACCACGAATCTGGCCACGCTGTCGTCGCCCTGTGCGTGAAATTTTCTGACCCCGTCGATAAAGTAACGATCATCCCACGAGGACTTTCTCTGGGCGCTACCCACTTTATGCCTAAAAAGAACCGCTTAAGCTATTGGAAGCGCGAGCTTCTTGACCAGTTGGCAGTCCTGATGGGCGGACGTGTTGCTGAAGAGATCTTTGTCAGCGACATTTCAAGCGGCGCGCAGATGGACATCACGCAGGCCACACGCCTCGTGCGCAGCATGGTTTGCGAGTGGGGAATGACGGACAAGCTCGGAGCTGTCGCTTATGATGAGCGAGCCGAGGGCGGTCAATACCTGGGAATGCCCAACTACCATGAAAAAGCCTATTCGGAAGCTACCGCAAAAGTCATTGATGACGAGGTGCGCAAGATCCTCGATGAAGCGCATGTGCGGGCAAGAGAGCTTATCGAATCCCATCGCGACCAAGTTCAGTTAATGACTGAAATGCTGATGGAATTTGAAACATTGGACCGTGAAGACGTGCTTGAGATCATGAGCGGAGAATGGGACATCGAAAAGAAAAGGGGACGTTTAAAGACAGCCCAAGATCTCCATCGCAAAACTCCTCCTCCTCCTCCTGAAAAGGTATCGGACACCGGTTTCAATCCTCCGATTTCCGATCAACCTGCCCCTCAACAAATCTAAATTTTACTTGATGCGCCATGCTGTCCCAACAGCATGGCGTTTCTCTGTCCCAAGAAAACCATACCGGTAAAGACTTCTTTAGATCTTTTGGCATCTATCCTGACTCTCATGCGATCCTATTATATTTTTATATTCTGATTGATTAATTTAATCTTTTAATTTGCGTATTATTGTAATCATCGATTTAACTGCTAATTTAATTGATTCTTAATTCTATTTCCTTATAATTGGGTAGATTTTTTAATTAATTTAAATTTCGGGGGTCTTTGTGGCTTCTTTAACAGTTCGTGAAACGCCTTTTATGGGCTATACGAGCCAAGTGCCGTTCGATGGAGAAGATTATATCGGCAATGGATTTTGGACCCAGCGTTCGGTCCAAAACGGCTTCCCATGCTTCTCTACGGCCCAGGTCGAGGTGATTTCCTGGAGGCTATTAGGAACTGCGGCCCTAATCGGAGCCGGGACCCTTGTCGGGTTGGCGGCGTTTGAAATTGTGGCCCTTCCTGTAGCCCTGTATGCCATCCCTTCCTTAATTCTTGCCAGCTACGCATTCTGGCACAGCACGACGATCGATGACTATGATCATGAAGAAGAAATTATGCGAATGCGCAATGATGCCCAGCGGATGACCTTAGATCAGGTGGCCGAGCGCTTTGAATGGCATAAGATTTTTGAAGATCGAATTTTAACTCCGAGCCAGTTTGTCAACCTCTACCGGAGACAGGTCCAATCGATGAGCGTGAATGAGCTGGTCAACTATTATGAAAAGGTATCGCGTCACGCAGAGCCGTTCAATCAAAGTGCCGGTTTTTCTTATGCCGTGCCACATCCCAGGGAGCATGCGGCCAAATGGCGTTCTGAAACTCAAAGCAAAACATTTGAGCAGATCATTAGCGGGTACCCTTTAGATAAGCTGGAAAGACTAGCAATGATCGATTATAGCGAACTGCAAAAAATCCGGGAGCTATTGGTCACTTATCGGGCAGCAGAGTCAGGATTTAATGCTAAAAAAGAGCTTGCAGACCAAGAGTTTGAGCAGACGATCGCCCCATTCCGCCAGGCCCTTGACCAATCCTTCGAATCGATCGAAGCTATTCATAACACTAATGAGGCTGTTCGAGCAAGCCAGGGGTTTCAAAACAGAGAAATGCTAGCCAGGTTGGAAATTGAAAACAGCTCTGCTACCCGCTTGCGCGAGGCTAGAGAACAGCACCAGCAACGCATAGCTGTTCTCTACCCGAACGGACGTGTAATAGCTCGTGAAAACCTTACCCCTCCAAATAGGGAGATCTTTGATCGGTCTGTCCTCGAACTGCATCGGGCTGAGCAGGCAATCGCTCAAGATTTACAACAGAGGCTTGCGCAGCATGATGCCGCTTTTTCTCGTCAGAGTGCAGAACTGAATGTTGAAATCCGGCGAGTCCGAGAGGCGTGCGATCGGATGAGAGCAAGCTCTCAGGAGCGCTTTAGGCAAGATACGTTGCCGGCAGAGGAAGCGCGAGAGCGCCGTCTTCAACCTCACCTGGAGCAATTTGGGCGTATTGCAACGGACCTTGACCGTACCTATCGGGCCTATTTGCGCCAGCTAAGGGCCATCCGTTAAAACCCCTTTTTAGTTAACACAAAAAAACCCATCGGGCGGTTGCCGCCCGATGGGTTTTATATTTGCGGAATGACGACCGGAGATTATCCTTGGGCCGTAGGAACAGGAAGCAGAGCTTTACGGCTGAGCTTAATCTGTCCTCTATCATTGATGTCCAGCACTTTAACGTCGATGACCTCGCCTTCTTTAACAACATCTTGGATGTTTTGGACCCTTGCATGGGAAAGCTCGGAAATGTGGCATAAGCCCTCTTTTCCATAGATCTCGACAAAGATTCCAAAAGGCACGATCGATACAACGCGGCCGGTGTAGGTCTTTCCAATTTCGACCTCAGCGGTCAAATTGTGAATGATCTCTTTAGCGCGCTTCATCCCTTCGCTGTTAGTCGAAGAGATGCTGACTAGGCCGCTATCATCGATGTCAATTTGGACTCCTGTCTCTTCAATAATGGCGCGGATCTGCTTGCCAGCTGGCCCAATGACTGTTCCAATCTTGCTAGGCTTGATCTGCATTGTTTCGATGCGAGGAGCGTAGGAAGAGAGGTGTTCTTTGGGCTTAGGGCAGATTTCCAGCATTTTGCTCAGGATGTGCAGACGCCCTTGTTTTGCTTGCGCAAGAGCTGCCTTCATGATCTGGGCGTTGATACCTTCGATCTTGATGTCGAGCTGGAAAGCGGTGATCCCTTGGGCATCTCCCGAGAGTTTAAAGTCCATGTCGCCGAGCGCATCTTCGACGCCTAAAATATCGGAAAGGATGGCATATTTATGGTCTTCCAAAATAAGCCCCATCGCAATCCCTGCAATCGGACGGCGGATCGGTACGCCCGCATCCATCAGCGCCAAACAGCCGCCGCAAACAGAGGCCATCGACGAAGAGCCGTTCGACTCGGTGATGTTCGATTCAAGACGGATGACGTATGGGAAAGTGTCTTGAGGAGGCAGGATCATTGCAAGAGAGCGCTCTGCTAGCTTGCCATGGCCGATCTCCCGGCGTCCCGGGGAGCCCATTCGGCCAACTTCGCCGACTGAGAACGGAGGGAACGAGTATTGCAGGTAAAAACGGCTGCTCACTTCACCTTCAAGGTTTTCCGAGCGTTGGGCCATCGTCTCTCCGCCAAGCGTTGCCACAGCCAGCGATTGAGTCTCGCCGCGTGTAAACAGAGCGCTTCCGTGAGTTCTAGGAAGGAGAGAAAGTTCAATATCGATCGGACGGATCTGATCGCATTTTCTTCCATCGCTCCGTTCATTTTCATCAAGGATCATCTTCCTCATCAGGTGGGACTGAACCTTTTTGAAGGCGCCTTTGACATCGGTCTTGTTAAAGCGGAAAGTTGTTTCTCCCTCAGGGAAAAAGTGGGCGGTCACTGAATCGTTGATCTCGCGGACAGCATCTTCTCGGACTTGTTTTTCTTTTTGTCTTAAAGCCTTGTCGAGCCTAGCTTCCGTCAGCTGCTTCATTTCCTTAATGAGGTCTTCCGGAATTAATCGGATGTCGTCACGTTTTTTTGGCTTGCCGATGACTTTTTGCCAGTCGGACAGGCATTGGCAGATCTTTCGGATTGCCTGATGTCCTTCTTCGACAGCCTCGAGGATCTGCTCTTCGGTTAAGAAGTCGCAATAGCCTTCGATCATCAGGATGGCATCTTCAGTACCGGCTAAGATAAGGTCGAGCCGGGATTTTTTTTGTTCTTCAACAGTTGGGTTGACGACAAAATTGTTATCGATCATTCCCACGCGGACAGCGCCGATCGGCTTAATTAAAGGGATGTCCGAAATAGTAAGGGCGGCTGACGCTGCGCAAATTGCCAATGGATCTGGCGAGTGGACTCCATCGTAGGAGAACACGTAGGCAAGCACCTGGATCTCGTTGTAATACCCATCTTCGAACATGGGGCGCAAAGGACGGTCGATCAAGCGGCAAACAAGGATTTCTCGTTCAGCAGGTCTGCCTTCGCGCTTAATAAATCCGCCCAGCGTTTTGCCCGCAGAGGAGAATTTTTCTTGGTAGTCGACGCGCAAAGGTAAAAAATCTGTTTCTGCCGAAGGAGCAGGTCCTGAGCATGCTGTTGAAAGGAGAATGGTCTCTCCGGAGCGGACAACAACGGACGCGTTAGCTTGCCGGGCAATTTTGCCGGTCTCAAATATAATGTCGCGTCCTCCAACAGAGACGACAGTCGATTTCTTATCAAACATAGGTAACTCCATAGTCAATATATAATATGTCCTGTCGGAGGATGAATTGACCACTGATCGAGAAAAAAAATTTTCTGGACGAGAGGGCATTCCATCGCTTCCAACAGAACGGGAACCTTCAACTTTCATGCTAAAGAAATCCTTTAGCAGGAGTTGAACCCGGGGACTATAGCACTAAGGTATACGCAAATCAATTCAAAAGTTGGAAATTTGGGAAGACCAGTTCGCGCCCAAGGCCGCTTCACCTGCTCCTCACTGCAAAGGTTCACTGGACCTTTGCAGTGCGTCCGCAGGCAAAAAACAATTTTTGAGTTGATTTGTGTATCATTATGGGACAAAAGTCCTGTTCGTAAAACAAAGAAGATGAAATAAAAAGTTTAACAGAAAAGAGAATAAGTCATTTTTTTAGGGAGAGGGGAGCGGGGTAAAATGAAAAAACCACCCAAGAGGCTTGGGTGGTTTAAAATTGAAATTTACAATCGGCTTATTTAACTTCTCTGCTTGCTCTATTTGTGAGATATAGCTGAAGATAGATAACAAGCCAGAGGCCGTTTTATCAGCCTCTGGATAGTGTTTTAAGCGATTTTGACTCTACCAGCACTAAAACCTTTGCTTATTTGCGAAGGTTGAGGCGTACAATTAAACTTTGATACCGTTTTGTATCAGTTGAATTGAGGTAATCGAGCAATTTTCGGCGTTGGCCGACAAGTTTCAAAAGAGCCAACCGCGAGCTGTGATCTTTAGGAGCTAGCTTCAGGTGTTCGGTGAGTTCAGCGATTCTCTCAGTGAGAATAGCGATTTGAACGTCTGCTGATCCTGTATCTTTCTCATGCAGTTGAAACTTTTTTGTAATTTCTTCCTTAGTACCCTTATCTAAAGACATTTAGAGCGTCTCCCTTTTATTGAGAGTTTAATAAGTGTAGACAAACTTTAAGTTGTAAAACATTGATCTTATTGTACCTGAAAGCGCGTAATGAGATCAACTACAAAAAGCGGCAGCGCGAGGATGGGTGTATGTTTCTCGAGGGAAAAGTGGTGAATTTCAATTAATTTCTAATGCTGTGGAAGAGAGGGGTTTTTCATGGAGAATTTCATGATAATCATTGACTTTTTGCGTCTCTCATCTATTCTTGACCGTTAAATACCGCGCTCCGTCAGGTTTTGTGAATTTGGACTGGCTGCGACTTTGTCCAGTCGATCCTCATCCTCACCCTTCCCGCTAGGAGGAAGGGCTTCGTCTGTCGGCACGCAAGCTTCGATTGGGCTGTGTCTCGCAGAGTCAAAACTCATAAAAACTTCCTGCGCGCGGTATAGTTGTGAAATTTTACGGAAAGACAGGTGTTTTGAGTGGACGAGCATTTCATGCGGTTGGCGATCGAAGAGGCTAAAAAGGCCTACGAGATGGGCGAGGTGCCAGTTGGGGCAGTCTTAGTCTGGAACAACGAGGTGATCGCTCGGGCGCACAATCTTGTCGAGGCCAGGAAAGACGCTTCCGCCCATGCAGAGCTTTTGTGCATGGCTGCTGCTGCTGCAAAATTAAGCAACTGGCGCCTTCTCAACACGACCTTATATAGTACTCTAGAACCGTGCTCTATGTGTGCCGGGGGGATGCTGCTCAGCCGCGTCGGGACTTTGGTTTGGGGGGCTCCCGACCTTAGGCATGGCGCCCATGGGAGTTGGATCAACGTGCTCGATCAGCCCCATCCGACCCATCGGATCCAGGTCAGGAAGGGAGTGCTGGCTGGGGAGTGCAGCGAGTTAATGAGATCTTTTTTTCAAAACCGCCGTTTGAAAGAGGTAGACAATGGAGTTGGAATCCCTGTTCGATGAACTTGTCGAAGCGCAAAGGGAAAAGGTAAAAAGATGTGCGGACCGGATTGTTCCTAATCTCACAGCCGATGATCTGCTTCAGCCAAACGATTTTCCGGAACTCGAGAACCATCCTCATTTTCGTTATGAAGAGGGGGTTTTAGAGGGGTTGTTGACCGCTCGGATGGCTTACTTGGCCCGGGTCCAAGACAAGGGCTAGCCGAACTGGTTTCGGGGTGTAATTAAAAGTGTTAGGCAGCGAAAAGTGGCTGCGAGGACTTATCTGCTGAGCGCCCTGCTTTGCTAACCCGCTGTGGGGTTGCCTGCATCGGGTGGTCCCTGCGGGCGTCTTGCAGCTAAGCTCTCTCGTTCCCTTTTCGCTTTGCCTAACACTTTCAATTACACCCCCGGTATCGAAAGTTCTTGTTTTTTATCGATTAATGGTTTTTACTAGATGCTTCAAACAGATTTTTTTATTTTAAGGAGAGTTTAAGTATGAAAAAAGAAGGTCACCCTCCCTATCAAGACGTATTGTTCATTGATTCTTCAACTGGCTACAAATTTGTCTGCGGGAGCACGCTGCAACCTAAGGAAAAAGAAGTCTTCGAAGGCAAAGAATACCCAGTCTTCAGACTGCCTGTTTCTTCTGCTTCCCACCCGTTTTTTACCGGCAGTAAACAGTTCATCGACTCGGAAGGCCGCGTTGATAAATTCGTGAAGCGCTACGCAAAAAAGCCTGAGAAAAAAGCTGAAGAAGTTGCTGCTGAGCCTGAAGCGAAGAAAGCTAAGAAGAAAAAGGCAACTTAAGAACTTCATCTTTTTAAGGGTTTCACATGGAGGAGCAATTGCGCAAACTTCTCAAGCGATTTGAGAAGGTGGAAGATCTGTTAGGACAACCGGATGTTCTATCCGACCAGCAGCAGTACCGCGAACTTGCGCAAGAGCATGCCTATCTGACAGAGGTCAAAGACCAGTGGCAGAAGTATCAGAGCTTTCAAAAGCAGCTCGAAGAAAATTTGCTCCTTCAAAAAACTGAAAAAGATCCAGAATTTCTCGAGGTGATCAAAGAAGAGATCGCCTCTTTGGAAGTCCAGATTGCATCCACCCGCCATAAATTAGAATCCTTGCTCATCCCTCCCGATCCCCGTGACAGCCGTAATGTGATTCTCGAGCTCCGCGCAGGAACCGGAGGCGACGAGGCAGCTCTTTTTGTCGGTGACTGCGTCCGAATGTACAAGCAATATGCGGATGCAAAAGGATGGAAGCATGAACTGCTTTCCTGCGCCGAGTCTGAAATGGGCGGCTTTAAAGAGTATGTCATGGTCATATCAGGCCATAACGTGTACAGGCTGCTTCAATATGAGGCAGGGACCCACCGTGTCCAACGCGTTCCAAAAACGGAAGCGCAGGGCAGGGTCCATACATCTGCAATTACAGTAGCCGTTCTTCTCGAGCCTGACGAAAGTGAAAAAATCGTTCTGGACGAAAGAGATCTCAAGATCGATACCTATCGGGCATCCGGCGCCGGCGGCCAGCATGTCAACGTCACGGACTCTGCGGTACGGATTACGCATATCCCTACAGGAACTGTCGTCGCTTGCCAAGAAGAGCGCAGCCAGCACAAGAACAAAGATAAGGCAATGCGATTGCTTTCTGCAAAGATTGCCGATGAGAAGCGGTTAAAAGCGGAACGGGAAATGGCCACGTTGCGGTCTTCTCAAGTAGGGACCGGCGATCGATCGGAAAGGATCAGGACCTATAACTTCTCTCAGAACCGGGTCACCGACCATCGGATCGATCTCACTCTATACAAGCTTAATCTCGTCATGGAAGGTGACCTCGATGAGATCACCGAAGCTCTTGTCGCCTATTTTCATCAGCAAAAGCTGATTGCCATCGGGGAGAAGGCCAATGAAGATCTTGGGTGATGTTTTAAAACTAGCAGCCCAGTATCTGAAAGAGAGAAACGATTCCAATCCCAGACGGCACGCGGAGGACCTCCTTTCATATGTTCTGAAGGAGCCCCGCTTAAATCTTTATCTTCAATTCGATCGTCCTCTTCAAGAAGATGAGCTTTCAACTTACCGAGCCCTTCTCAAGCGCAAGGCGACGGGAGAGCCTGTCGAGTACATTTGCGGCGAGCTAGCTTTTTTTGGTTGTAGTCTTCTTGTTACGCCCGACGTGCTGATACCCAGGCCGGAAACGGAAGTCCTCTTGGAAAAAGCTGCCGATCAGATCAAGGATCTTTCCCTTGCCGGGAAATATGCCTGGGATATTTGTTGCGGTTCAGGATGCATCGGACTTGGCCTTAAAAAGCGGTTTCCCGAGCTTTCCGTGACCCTTTCCGACCTTTCCGAACAGGCGATCTTGGTGGCTAAAGAAAATTGTAAGAGGAACCAGTTAGATGTCGAGTTCCTTTGCGGAGATCTGCTTTCGGTGTTTCAGGGGAGGAAGGCCGATTTCGTTTTTTGCAACCCCCCTTATATTTCAAAAAAAGAGTTTGATTCTCTTGACCGCTCCGTCAAAGATTTTGAACCGGCCCTTGCCCTCCTAGGCAGTGAGTCGGGCTTGTTGTTCTACGAGAGGCTCAGCAGCGAGCTTCCAGGGCATTTGCAGTCCGGCGCTCGCGTGTTCCTCGAGATCGGGACGGGGCAGGGCGAGGCTGTCTTAGATATCTTTAATGCAGGGCATTGGAAAGCTAAAAAGGTTGAGAAGGATTGGGCAGGGCACGACCGTTTCTTTTTCCTTGAATTTGAATGAGTTTCTGTCTATTCTATTAATGAATTTTATTGGATTGCTGTATTCCCTCAAAATTTATCGAGTAGAGCAGACCAAAAATAAGTAAATATTTGATTGTATGTTTGGCGCATTAACTGAAAAATTCCAAAACCTGTTTTCCGGCATGATGGGAAAAAAATCCCTCTCGGAAGACAACATTTCCGATGCCGTTCGTCAAGTGCGTCTTGCGCTGCTCGATGCTGACGTCAACTATTCGGTCGCTAGCAATTTTGTCAAACGCGTCAAAGAAAAAGCTGTTGGCGATATCGTCATCAAATCGGTTACGCCCGGCCAGCAATTTATTAAAGTTGTCCATGAAGAGCTCGTTGCTCTGATGGGAAGCGAAGAATCGGGCCTCGTCTTAACGGGAAAGCCCACAGTCATTCTGTTGTGCGGTCTGCAAGGGTCGGGAAAAACGACTCAGTGCGCGAAGCTGGCAGCATTTTTACAGAAAAAAACTCCCCAGCAAAAGATCTTGCTCGCTGCATGCGACCTGCAAAGGCCCGCAGCGATCGAACAGCTCAAACGATTGGGTTCTCAAATTCAAGTTCCTGTCCACGCAGTCGATGGAGAAACAAATCCGGTCCGCGTTGCAAAAGAAGCGCTTCAGAAGGCAAAGACCGATGGGTTCGATGTCCTGATCGTCGATACCGCAGGCCGCTTGCATATCGATGAAGAACTGATGCAGCAGCTTGAACAGATCAAAGCAGCGACCACGCCTCACGAAATCCTCTTTGTCGCAAGCGCTGCGACTGGTCAGGACGCTGTCAAGGTGGCTGCCGAGTTTGACCAACGGATCCAGATCACCGGAACGATCTTGACGATGCTCGACGGCAGCGCCCGCGCAGGAGCTGCCATCTCGATCCGAGAGGTGACGAACAAACCGCTTAAGTTCGAAGGTGTCGGCGAAAAGATCGGCGACTTGCAGATCTTCAATCCCCATTCAATGGCAGATCGTATTCTCGGCATGGGGGATGTGATCAACCTCGTCCGCAAGGCTGAAGAGACTTTCGACGAAGAAGAGAGCAAAGCCCTTGAGAAAAAGCTGATGAAAGCAGCGTTTACCTATGAAGATTATCTGCGTCAGATGGGTATGTTCAAAAAAATGGGGTCGTTTAAGAGCTTGCTCAAAATGCTGCCCGGCATGTCCGAGATGGGCGAGATCGATATCGATGAGAAAGAGTTGAATCGAGTTGAGGCAATGATCTCCTCGATGACATCCGATGAGCGAAAAGAAAAAGTTGAGCTTGTCCCGAGCCGGCGCCGCCGTATTGCAAACGGCAGCGGCGCGACGATTGACGATGTCAATCGGATGGTCAAGGGATTTAAGCGGCTGAAGCAATTTTGTAAAGAGATGCCGGCCCTAAAGAACCAGATGAAGAAGGGCGGCAAGCTCCCTTTTCCTGGGAACATGCCTAAAATGCCTTGGGGCGGCTAAACATTTAACACAAACTGAGATCTGAGATCTCACAAGAGGAGTAATCTGAATATGGCTTTAAAAATTCGATTGCGACAACAAGGGCGAACGAACCGTCAAACGTACCGCTTAGTCGTCACAGATATCCGTTGCCCTCGCGATGGAAAATATTTAGAAATGGTGGGATGGTACAATCCCTTTAGCAATGAGAACAATTGCCACGTGCATGCTGACCGGATCCACTACTGGGTTGGACAAGGAGCTCAAATCACTCCTAATGCGGAAGCCCTGATTGCAAAAGTAGCTCCGCATGTCATTAAAGAAATCCGCGACAAGCGGCAAGAAAAACGCGTTAAGAAAGCTGCAAAGCGTAGAGCTCTGAAAAAAGCTAAGACTGCACCATCTGCTGCAAAAGAAGCATCTGCTAAAGTCGCTAAGCCTAAAAAAGAAGCTGCTGCAGCGAAAGAACCAAAAGCTGCTGCAAAGCCAAAAGCTCCACGCGCTAAAAAAGCTCAAGCTGAGGCGTAAAGCTTAAGGAAAAAGAGATGTTGATCGATATTCTTTCTCTTTTTCCTGAATATTTTCAGGGGCCGTTCGGAGTAAGCATTCTTAAACGGGCCATTGAAAAAGGTTTGATCGATATCCGGCTAACCGATGTCCGCGATTTTGCCGAGGGAAAACACCGTAAGGTCGATGACCGTCCATACGGCGGCGGGCCTGGGATGGTCTTAATGCCGAAGCCGATGGTCCAAGCCATTAGAAGCGTGCGGACAGATCAGGCCCATGTGGTCTATCTATCGCCGCAGGGAAAGAAGCTCGATGCTTCGATCTGCCAGAGGTTGGCGACAGAGTCCCATCTGGTCCTGATTTGTGGACATTATGAGGGGATGGACCAGAGGGTCATCGATAAGGAAGTCGACGAGGAGATCAGCATAGGCGACTATGTCCTCACCAACGGCTGTTTGGCATCGATCGTCCTTGTGGATGCAGTAGCCCGGTTTGTTCCGGGGGTTTTAGGACATGAGGAGGCTGCGCACCTCGACTCATTCCAAAATGGATTCTTCGAAGGGCCGCTGTATACCCGCCCCGAAGAGTTTGAGGGAATGAAGGTCCCTGAAGTGTTAATTGGCGGCAACCATGCCGAGATTGAAAAATGGCGCAGAGAGAAAGGCCTCGAAAAAACAGAAAGAGTCCGGCCAGAATTATTGAAATCGTAGTGTAAGGAATAACAAACATGAAACAGTGTCAAATTATCCAAGAAATCGAAGCTGTGCACCTAAAGAAAAGTGTTCCTACGTTCCGCGTAGGCGATACTGTGAACGTGCATATGCGCATCATTGAAGGTGAAAAAGAGCGTATCCAGATGTTCAGCGGCACAGTCATTGCCCGTAAAGGAACTGGGTTATCGGAAACATTTTCACTCTACCGTTTTTCTTACGGTGCGGGTATCGAAAGGGTCTTTTTAGTCCACAGCCCAAAGATCTCTAAAATTGAAGTCGTCAAGACAGGTAAAGTCCGCAAGAGCAAGCTCTATTATCTCCGTGGAAGCTCTGGCCGTGCATCTAAAGTTAAAGAGCACATCGGCGGCAAAGAAGCTGCTAAAGCTCAGCCAGTCGAAGCAGAACCAGCTAGCTAATTTCATTAAGTGTAGCTGATTAAGTTTGAGATACCCTTCCCGTTTTAAGGAAGGGTTCTTTTTTGTCTTCTTTCCATTAGCCCCAAGACGAATTCAGAAACAGCTTCCGCTGTTGGCCTGGCCTTTGGATCCAGTGTCAAGCATTGGTTGATGATGAAGTCTAACGAGTCGGGGTTAAACCGATCCGGTAAATATTTCGCCTTGTTCCAAGAGAACTCAGCTTCTTTCATCTGGGATAGCTTAGCGTTGTTTCCCTGCATTTGTTCCGTCCAGTTTTGGAATGCAGCGCCGTGTTTAAGAATGCTCAAGCAGATTCCCATGCTCCACACATCTTTTTCCGGCGTCGCTCGTATCCGTTTCCCTTTGAAATAAAAAGGGTCTATGTATCCAGGGCTGCCATACACCTTCCGCAGTTTGCGCCCTATGTGGTTCGAATGCCCAAAGTCGGCGAGGAACACATCGTCGCCTTCCATAAGAAAATTTTCGAGTTTCACGTCTAAATGGACAATTCCGTTTCGGTGCAAGATCGATAGCATTCGGGCCATTTTATAGGCGATCGGATAGAGCTGTTTATTAGAAAGCTTGCCGTCCTTTATGAGGCGGTTATTGAAGTATTCAAGAAGAGCCCCATCCGGTTTATAATCGAGGATAAAGGCAATTTTTCTAATTCCTTTATTATTTTGGTAAGTAACCGTTGGACCGACAACATAATATTTCTTTTCCGGGTCGAGCTGTCGCAATTTTTTCTGAATGGCCAGTTCAGTTTTTCTGACGTCTTCAGGCTTTATACTCTTAATTATGACAATCCTTCTATCGAGAGAGAGACCGAACTTAACGGGGAGTTTAGCTGTTGTCCCATCGGAAAGACGGTCTAGAAAAATATACCCCGATTTTTTTTCTGCAGTTTTACGGCAAAGAAATGATCTGGGCAAGGGAAAGGCATGCCTTGAGAAGTGGACAAATTTCGGTGTCAGATAATTGTCGATTGCATCGATGTAGCCGGTTGTCATGGAGAATTCCGCTTCCGACAAGTGCAAGTAAGGATTTGCATCAAGCGCTGATGGAATCATGCCTTCGGTCGATAGATTGGCATCAGATGAGCAGTCTTCATGAGAAGATGTCCTTAGATGAAAGCTTTGTGCAACTAGCGTGGAAGAAGAAGCCATTATTTAAATTCTCCTTGAATTAAGGGATTAATTAAATTGTTTAAACAATTCGATAATTGTAATATAATTTCATGAAAAAATAAAATAAAAAATATTTTTTATTTTTTTAAAAGAAGTTTGGATGAAAATAGTTGGAAAAGTATTGGGATTTTTCTTATCGCCCGATCTACAAAAAACTTTCGTTCTGTCATACTCTTTTAAAAGAAAGAACGTGCCACACCGAGAATATGAACTTATGACAACACTTTCCCATAGCGAACAAAGCAGGCTGCAAGCCCTTACCCTTTTTGAAAAGAATGCCCGAGCAAGAGGGTTTTCTTGCATTGCGGGAGTCGATGAAGCTGGAAGGGGCCCTCTTGCAGGCCCTGTTGTGGCGGCAGCTTGCATCCTTCCCGACGATATCCTCGTTGAAGGGATCAACGATAGCAAGAAGCTGCTCCCATCCCAGCGGTTTGCCCTTTTTCAAAAACTTCTCGATATCCCTGGAATTTGCTACGCCATCGGCGTTGTCGATGCGTTAAGAATCGATCAGATCAATATCCTCAAAGCAACCTTTGAGGCGATGCTGATCGCAATCCATGCGTTATCAAAAAAACCTGATTATCTTCTTATCGATGGCAATCGAATGCCTCAAACAGTGATTCCTGGCGAACCAATCATTAAAGGAGATGCGCTCAGTCAATCGATAGCAGCGGCTTCGATCATTGCTAAAGAGAGCCGCGACCGCATGATGGATGAATTCCATCAACAATGGCCTCAATATGGATTTGATCGGCATAAGGGCTATGGCACAAAGGAGCATTTGCTCGCTATTGAGCGCGATGGCCCCTGCCCAATCCACAGGCTGACATTTGAACCGTTAAAAAGCCGTGTTCTTATTTAGGAGGTATTCCTATGGCAGTACATTCTATTCAATCTATTTTAGCAGGGCTTGAATTTAGTCCTGTTCCCCATCTTCTTGTTGAAGGTGGCCGTGTTGTTGGAGCAACTTCTACGTGCTCCGTTCTTTTGGGTTGCGAGCGGGATCATGAGATCCAGAACACCGACATTAAACAGTGGATCGTAGACTATGATCCAAATGCGCCTGATAATACTGTTGTCCGAGTGCAGAGCAAAGCGGGCGCCTTTTTCGAGGCTCTTTTGGTCAGAAAAGGTGTAAGTTTATCCGGTCGATATGTCGAGGTGATTTCGATCAACCATATTTCTGAACCTCAGATGCAAAAAACAGCCGAAGATCTGAACTTGCTCTCGCATGTGCTCACTCCATCGATAACCCAATTGACCGATTTTCTCGAAAGCACAACTCCCCAAGAGGGCCTCGAAGTTCCTCGTCTGCGGAGGGTGTCCATCGACCTTAACGATGGGCTTCAGAAGTTTCGCTTTTACAAAATCCTCGAACATGGATCTTTGGCTAACATTCCTTCTCGATTTAATCCAAGAGAGCTATTAACGCAGATTATTGAATCTAAGAGAATTTTGCATGCTGATAGATGGGAGATTTGTACCCATTTGCCTGTATATATGGATAATGTCGTCCTTGACCGGGAAAAATTGAAATTTATCGTCGATGAGATCTTGCAAAATGCGATTGTTCATAATGAATCAGGAAAGATCGATGTTGCTGCAACGGAAGAAGATCTGTATGGATCTAAACGTTTGGTGATTACAATCCGGGACAACGGAAAAGGTTTTGTTTGGTCTGCAATGGATCCTGAGATCGGCGGTAGTTCTCCCGTTAAACGATCGGATAGCGGAGGGATCGGACTTTCGATCTGTTCGACTTTTGCAAAAGCCATGAATGGAAGCCTCATGATTGTCAGCGGAGAAGGTAGAGGATCAACTGTCAAGCTAACCCTGCCGTATTTTCTTCCTCAAGGGTCTCAAATGCCAATGGATGATGGTCAATATCTATCCCGCGATCGGTCAATGTCCGATCCTCTGCGCAAGTCGCCAGTGATCATCGATGTTGGTTCCAAATCTTGTGTCAGCGCCGCATCGACGCCAAGAGGCGTTGAAGAGAAAAAAGATCCCATTACATTCAACTATCGAGCCCTGATCGTTGAAGATAATCTGCTCAACACAAAAATCTTAAGGCGTATGTTAGAGGGGATGGGATTGCAATGCGACGTGGCGGAAGATGGTCAAGTCGCAGTTGACAAGGTGGGAGCAAATCCTTTTGGTTTTGATGTCATTTTCATGGACCTGTTGATGCCTCGCATGGACGGGTTTGAGGCAACGGAGATCATTAAGCAGATCGGTGTGCAAAAGGGAAAGAACATACCCATTATCGCTTGCACGGCCAATACGGAAGATGATCAAAAATGCAAGGAGGCTCAAATGTCAGGCGTTGTCCATAAACCTGTCAAAAAAGAAGCCTTGCAGCAGATGTTGCTTAATATATCGGAAAAACCTCAATAAGCAGAGTTTAGAGATTTCTTTAATGGTTGACTCTAAGAGGTTTGCTGTTTTGACTTAAAAAGAATCTTGTCTGAGAGGCGCGCTCTTAAAGCGCGCCTTTTATTCTTCTCTAAAGATCTTGACTTGCCATGGTGCAATCAGGTATACCTTATGCCTAAGGCATTTACGATTTAACAGGATTTTTTGATGATCAGAAGTATGACCGCATATGGCCGGTTCAGTAAGGAAGCTCCCTTCGGCCGGCTTGTTGTCGAGATCCATTCCGTTAATAGAAAAATGCTCGATCTCTCGATTTATCTTCCTAAAGACTTCCTGCGCTTTGAAGTCGAGGTCAGGAAATGGCTAATGACGCAATTGGAGCGTGGACAGGTCACTGTCCGCATTTCATTACAGCATGACGGGGGAGGCGAGCGGATCTATGAGGACACGCTGCGGCAGCTGCATACGATCAAAGCGGGTTGGGACAAGATCGCCTCAATGCTTGGACTGGATCCTAAAAAAGAGGTCGACTTGAAGTTCCTCGTCGATCAGATGCAAGCGTTCAACCCAATCGAGCAGGAAAAAGACGATGAAGCGATCCGCGAAGCGTTGAAAGACGCTGTGTTCGGAGCGCTGAATGAGCTGATGCGAATGAAGGAGCATGAAGGGAAAGTTTTAGCCGCCGATATGGAAGGGCGTTTGAGCCTCGTCCAGAGCACATTGCAGTCGATCGAGGCAAAAAAAGAGGGGCCCCTCCTCCGCTATCAGCAGAAGATCCGAGAGAGGCTCCAAGAGATCGGTCCTCTGACAAGCGAAGTCGAAGACCGCGTGCATCGGGAGATCGCCCTGTTAGCAGAAAAAGCCGATGTGACTGAAGAGATCGTTCGGGCAAACTCCCACATCCAGCAGTTTCAAACGCATCTGAAAACTGCGGAAAAGGCAATTGGAAGAACTCTGGACTTCCTCGTTCAGGAAATGAACAGGGAGGCCAACACGCTGGCTGCAAAATCGATGGAAACGGAGATTTCGCTGGCGGTTGTCAACATTAAGAGCGAGTTGGAAAAGATCCGAGAACAAGTACAAAATATCGAATAATCATGGTTGCAAAGATCCTTGGGAACTTATCGCACGGCCTTGTTTTTATCATCAGCGCTCCCGCAGGTACGGGAAAAACAACGCTGGTCAGGATGTTGATCAATGAGTTCGATTGCGTGGCGGAGAGCGTATCGTGCACAACGCGGAAGATCCGCCCCGGAGAAATCCCTGGAAGGGACTATTTTTTTTTAACCGATGAGGAGTTTGAAGCTAAGAAGAGCTCAGGGGACTTTTTAGAGTTCGCTGAGGTGTTCGGCCATCAATACGGCACTTCTCGCGAATACGTGACGAAGAGCCAGGCTACCGGCAAACATGTGTTCTTAGTGATCGACACTCAAGGCGCGATGAGGCTGAAGAAGGAGAACTTCCCGGCGGTCTACGTGTTCTTAAGCCCTCCTTCTCTGGAAGAGTTAAAGCAGCGCCTGTGCAAGCGCCAGACGGAATGCCCCGAGACGATTGAAAAGAGGCTCTCTTGGGCAGAGCAAGAGATGGAAATGGCGCGTCATTACGACTACCATATCGTCAATGACAACTTAGACAACGCGTACACGATTTTACGCAGCATTGTGATTGCCGAAGAGCATCGTGTGCGCCCTTAATTTTTTACATTATGGAGTAAAGCAATGAGAGAAAAAGTCCAAAAAGAACAGCTGACCAATGAACTGCTCCGCAAGCAGTTTCGCAATAATTTCCAATTGGCCCATCAAGCAATTGACCTGGGACGGTTCTATGTCAAGTCAGGACATGAGGTCCATCTGGACAAGCTGCTGGAAGAGATCCGTAAAAATCCAAGTCCCGATTATGTTCGCGACCTCGAAGCATTAGAAAAAGAAGACGAAGACGAAAACGAAGAGTAAGCATTAAATCGGCCTATGTCGAAAAAGATCCTGATCACTTCCGCTCTCCCTTATGCCAATGGCCCGCTTCATTTTGGGCATATCGCAGGCGCTTATCTGCCTGGGGATTGCTACGCCCGCTATGAAAGGCTGAAAGGCAACCATGTGCTCTACATCTGCGGCTCCGACGAGTATGGGATCGCGATCACCTTGAGCGCTGAAGTGGCGGGAAGAAGCCCCAAAGAGCACGTCGATCTTTTCCACGAGATGAACAAGGCCCTTTTTCATCAGCTCAACTTTTCATTCGACCATTTTTCCAGGACCACATGGGCTGGCCATGTCAAGACGACGCAGCAGTACTTCCTCGACCTGCTCCACAATGGGCACATCGAAGAAAAGGTGACGGAGCAGCTCTTTTCTGAAAAGGATGGGAAGTTTCTAGCAGACCGCTATGTGATCGGCACATGTCCTAAATGCGGCTTTACGGAAGCAAGAGGCGATGAGTGCCAGCGCTGCGGCGCCAGCTATGAAGCGACCGATCTGCTCAATCCCCGTTCCAAGATGTCCCAGGCGCCTCTCATCCGCAAGCCGACGAAACACTGGTTTCTGCGCTTTGATCATTTTAAAGAAAAATTGGCTGAGTGGATCGGAAAAAAAGAGTGGAAGGCCAACGTCGTCAATTTCGCCAAAGCCTATATCGATGACCTCAAACCGCGCGCCATCACACGCGACATGGAGTGGGGAGTCCCTCTTCCTCTTCCTGGAACGGAAGGGAAGGTCCTCTACGTCTGGTTCGATGCGCCGATCGGCTATATCTCTGCGACCCAGGAGTGGGCGGAGCTCCAGAAAAAACCTGACGCTTGGAAGGATTATTGGCTCGATCCCCAAACTACGCTCGTCAACTTCATCGGCAAGGACAACATCCCGTTCCACGCCGTCTTCTTCCCGGCAATGACCATGGGGCAGAACCAGCCTTACAAGCTTGTCGACCAGCTTCCGGCCAACGAGTTTTACAATCTTGAAGGAAGGCAGTTCAGCAAATCGGACAGCTGGTACATCGACCTCGAATCATTTTTCAAGCAGTTCACAGCCGACCAGATCCGGTATGCGATCGCTTCCAACGCTCCTGAAAACCAGGATTCCGACTTCTCTTGGAAAGACTTTCAGATGCGCTGCAACAGCGAGCTTCTCGGCAAATACGGCAACCTTGTCAACCGCACCCTCGTCTTCCTTCAGGCCCAGTGCGAAGGAAAGGTCCCGGCGCTGGCCCATCCCCACCCGGTCGACATCGACTTTTTGAAAAAGGTCAAAGATCTCGTCCATGAGGCCGACTTGGCCTACGGCAACTTTCAGCTGCGCCGCGCCAGCCAGATCATCATGGAGCTTGCGCAGGCAGGCAACGTCTATTTCGATGCGAAAAAACCGTGGGTCGCAGCCCGCAGCGCGCTCACCCATCACGATATGCAGGTAACGATCGCATGCTGCTTAGAATGCATCAAGTGCATGGCCTTGATCTCATCTCCGATCATTCCGGATGCCGCAGACCGGATTTGGAAAATGCTCGGGTATACGTCTACCTTGCACGAACAAAAATGGGACCTGGTCGTCAACTCCCAGCTGCCCGAAGGGCATAAGCTCGCACCTCCCCAAGTCCTTTTCAACAAAGTGGAAGACGCCGTGATCCAACAAGAGATCGATAAGTTGCAGAAGATGGCGGCCAAACCTGCGAGCAAAGCGCCCAAATCGGCCGAGGCCCTCAAAGAGCAGATCGGCATCGATGATTTCCGCAAAGTCGATCTGCGCATCGCTAAGATCCTGCATGTAGAAAGGGTGCCCAAAAGCAAAAAGCTCCTCAAGCTGACCGTCGATATCGGCTTTGAGCAGCGCACCATCGTCTCCGGCATCGGCGAAAAGATAGAAGACATTTCAACCCTTGTTGGCCGCAACATCGCCGTGGTCGCTAATTTAAAGCCGACAACCCTGATGGGCATCGAAAGCCAGGGGATGATCCTTTCAGCCGAAGTCTCCAATGGCTTTGAGCTTCCTTCTTTTACAGAAGCTCTTCCAGGCACTCCGGTCATTTAAGCTATATTTTTGTATTGAAGAGAAGCGAGCGTTTAGCTCGCTTCATTTGAGATTTTTCAGACTAGAAGCTGAAGGTGGCTGCCAAAGTAAGCCCTTGGAGGTATAGGTCGTATCCGCCGCCGCCTGTGCCGATTATCTGGATATCGTTCAACGTTCTCATCATGTTTTGCGACCACAGATAGTTGAAGTCATACGTCGCGCTGAAATCGAAATGGCCGCGGTCCTTAGAAAAGTAGATTCCCCATCCCAGGCCTAAGCTGGCTTCCGCCATCGTCCTGACGCATTGCCGATCGTGCATCGCGTAAGATACTTTCGAGGCTCCCGCGGTAAAAGGATTTTCCGAGTGGGTCACTTTTGAAAATTGAGTATAGAGAACGCTAGCGCCTAATTCGCCCTGAACCCTGAAGCCCGCGCCCAGCAGGAAACGAGCATCGATCCCAGTTCTTGGCCCAATGCCCCAGGATTCCAGATGGTTGTGGGAATGAACGTTACTGCTAGGAGGCGCAACATTCAAAGCTCCCTTTACGCGGATGTTCAGGTTTTGCTCAATCCAGGATGTGCGCAGCCCGATAAACGGGGTCAACGTCATCTTGCGTCCCGAGTAGAAGGGTCTTGCTAAAGTGGCGTCAAGCCAATCGAGTCCAAGATACCACTTTGAAGAAAGATGTCTTGCAGCTATGCCTTGTCCTTGAGGAGAGGTTTGAAAAAACCAATCCGTTAAATATAAGGCTCCGATTCCATTTCCCGAGCTTGGAGCAGAGTGGGACTTTTCCGTTGACAAATGCAAGCGAGTGTAATCTGCTCGAACGACCCATTGATCGGAACAAAGGTTTCCGCCGAGGCCGACTTTAAATCCTGATGAATATTCGAAGCTTTGGAAAATGGTCTTTCCTTGATGTGTAGAAGGGACCACCGTGTTTGTCCCGCTAAGATATGAGGCAGTTGTAGCCAGATCAAGCCCCTCTTCTCCCGCGAACCAATAGATATAGGAAGCTGTTGCAAAGATGTGCCAGGAGTCCTTTAACTTGACCGCAGCAGGATGGTTATAGGCTTCGGATGCTGTCGAGCTTAAGCTCTCATCTCCCTGGTCAAGGGTTGAAGCGCTAGGAGAGGATTTGTTATCAGCATTGACCTTGGGTGTATTGGCGCTAAAGAAATTCAAAGCGGCTAATATTGGGAACACGGCTAACATGTGATCACCTTCTTTAGGTTTGTCTCTAACTTCACCCTATACTTCAATCGAAATTTGCAGGAAATAAAATTTAAATTACTTGCTTGCAAATCCTGTTAAGAAATATTTTTTTGGCATAGATGACATTTTTAACAAAGGCATGGAACCAATGACAATATTTCGAAATCTTATCTTAGCAGGCACAGTTTGGTGTGCATCGGTGTTAGCCTCTTCACCTCCGACGAATCCGCCGGTTTGGCCGATAACAGGAACCGTTAAAGTTTTCACAACTGCAACGCCGATAGCTACAATACAAGCCACAGCGGATACCATTTTTGGCTCAAATGGAGGACAGACGCCTCCGGATAACGGACAATTTGTCAATCAAGGCTATGCGCTTCTTTTTGCCCCTGGAACATATGACGGATTGAATATCAATATTGGGTATTACACATCGATCATCGGATTGGGAATGCTGCCCACAGATACGACCATCAATTATGTCTCCTCTCCGCAGGGCAATAATAATTACATGGTCGGAGCGCTCAATAGTTTTTGGCGGTCGGCTGAAAATTTTTTGACAACCTCTCCTGGTGTATGGCTTCCGACATCGAACCCTGGAATGACATGGGCGGTCTCTCAGGCAAGCCCTCTGCGCAAAATCTATTTGCATGGAAGCCTTTACTTATTTCAATTGACGACTCCAAATTTTCAAGGTGGTTTTGCTAGCGGCGGTTATATGGGGGACTGCAACATTGCAGGAACAGTGATGACCGAAAGCGCAATTGTTTCCGGTTCGCAGCAGCAATGGCTAGCCCGAAACACCAATATGTCCGTGCCTGCTGGATCTACAAAGCCTGCCTGGTCCAATGGCGTTTGGAGCCAGGTCTTTGTCGGTTGTAATGGGGCCCCTCCGAGCCATTGCAGCAACTGTCTTGGAACAGGAACTCCCCCTTGCGGTTGTTTGAACTGCACGGATCCTTCCTGTATAGCTACCTGCA
Source organism: Verrucomicrobiota bacterium (assembly GCA_018239665.1). Classification (GTDB taxonomy): domain Bacteria; phylum Chlamydiota; class Chlamydiia; order Chlamydiales; family Rhabdochlamydiaceae; genus Acherontichlamydia. The sequence continues at coordinate 12,912 of JAFEGV010000003.1, read as the reverse complement.
CAGGAAATCCTTATACGACAGTTGCAGCGACGCCGATCATTGCCGAAAAGCCTTATATTATTTGCGATGCTACAGCCTCCAAATATCAGCTCATCATTCCTGAAATAGAAACGAATAAGATCGGCACATCCGTCGATAATAACACCCCCGTGGTCTCCGTCGATTTCACACAGGTCTACGTAGCATCTCCTACAGATACGGCAGCTTCGATCAACCAGCAGATCAGCTCGGGCTATCATGTGATCCTGACTCCAGGAACCTATAATTTGACCGAACCGATATCGATCAATCAAGACAACACGGTCGTCCTCGGCATCGGGTTCCCGATCTTGATCTCCACAACAGGAAAGCCGTGCATCGTCGTAGGATCGGTCAGTGGCGTAAGAGTTGGCGCTGTCTTGCTGCAAGCAGGTCCTAGCACAAATCCTGTCACTCCAACGTTGCTCCAATGGGGCCCCGTGGGAGGAGACGATTCGATCGCAAGCGGTTTTCTTTATGACTGTTTCTGCAGGTCGGGAAGATTCAGCGGCAGCGCGAACGAGCTCTTCAATCAAACAGAGCTCATGGTGCAGATCAATAGCGACAACGTCGTCTGCGACAACCTGTGGCTTTGGAGGGCGGACCATGACAGCCAAGGCCTTGTTTACAATGAGGACAACTTCTGCAATACAGCGATGCAGGTGAACGGAAATAACGTCACGGCTTATGGGCTTGCTTGCGAGCATACGGTGCAGGACCTATGCCAATGGAACGGCGACAATGGAAGATGCTATTTCTATCAGGCAGAATTCCCCTATGATGTGACAGCAAGTTATGGAGATGCGGGCTATACCGGATACCGCGTCGGCAATTCTGTCGCCAACCATCAGGCCTATGCAGTAGGAGTCTATTCTTTCTTTAGAGACCATTATGTTTTTGCGAAGAGCGGAATCTATGCTCCTTCCGGGACAGGCATCCAATTCATCAATGCATTCACACGATATTTAAATGGTTTTGGCGGCATTGGAGGCGTCGTTAATGAGAACTTAGGGATGAATCAAGATTGCAACACACCTTCTAGCCCTGCAGTCACAGTAGAATGCCCGGGACCTGCTTATCTCTGCGACGGCACCTATCGGCCTTTTGAGGCTCCTGTCCGAAACAGAAGGAGATAGTTAATAGCATTCGGTCCGTCACGAAGGCGCTCAAGGTTCTTGAGCGCTTTCGTAATTTAGTTGTTTATTATTCTGATTTCTGTGTATAATTTTTGCCCATGGAAAACGAAAGTTTGCTTTTTCATATCTTTCGCGAGCCTTCCGAGGTCGTTCTAGACCGATCGGTTGCTGCTGTCCAAATCAAATCCGTAGCTTCTCTTAAGAAGCGGGGCTTCCCAACCCGCTAAATTTATTTTTTTTCACACACATTCCATTTTTCAAATAGACCTCAAATGAGGTCAAAAATAAATTTTTTAGGAGAAATCATTGTATGTCTATTCAGTCAGATCGGCCGCTCAATGCGGCTGGAAATTTTGCATTGGGAGTTGGCGCTGATATTTTCAGCGTGCTGGCAACTCAACCATTAGATACCGCTGCAACGTATGTCATGAGCCAGAAAGGAATGCCTTCCTTTGGGCCATGGCTATGGCGCGGAGCTGCGGCGAATTGCTCAGGAGCCTTTGTTCAAGGGGGAGTGCCCTTCATGGTCAACGGCCTGATCGCGGAGCATTTCTTTAAAACGCAACACATGTCCCAAGGCCAGTTGGTCGCCAACGGGATCTTTACAGGCTTGATCTCTGCAGGAGCCATTGCTCCTTTTGAAAGAGTGGCGAAATTGCACCAGCTTTATGGCGGCAGCATCTACTCTGTTTGTGAGCGATCGATCGCGGAGAATGGGATGCGCAGCTTTTTTAAAGCCGCAGGTCCGATCGCTCTTCGCGATTCCGTTGTTTTCGGGACATTTTTTGGAGGAAGGAGGGTGGTCGAAAACCAACTCGAGTCCTACGTGCCCCATGTCGGACTAAGAGAGAGCATCGCCAGCATCACGACAGGGGTTTTCGCAGGCGCTATCAGCGCTCCTGCAGCCCGAGTGAATGTCTTAATGCAAGGCGATACTGTGGGTGCTTATCCCACCATGGCGCAGACATTCCGAAGCGTTGTCCAACAAGAGGGTGTCCAAAGCTTGTTCAAAGGCGCTGGCGCACGCGCTGGGTTCATGGGAGGGTATTACGTCACGCTAGCGATCGGCTACAACATGCTTCGCAACAACCTTCCTGGAATTTTTTATAAAACAACTGTGTCTTCTCAGTAGGCCGTTTGAGCTGGCGTTTTCCGCCAGCTCAATGTTCTAAAGAAAGATCATCGATTCAAATAATGATTGTATTTTTGGACGACATGCAATTAAATCTGTATTTGTACTGCAGCAACCTCCCGTATCCTTTTGAAAAGGAATTAAAACCATGTTCGAGCACCGATGTTTGAACCATCATTCGAATCGTTTTGCAAAGACGACGGTTTCTAAAGCACCAATCGGGAAATATTTACGGTCCTTGTTCTATTTCTCTGCGATGGCGCACTCTTCGGCGCTATTAGGTGCAACTTATACTGTAAACAGCACTGCTGATACGAACACAGGGACAGGGACTACAGGAACTTTACGCTATTGCATTAACCAGGCTAACAATGCAGCAGGTCCTAACACCATTCAATTTGGCATTGCCGGACCAATCACCCTCACGCAATCTTTGCCTCCGATCGGGTCTAGTATTAGTACAATAGATGCGATGGGCAATGCCATCACAATTGCCGGTGGAAGTTCATTCCAAGCTTTTTTCATAGCGCCAAACTCAAGCGGCCTCACTTTTCAAAACACCGGCGGATCGATCGCAGTTCAAAATGCAGCTTCGATCGGCGGCGCCGGCGGGCAATCGTTCGGCGGCGGCGCATTAGGAGCCGGCGGCGGACTCTTTGTTGGTGAGAACAAAACGGTTACATTGCAGGGAGTGAGCTTTTCCGGATGTTTTGCTCAGGGAGGGAATGGAGGATCTAATAACTTTTCTAGCAGTGGAGGCGGTGGCGGAATGAGCCAAGGCGCCGGTGGAAACGGGAATGCTAATGGAAGCGAAGCGGGCGGCGGCGGCGGCGGATATGGCGGTGTTGGAGGAAATGCTGGCTGCTGCGGAGGAGGAGGCGGCGGCGGAGGAGGACTATTTTTAAGTGGGGGCAATGGAGGAGACGGCTGGGGAGAACCGATTAATGGCGGCGGCGGCGGATCTGATGGCACTGCTGGGCAGAGTTCGCCTGCAAGCAATGGAGGAAATGATCTTGCAGGAAATGCTGGAGGAGCAGGCGGCTCGCCGGGAGTAAATGGGGGAAATGGGACAGGCAACAGCGGAGGAGGAGGCGGCGGCGGTGCAGCGAGCGGCGTAAACGCAGGCAATGGTGGAAATTCCCAAATGGGCGCAGGCGGCGGCGGGTCAAATTTAAGTTCGAGTGCTAATGGCGGCAATGGGGGGAATTCGACAGGTTTGTTTGGAGGAGGAGGAGGAGGAGGCTCTGGCATTACGGTCGGTCCGGGATCAGGGGGAAATGGAGGATTTGCAGGGGGCGGAGGCGGCGGTGCTAGCGCGAATGCCCTAAAAAATAATGCGCCGGGGGGAAATGGAGGATTTGGCGGAGGCGGCGGTGCGGTTGATACTTTGCTTTCTGGTGGACTGAGTACTCCAAACGTCGGCAATGGAGGATTTGGCGGGGGAGGAGGAGGAGGAGGCTACACCAGTTCTAGTTCAGGGAAAGGGGGATTCGGAGCATCGGATGGAAATGCATTATTCAACGGAGGCGGAGGAGGGGGAGCTGCCTTAGGCGGGACGATTTTCGTATCAAAAGGCGCTACCCTTAATATCATGGACTTTCCTACATCCATTTCCTCTGGGACCTCTACCGCAGGGAATGGGGGAAGCGGTACAGCTTTTGCCGCAGGGCCGGACATCTTTTTGATGTCGGGAGGTACGATCTCCTTTCAACAACCAACGACGTTTACGATCAATACGCCGATTGCAAGCGACGGGGGAGCAGGTGGTGGAGGGAGCGGTGGAGGCCTTATCATGAACAATGCTTCCGGGGCCTTAGTTCTTGGAGGGGCCAATACCTACACGGGCAGCACCACTTGTTCAGCAGGAACGATTAAGATCAGCCAAGACGCAAATCTTGGCGCAAACGCAAATGCAGTGACGTTGCAAAACGGCGGCAACCTTGAGTTCATTGGCTCAACGACCCTTAATTCTTCACGAGTGGTCACGTTAGGAGCAGGCGGCGCGGGATTGATTGTCGATTCCGGCGTAAACGGCGCCATTGCAGGATCTGTCACGGGAGCCGGACTTTTAACTAAGACCGGAGCCGGAATCCTTGGACTGCAAAATGCCTCCAACAACTATTCAGGAGGAACGCAGATCAACCAAGGAACGGTGCAGATTTCCAACGCTTCAGCTCAAGCGAACCCAACCAACTTGGGAACGGGAGGAGTGACACTGAATGGAGCTATTTTAGAGGTCCTTTCCAATTACGGGAACAATCAGTCGGTCCCAAATGCATTAACAGTATCAGCGTCCAGCCAGATCCTCTCTGATCTTCCCGCGGGTCAGAACCTTACCTTTTCGGGAGCGGCGGCCCTCAATGCAGGGACCTTGTCAATTGGCCAATCTGCTGCGAGCAATACCATTTTATCCGGGGCATTGTCCGGAGGTGGAAATTTACAAACTACAGGTCCAGGGCAAGTTATTATCAAAGGCGCTGCAGCGCATACGGGAACAACGACGGTCCAATCAGGCACTCTTGCAGTTTCTTCTCCGGGTTCCATTACAGGTTCGAGTTCTGTCCAAGTCAACTCCGGGGGAATATTAACGGTTAATGGAAGCGTGACGGCTCCCATTCAAGTGAACTCAGGAGGAACATTAAATGGACTAGGGCCTCTTGGCAATACTGTAACGATCAATGGTATCATCGCTCCCGGAAACTCCATTAACACGTTGACAGGAACGGACTTTATTTTTAATCCGGGGTCTACCTATCAGGCAGAGATCAGCAATTCCACCACGGATTTGATCAGCGCAAGCGGAACGGTGACGATCAATGGAGGGCAGATCATTTTAATTCCAAGGAATTTTAGCGCCCCTACTGTTTCCTCTTATACAATCATCACTGCGGGCTCGGTGATCGAAAACGCCCCCTTTACATTTGTCAATCCGCTGACACGTTTCCCGATGAGTGTCGTATATACCGGAACAAGCGTCAGTTTGGTGATCAATGGAGGGCCTTTTCCTTTTAATACGATCGTGACAAATGGCAATGCAGGGCAAGTGGCAGAGTGTTTTGAAGTCCTTTACAAACAAAATCACCCCGATCTTGATGAGATCGTGACTATCCTGGAACTGCAAACACCGGCTCAGATGGCCCGTTCCTTCAATGAGATGCAGCCGGCGAATGCGAACAACATCGCCTTCACAGAGGAGAACGTTGCGGAAAGGATCCGTCAAATCTATACGGAACATTTTTTCGAGAAGCAGGTGACTAATTGTTATAGGGAAAAGGATTGGGACCTGTGGGCGTCTCCCTTTATCGAGAATGTCAGGCAGCATGGGAATGGGACCTTGCCCGGCTATCAAGACCGTTTTACCGGATTTACCGCTGCTTTAGATTATTACTTAAGGCGCTGGATGTTCACCGGAGGTTTTTCTTTTGCTGCTACAGAGATGAAGGTCCCGGACGGAAGGACCCGGGCGGATTACAATACCTACGCAGGATCTTTGGGGGCCGCATGGACCAACACCTCTTTTTTTGCCGATGCCGTCTTCTCTTATCTCTACAGTCCCATCGATGCCACAAGAAAGATGCATTTCTCCATCAACCACTTTGCCCATTCGGGAGTGGACAACCGCAAGGCCACCTATGAGCAGAGCTCGAATCAACTTTTGGGACACTTAGGCGGCGGATATAACTTCACATTTAGAGCGGAGAGGACGAACTCCTTCAATCTTTATCCCTTCGCGAACCTCGATTATCAGTACTTGATGCAAAATGGCTATTCCGAAAGCGGCGCTCACAGTTTGGATCTTAAAGTGCGCGATAAGCAATACGATCTTCTTCGCCCTGAAGCGGGGATCGGCATGGGCTATAAAGGGTGCTTTGAAAAGAGGCATATCTTGATCGACCTGGCGCTCAGCTATATCCATGAGTTCCGTTTCATGGGCCGGAACACGACCGCCAAATTCAAGCCGGCCGATTGCACGTTTACAGTGAAGGGGCTCAAGCCTGAGAATAATTTGTTCAGTCCGTCGCTGAAGATCCGATCGACCTCCCCATTGAATGGCTTTTCATTCATGCTAGGATATCATGGCGAATATGGAAGGCATTTTATTCTAAATGCAGGCGAAGCTGAGATTGCTAAAGCTTTTTGAGCCTACCGGCCTAGGCGGGGATGCTGAAAAATATAACCCGCTTCTTTGATTTTCCGATTCGAAACCCGATATCCGCTTTGCCCCTTTGAAGACCAGATTGGACTTGGGACCTGTACCGATTCACAGAGGGCGGAATAAAGCTCTTTTCGTGTGGGATGATCGTCATTGACCAAATGGTAAATCCCGGTCAAACGGTGCGTCAAGCAGAACAATATGCCGCCGACAATGTCGTCTAAATGGACATGGTTGGTCGGTTCATTCCCGTCGCCTGACATTTCTTTTCCGGAGAGGCGGCGCGCTCGATCGGTCAGTTCCCGGTTGGGCCCATAAATCCCTCCCAAGCGCAAAATGCAAGCGTCTGCTTCGCTGCGCAAGTAGATCTTTTCCGTTTCAAGAAGGATTTTTGCATTGGCGGAAGGAGGATCCAGCTCCATTTCTTCCGTTATCCAATCGGCATGAGCTCCTTCGCAGACTGAAGTGCTGCCGGTGTAGATCAAATGAAAGGGGGATTTTCTTTCATTGAGGGCCGAAGAGATCTTTTTTGCCGTTTCGAGATAGGTCGTTTCGTAATCTCGAGAGCTGCCGGGTGCGACAAGGACGATCATCGCATCGCAGAAAGAAATCCATTCTTTGAGCTTTTCATCGGAATTGGCACCTAGAAGCAGAACGTCTTTTCCATAAGGTCTTAGAGTTTCGACCTTGTCTTCACGCGTTGTCGTGATGTAGACCTCTGGGGTAAGACCCTGAAGCTGGCGAAGAAGGGCTGTCCCGACATAGCCGGCTCCCATCAATAATAGTTTCATCGGCGAACTCCAAGACAACATCGGTCTGGTTTTTTTTGAAAGGTTAGTACAATGTATCAAGTAAGAGCAACGAATATCGTGCAGGTGTAATGGGCTATCCAAAGAAAACAAGTGGATTTTTGCAAAAGTTTATTCCGTCCCTCATCCTTTGCTTAGGAGGCGGATGGCTGATGGGACTTCTGACGGGGCATGGGATCAAACAGTGGTATCCCCATTTGATCAAGCCTATCTTCACCCCGCCGAATTTCGTTTTTCCCATCATCTGGACGGTCCTCTATAGCATGATGGCAGTCGCCCTGGCGCTGTTGTGGCAGAGCAAAACAGCAAAAAAGAAAAGAGCCTTTCTCTGTTTTGGGGTTCAATTATTTCTCAATTTTATCTGGTCATTCCTGTTTTTTTACTTGGAAAGTCCAGGAATTGCCTTCTTCGATATCGTCCTCCTGTGGATTTTTATCGTCTTAACGATCGGCGCTATGTGGAGGCATACCCATTGGGGAAGCTATTTGCTCCTTCCTTACTTGGCATGGGTCTCTTATGCGGTCTATATCAATTTTTTCATTTGGTCGAACAACTAAACAGTTAAGCGCGGATGTAATGAAGAGGGATCGCGTTGCTTTTAGGCACCGGAGGCTGTGAACCGGCATCGTATCTTTGCAGCACGTTGGAGAACGTCCCAGCGATCTGAGCTTCGCTTGCATATCCCAACCGCCACTGGCGGCGTACAAGCTCTGTCAGATGGGATGGAGAAGCATCTTGCTGGGCATCAGACCCGATCATTGTTGCAATGAGGGCATCGCCCTCAGCCTCATCCCCAAGCTCGAAGCAGCAGATCGCCTGCGCAATCTTCGCCCATTCGGGACAAGACGGTTCAACCAGGCGCGCAACCTGCAGGGTCCTTGTCCAATCCTCGACGGTCTTTTCAGGTTTTTTCAGGCATTTTTCCAGAAGCAGATCGAAGCTTTTTCCCCATATGGGATCACGGCTGTAGATCGGATGGTTAAGACGAAAATAGGCTGCGAGCTTTTCAAAGGTGCTGCTCTGCAAGTAGGAGTGCATCGCATCGGCAAATCCATCCGCCTGGCTGTGAGATTCGCCAGGCGAGAGGCTTGCAGAATGGACTTGAGCGATCATGCTCATTGTTATGCCTTGTCGAATCCCAATGGAAAGGGCGTATGCGCTGCAGGCTGGCCTGCAAATTCGTTATACAGTGCCAGGATGTTTTGAATTTCTTTCAGCATTGCAGGATTGTTATTGAAGGAGTAGAGGGTGACATGCTCTTTGAGCGTCGTGATGTATTTTTTTCGACTCATCTCATCGCTTTTGTCCCTTTCGAGCATGGAGTGGACAAGTTGATTCCCTTCTGCAATGTTTCCTTCCCGAAACAAACAGATCGTTTGGCAAACTGTGGCCCAGCGAGGGCTTAGCAAGTTGTCTTTCATCAATAGGGCCAATTGAAAAGCTCGCGTGCAATTCTCTGGATCTCGAGGCTTTCCTAAGAGCTCTTCCAATATTCCGTCGAGCGTTCCCTTTTGCTCGAGAAGAGGACGATATGGAGTGGAGTTAAATTAGAAAAAGTGGTTCAGCTCTCCGTAGCTTTGGTCATCCAAGTGGGTGCGGAGCGCATCGACAAAGCTTTCGAATTCTTTGAGGGTAGGATTAAATGATGCAGGGATTTCCGATCCTCGGGGAATAAAGGCAGGGGTTGTTCTCGCAGCGCACATAGGGACTCCTTTTTGTCAGATAGTGGATAAAATCTTGGCGATTGTAGAAAGCTATCCCGTTATTGGGCAACTAGAAAGAAATATAGGCGGCATGTCCGTAGATACATTTCCAATAGGACCTTACTGTCGAGAAGCGGTCCATCCGCCAGGCGGATGGACTTGCTGACTGTTATGCTCTTCCTATACCTTAGTTTCTCCAAAAGGAATGGAGGTTGACGAAGAAGCTTGGCCTTTGATTTCGTTATAACGATTCAAGAGGTTATCTATCCGATCGAACATGACGGAATTTCCAGTGGAAGAATAGATTCTCTTGTAAGTATTGAACAAGTCGATGAAACGATTGCCGTCTTCCACGGCTGTTAGGTCTGCATCGATCATACTTTGAACAAGGAAGTTCCCGTCAATTTTATTCCCAAATTGCAAATAGCACATCGCTTGGCAAATTTTAGACCAAGCCGGACTATAGCCATTCTTTTCCATCATGCCGGCCAATCTGAAAGCTCGGATGCAATCATCATCGTTGAGAGGCTTTTCCAGGAGCGTTTCCAAAATGCAGTCAAAAGACTTCACCTGTACCAAAATGGAACGATACAATTCGTGGCAGGCATGGAAGTATTCATCGAGGCCTTTATAGTCTTTCGCTTCCAAAAACTGACAGACTGTTGCTCTAAAGGTTTGAAAAGACTCAGCAGAAGCTTGCTGGGTATGGAAACCGGTCGGAAGCCCTGGTTGGACTGTTGATGTCATTTTGATCTCCTTTTTGTTGAAAAATTGAAAGTGATTAATTTTATGATAGTTTTGTAATGTTTGCAATATATAATAATAAGTTTGTTCTGTCAGAAAGAGGATAGATCTACTCGCAATCTAAAGAAAAAACTGAAAAAACTTTTGGGGTTTGTTCATGCTTTCCTCCTTGAACATATGAATCATATGCTTCGTCGAAAAACATGAAGTTCATCAATGCTTTCTCCTCTAGAGTGCGGATCGTCCCATCATAGCCAAACATGCCGCTAGATCTTCAACACGCCAAACGGAAGCACTTCAGGTGGAGCAAGCCTTGATGCCATGTTCCGATATTCAGTGATCATCTGCTGAACGAAATATTGCATATTGCGATTTCTTAAATCGCCATAGATTTCGAGATGGCCTTCTAAGATCGTCTTGTAGAGTCCTTGTTGCAAGGGATGCGCATCTGATAAGACCATATCCTTAACAAGCGCTTCCATATCAACTCGGTTTCCTTGTTGCATGTAGCAGATCGCCTGGGCGATTTTTATCCAATTGGCATTGACGCTGTGTTTTTCCATTATGGAGCCAAGGCGGAGGGCGCGTACGCAGTCTTCAGAATTGGCCGACTTAGCTACATAGCTTTCTAAAAGACGATCAAGTTCATTAGACGTTTCTAAGGTCGGGCGAAAGATCTCGATGCTCGTATGAAAAAAGAACTCCAGGTCGTGGTAGGAATCTTGTTTGAGATAATTGGAGATAGTCTGGATAAAACCTTGGAACTCGGGAGAGGTTTCTTGAAAAGGCGGAGGAGTAGTCAATCCTGTTTGTCCGTAAGCAGTTAGAGCGGTTGCCATGGTGATCTTTCCTTGTGTCGTGGTGAAAAAAGCGGGGTGATTCTAAGAACGGAAGGTGATTTTGGCAAGAGATCTAATCTAAAAAAGCTGGTCAGCAGGATGAAAAGAGGCTCGGCTGCAAGGGAGGCTCGGGAACGTATGTTGCGCTTAAGAAATTGCACACCGCTTGCCGCAGGCCCGTATAGCGGCGCTGCACCTCTGCATTGTTGACAGCGATGGCCAGCGCTTTTTTCGTGCCGACGAGGACGACGAGCTTTTTGCCGCGGGTGATGCCCGTGTAGAGCAGGTTCTTGTAGAGCATTTTGAAATGGGTCGTGTGGACAGGGATGATCACGCAAGGGCACTCGCTCCCTTGGTATTTGTGGATCGAGACCGCATAAGCAAGAACGATCTCATCGAGCTCGAGGAATTCATACTCGACGATCTTTCCGTCAAAGGACACTTTGATCTGCTGGTCGGTAAGATCGATCGTGACAATTTTTCCGACATCGCCGTTGTACACCTCTTTTTCGTAGTTGTTGCGGATTTGCATCACTTTATCGCCGACGTGCAGGCATTTTCCCATCCGAAAAAGGGGGGTAGGGGAGGGGTTGAGGTTTTTTTGCAGGGTGACGTTGAGGTTTTCGATCCCGATGATCCCTTTTTTCATCGGCGCTAGGACTTGGATGTCGTCAAAGCGGTGCAGCCGATGGCTTTTGGGAAGCTGCGTCATCACCAGGTCGAGGACCGTCTTGAGCACATCCTCGGGCGTTTCCGCTTCGATAAAACGGAAATCGCTGCGCGGGTGGTAGCTGATGTCGGGAAATTGCCCTTCGTTGATCCTGTGGGCGTTGGTGATGATCTGCGAGCCCGCCGCTTGCCGGAAGATCTTCTTGAGCTCGGAGACGGGAAGGCGCTGCGATTGGATCAGGTCTTTGAGCACATTGCCGGGGCCGACGCTGGGAAGCTGGTCGATGTCGCCGATCAAGATCAACCGTGCATCGCTCGGAACCGCTTTAAGCAGATGGTTCATCAACTGCGTGTCGATCATGCTCGCCTCATCGATGATGAGAAGGTCGCAGGCGATCGGATTTTGGCGGTTGCGCTTGAAGCCTCCCGCTTTAAAGTCCATCTCAAGCAGCGCATGGATCGTGAACGCTTTTTTATGCGTGATCTCGCTTATCCGCTTGGCGGCCCTTCCTGTTGGGGCTGCTAACACAATCTTCGGAGCGATTTTTTCCGTAATGGCAAGGATCGCTTTTGTGATCGTGCTCTTTCCCGTACCGGGGCCGCCTGTCACGATCAGGACTTTCTCGTTTACGCCTTGGGTAACGGCTACCTTTTGCTCCGGCGCAAGCTCGATCTTCAACTGCTGCTCGACCCATTGGAGCGCTTTTTCAAGATGGACATTCCGGATCCTGCAGGGAGATTGGGTGATCCTCGCCAGTTCCCTAGCGATCCCGATTTCGGCAAGATAGAGAGGCTTGACCCAGATCAGGCCTTCCTCTTCAACGATGTTTCCGATTTTAAGCTGCTCGCTCACCCGCTCTTCGATTTGGGCTAAAGTCACTTGGAGCATGTTTTGAACTTCCGGCACAAGTTCGCCGCGCGGATAGCAGACATGCCCTTCATTGCTCAGTTCCCAAAGGGCGTGCTCGATCCCCGCGTCGATCCGCGCAGGGGAGTCTTGGGGGATCCCTAAGCCGCTGGCAATCGTATCGGCCGATTTAAATCCGATCCCGTGGATGTCTTTGGCAAGCTGGTAGGGGTTCGATGAGACCTTGTGGATGCTTTTATCGCCGTAGGCCCTGTAGATCTTTTGCGCAAACGAAGGGCTTACTCCATGCCCTCTCAGAAAGATCATCACATCGCGGATCGAGCGCTGCTCCGTCCAGCAGGTCTTGATCCTTTCGATCCGCTTGTCTCCGATCCCGGAAATATCGAGCAAGCGGTCGGGGCATTGGTCGATCACATCGAGAGTGTGGATGCCGAACTGCTTGACGATCCTCTCTGCATAAACAGGTCCGATCCCTTTGATCATTCCCGATTCGAGATACTTCTGAATGCCGAGCAGATCGGTCGGCGCTTCCAGGTCAAAAGAGGCAACTTCGAACTGCGGCCCATGCTGAGGATGGTGCTTCCAGGCGCCTTTGCAACGGATCGTCTCTCCCGGCTGGACCGATGGCATGATGCCGACAATGCAGGTGAGCTCTTTTTTCTTAGGCTCTTTTAAACGCGCAACGGTAAAGCCTTTTTCTTCTTCGGCGAAGACGATGTTCTCGATGTAGCCGTAGATCTCATCCATGATTTCCTCTTAAAAAGAGAATAGCTAGAGCAAACATAAAAGAAAAAAGTTAAAATTTATTTTTCCACATCGTAAAAGGGTGGATGGAGTTTAA
>JAFEGV010000039.1 GCA_018239665.1 Verrucomicrobiota bacterium | reverse complement strand
GGATTCCGATTCCCATTTCAACCGGAGGAAGCTCCTGCCTTTTTCTCTGTTCGTTCCACTTTCTTAACGCCTCGATCATTCCAATAGCGCTTAAGATCGCTTTATAGGCAGAGTTCTGAGTTTCCACCGGGGCCCCGAACAGGGCCATAGCCTCATCGCCCACATATTTATCGATGACGCCTCCATGCTGGTCAACTAGAGATGAAATTTTTGTCATGCAGACATTGAGCAGGTCAACGATCTCTTTTGGCGACATGGCCTGGGTCATTTTCGTAAAATTACGGATGTCGGCGAACAGGATCGATACTTTCTTTTCCTCTCCTCCAAGACGGATGTGGCCTTTTAAAATCTCTTGAGCAATTTCCTGAGAGACCACTTTGTTGAGCACGGCCTTCACCTTTTCTTTTTCCTGGAGGCCTTTGACCATCTGCTCAAAACTGCGGCACAAGGAAGCCACTTCGTCAGTATCTTTCGCAGAGGGGACCGGAATCTCAACATCTTCCAAACGGCCTTCGCCGATTTCGCAGGTCGCCGTTGCAAGCTGAGAGATCGGTTGAGTGATCCTTCGGGAAAGATAGTGCAAGATGAGGATTGCAAGGATTAGCACTGAGATACCGATGATATGGATATTCATTAAGATTCCATCGACAAGTTCGACCGCACTTTGGTTCATGCTGTTGAGAAGAGCGAACTCTTTGGCTGCAGGATTTAACAAGACAAAGTGGATATCAAGGTTGGAAAAGGGAGTCATCATGATGTAGTAATAGTCATCATCGCCCCATTGCACTGTTCCGGAATTGTTAGCCATCATCGAGTTGATCGGCAAATCAATATTCTCATTCAAATTAAATCTGACTCCCTGATCGGAAAACCCACCCATGAGCTTGTTCTCGGACACTAGCAAAGCTGTCTGATGCGTCGAAAGGACCAGTTTTTGAAGGATCACATCTGCATCCAGCCCTAGCGTCAAATATCCCGCTTTTTGAACTTCTCCGTCCTCGACCAGAAACTTTGCCGTGTTGCCAAAGAAGACATGAGGTAGATTGAAGGGACGGAATACGGCGATATGCGAACTTAAATTGGAGGAGAGGTCGGGAGGTAAAAACTTTTTAAAATAGGACGCATCATCGAATGCTTCCGTTGGAAAGAAAACATCTTTTGTATGGAGTCCTTCACCGTATTCGCTTGTTCCAAAATGGACGGCAATCCCCTTCGGCGAGGCAGAAGAAAAAAGGCTATTTCCAAAGATACCTGTATCATTCATTGCCGCCAAACACCAGATCAAGTAGAGCTGATCATACCTCATAATGAGCTCGTCCAATTCCTTTCTCAGAAAGGGAGAAGGAACCTGCTTATATAAATCTTTTGGGATCTTCACCTGATGCAAGTCTAGTCCTAATCTTGTGAATTCCTCTTCAATCCATTTCTTTGCTTGATCAACCTGATTTTCAGAACTTTTAGCAATCCCTTTTTCCAAGTATTGCAGAGCAAGTTGAAAGTTCGTGTAAAAGCGAGGGATATTAAGCTGAGTGCCATCAGCCCAAGGCACAATCAAATTCGTTTGGAAGGAAGGGATGACTCCGGTAAAAATGGGCGCTTGCAGGGCTTGTTGATCGGGACTAATCAGCTGCTTCCATGAAAATAACAGATAGCCTCTGGGAATCTTCCCCGAGCTTTCAATTATTTCATTCGGAGCATGGTTCGGAGTTGTGTGCCTAGCATCAAAACGGACGCGAATCCCCAAGTAAGGTTCCGGATGTTTTGAAAGGTCTCCCATTAAAATCCAGGCAAGGTCATCATTGATTTCGACTCGGAACGAATGGTCCAGGGCCGTTATGCGTGGAATAATGAGGGAGGTAAGCTTGTCCTGGTTGGTATTTTGGATAAAATCCAGCCAATTATTATTATGCAGCACTTCTGCTGCATGCAGCCACGTTCCTTTTTCATAATTTTTCAATGTTGGCGCAAACGCTGAAGCCTGAGCCGGATAACTCGTTAACCTCTGAAGCAGGACGTCGACCTTTGCTTGGTTTTCGCCGATCGCCGTCGCTAAAAACTTCTCGATGTGCTTCCGCTTCGTTTCATTAGCATTGATAACCTTATTCTTCAGCTCCTCGCGAGTTTTTTCCATCTGTTTTTTGGTGATGAACAACTCTAAAGCATACGTTACCATCCCTGCTATAAGAAATAGAGAGCTGATCCAAAGGAATAACCGATAACGTAAACTCATTTATTTTCCTCTAGAGGATTTAACAATCAGCAACGAATTGTCCATTTCAGGGTATAAATTCTCGTGCCCCGACTCTGTGACTATCACTGTATCTTCATACCTAATTCCGCCCCGCCCCTGAAAATACAAACCGGGCTCCACTGTGACTGCCATTCCGGGCTTTAAATGGACTTTTGTATCTTTTCCTTGGCTTCTGATCCTAGGATACTCATGGGTCTCAAGGCCGATCCCATGGCCTAAGCTGTGCAAAAAATGGGGTTCCAGCTTCTCTTTGCGCATGATCTTCCGCGCTGCAAGGTCCAACTCTTCAACTGCAACGCCGGGACAGCATTCTGCAAGGGCCGCCTTCTGGGACTTAAGCACGACTTCGTAGATCCGCTTAAAAAACACATCCTGCTTTTGGAAAAAGAGGACACGGGTCATGTCGGAATGATACTGGTCCAGCACGACTCCAATGTCGATCAAGACGATGTCCCCCGATTTCAAGGGCACTTGCTGCGGCCTGTAATGGGGCATGGCGCTGTTGGCTCCAAAGGCAATGATCGGCTCAAAGGAAAGTTTTTCCGCGCCTTGGCTCAAACAGAAAATCTCAAATTTTCGGGCGACCTCCCTTTCGGTGATGCCTGCCTTTAAAATTCCTCTGATAAATAAAAAACCCTTATAAGCAAGCTTTGCGCTACGCCGCATCTTCTCAATTTCTTCCTCGTCTTTTACAGCGCGCAGCGCTTGAAAAAAAGGGGAGTCCGGAATCAATTGAATACCAATGGGCTTTCCTCGTTTCTTTAGCCTTATAAACTGATCATAGGGAACGCGGCCGCTGTCAAAGGCCATTTTTTTAGCGTTCTCTTTCTTAAGAAAGCTTTCAAGGCTGCCCGGTCCCTCTAAAAAGACCTGCATCGGCGCTTTCTCTTTTGCCATTTGAATGTATCTTCCGTCGACAAAAAGGGAGGCTGATTGATGGGAAACAATTAAATAGCCTGCCGATAGCTTAAGGCCTGTGTAATAGAACAAATCCAGGGGCGAATCGATAAGGCAGGCATCGAGCGATTCCGCTGTCAATTTCCTCTTAAGGCATTGCAGCCGCTTGCGCAAAGAAGTCTTATCGCTTTGGATTATTGAATTTTTTTTCGATCTCATCTTGGCTCATGTGGATCATTGTCAAATTGCCCTTGGGACAAAAGCTCGGGCTCGAAGTCTGCATCAATTGTTTCAGGATCTCTTCAGCCTCTTGTAGCATAAAGCCCTTTTTCCGTCCGCGAGCAAATCGGGAAGCTGCTTGTGCAAGCTTACGCATCCTTTCTTCTGCGCTCAGCCGCCCCGCTTGTCCCTCGCCAAGCTCGACGAGAATTTCCCTTAAGGCATCGAGCGTTTGCCCCGCTTCGACGAATGGAGGAATAGCATCGACGATGAATTTGTTCTTCCCGCATTGGCGGATATCGAACCCGATTTTAACCATCTCTTCCTCATAGGCATGCAGCAAAATCTCTTCGTCGACCGAAACGGTCAGCACCGCAGGGATCAACAGGCCTTGGCGGGCGGCTGATGATTCAGAATGATTTACAAACGTGTCGAATTGGATGCGGGCAAAAGACGCGAGGAGATCAACCAGAACAACTCCTCCCTCGGCGGAAAAGTTGCCGCATTCTGTCAGAGCCTCGCCGGCCTCCACAATTAAATAATGGGAGAAAATGCCAATCGTTCGGAACGAAGGAGCCGGAGGAAGCAGCTCTTCTTCACGGCTAATGGCACTAGCCTCTTCACGGAACATCGAAACAGGAAGATCGCTTGGGTCAAAGAAGGGAACAGAACTGCTTCCCGCCTCTTCGCACAGGAACAACTTTTCGTCGATAGGCGATTGGTTTTGCACGACTCCTTCTTTATGCTGCAAGGCCAAATGGACAGCCGTCTGAATGCTCTCGCGCAAACCCCTCTCATCGCGAAGGCGCACTTCTTTTTTTTGAGGGTGGACGTTGACATCGACTAGGTAGGAAGGGACCTCTAAGTGCAAAGAGAAGATGGGGTGTCGGTCGGAAGGAAGGCGTGTGCCGTAAGCATCCCGTATCGCATAGGAAATTAATGGGCATGAGACAGGCCGGCGATTGATAAACAGGTTCTGCCCGGAACGGTTATGGCGGTGGGCAAGCGGCGATCCGATCACCCCTTTTAGACGGCAGGCTCCCTGCATGAGGTCCATCTTTAACACATCGGTTTGAAAATGCCCGCCCAAAAGATGGGCGCTTCTCTGACAAAGGCCTTCAACGATGCTTTCTTGTCCAACAGCCTGAACGGAAAAAACGGTTTGGTCCTGCACAATCAATTCAAACCCTATTTCGGGATGCGCCAGCGCCTGTTGCGTGACGATCTTGGTCACATCGGCAACAGATGCCGCAGGAGATTTTTGAAACTTTTTGCGCGCAGGGACATTATAGAAAAGAGAGCGCACTTCCATCGTTGTGCCTCTTGGGCGGGAGGCATCTCCCACGTGGACGATCTTACCCCCTTCGACTTCAACTTCCGTTCCCGTTTCATTTTCTTCCGCTGTCACTATCCGCATTTTTGAGATCGAAGCAATCGAAGCGAGAGCTTCGCCGCGAAATCCCATCGTTGCCAAAACGATCAGATCGTCCGCTTTGCTAATTTTGGAGGTCGCGTGCCTTTCCAAACACAGAAGAGCGTCTTCCTTTCCCATCCCGATCCCATTATCTGAAACGCGGATGAGCTGATGTCCGCCTCCTGAAATTTCGACAACGAGGCGTGAAGCTCCGGCGTCAATGCCGTTTTCCACCAACTCTTTAACAACGGAAGCAGGACTTTCGATCACCTCGCCAGCTGCGATCTGATTGATGGTCTGTTCTGAAAGAGCTCGAATTTTTGTAGTCATTTCCAGTCCTTAAGTTCAAGAATCATTCTAACAGGAAGAAGACTCTAGCATATAGGAAAAAAATCCTGATTTGCTTTACAATCCCGTTATATACACCCCACGTTTCGAATTTAAGAGGAATTAAGACAATGAAAACAATGCTCTTTGCCCTGTTTCTGCTCTGCGGCGCTCTGGTTCAAGCTGACCAGGTTGACAATCGTATCGAAAAAACTCCTGCAAATGCCGGCAACACGAACTGCCCGGTATCGGGAAAGCCGATCAATGGCGTTGACTCCTACGTCCACAACGGAACGGAATACAATCTGTGCAGCGAAGGATGCAAGATCTCTCTTTCTGAAAATCCGGAAAAATTCCTTAACGACTCTCCTCAAAAGAACCAGAAAATCGAATGAAGCTTTTTAATAAGACAGAGCCTTGATCTTTGACTCTGCGGATTTTTAGAAATTTAAGAGCCGGTTGCCGATCTCCGATGTCCAGAATGCCTGACGATTTTGGAGCTCTTCCGAGTTTAGCGACCGCTTTTCAAGACTAAAAATTTAATTCCATTGCGTTTGTCTTTCCATTTTGCTATCTTCTTCGCGCATCCCAAATTACACCGTTTTTCAGGCACTTCGGCTCCATGAAAAAAAAGCATAAGGGCAACAAGTCTCTTTTTCTAGTCATGCTATTTCCTCTTGTCATGTTGGGGGTCGGGATCGCTTTTTGCTGCAGAAGCCAAGGTTTTAATGTTGAAAAGATCTCCTCAAAGCTCACCTACAATGAAATGTGGGGCGTCCCTCCTTTAAATCAGGAAGAGATCAGCTGCTTCGTGACAAATGTCTTTTCCCAGCCCTTTTATTATTTGGGGTCCGGGGAGCAGTGCTATGTCTTCCAAAGCGAAGACGGACAGTTTGTTTTGAAATTTTTCAAAATGCACCAATTGCTCCCTAAAGATTGGTTGAACGATTTTCCTTTTTCCCTTCTTGAAAATTATCGCTTTAACAACGTCGAAAAAAGAAAACAACTGATCAATGAAGTTTTTTCCAGCATTAAAGCTTCCTATGACTACCTTCAAGATGAGACCGGACTTCTCTTTATCCATTTGAACAAAACGCGCGACCTTAAAACAAAAGCGACCTTGTTTGATAAAGGAGGAAAGAAATACCTGGTAGATCTTGATTCCAAAGAGTTTTTTTTACAAAGAAAAGCCGTCAGGATCTATGACCATTTGGTCAAATTGATGAAGCAAGGAGAGGAAGAACGGGTCCACAAATGCATCCGCTCGCTGCTCCAAGTCGTAGTAGCCCGCTGCGAACAAGGGTTTGCAGACCTCGATATCGGAGTACGAAACAACTACGGGTTTATTGAGGACGAAGCGGTGATCATCGATTGCGGAAGCCTCGTTCCCGATGATGCCATTCAGCAACCGCACCACTATCAAAGAGAAGTCTTGAGAATTGCAGAAGCAATGGACCATTGGGCCCAATCCCACTATCCGGAGCTTGTGCCCATCATCCAAGACGAAGCCCACTTCGCTATCAACTCCATCCTAGAAAAGTAAACTGATCAAAGCTGACGAGATCCAGGCTAAGTCTTAGAGCATGCCGCGCTCAGCCGGGTTTTGTGAATTTGCTCTATCTATCCAGAGAAACAAGGTATCAAAAACTGGAAACTTCTTTGAGGTTCGACTCAAAATGTTCTTCTAGTTCAGGATAATTTTTCTCAATCCAGGTTTTGAAACTCTTAGTGATGCTTGCAACTTCATACTTGTACTGCATGGTCTGAATTCTTAAAGGATCGATCCTCATGCGGCCGATATCGATTTGGACGGCCTTATCATCGATCAATCCAAAGTTTTTGCGTAAAATGGGATCATTATCGACAACGCCGCGCTTGCCTAGCTGATCGATAAGGGAGAATACCGAAGTGATGATCTGCTTCGCTTGCTCCGTTTCGCCTTGGGACATCAGCTCTGTGATCCGCACGTAGATCAGATTGGCCTTCTTTTGAATCAAAAAGCTGGTTTGATCTAAATCGACCACATGAACATTCCCTTTCCGGTCAAAAATGGTGACTTTTTTATTTAAGTTATCCGTGCGGTTGAGGTGGACGTAGAGAAGGCCCGTTTCATGTTTAAAGTCAGAGAAGGCTGTTTTTATTGCCCGAAAGGTGCTTAGGAGCTTCTTTTTTAAAATAAAGCTCTGTTGATAGTGGGGGTTGAAAGAAAACGGCAGATAAGCCAGCCAAGTGTTAGGGTGCAGCTTGTTTTGCTTGAGGAATTTCAGAATGTACTTCTTATCTTCAGAAATATAGACGTAGGCTTGCGATCCTTTGTTGAAATAGGTGAATTTTTGGCTTAAAATGTGATCGATAAGCTTGGGATCATCGACGAGATCGGAAGGAATTTCCCATTCGGGGGATGAGTACGAGGTGGTAATATGGCCAGGCGAAAAGCGAGAACTTTTATGATGGGCGAAACGGTCAAGCCCGATGAATAAAGAACAGGCCAGGACAAAGAAAGCTAAGACTACAGATAGTTTCTTCAAGAACATGGGTTAATTATGCCAAAGAGGGGAATTTTTGAGGAGATCGATTATCCGGGCATGATCTTCAGTCCCAAGGTTAACGCTGATCCTTTCCGCTTCTTTAAGAAGGGCTCCCATTTTTTTTCCGGGCTGCACCCCTTCTTGCATCAGATGCTCAGATCTGACGACAGGACTGTGGGAGCGGATCCGATGGACAAAGGGAAGAAGCTCCTGCATTCTCTGGTAGTGGCGCTGGACATAGGATGCTCTTCTATCTTCAGGGAGATGGGCTGAAAAAATCTGAATGCACAAATAGGAGCTCGGGTTTGCGTAGAATTGGGCCCATTCGATCTTTTCCAAGTTGTTCTGCCATTCATCGGGCATGCTCAGCAATTCTTTAGCTCGGTGAAAAAAAGCGACGAACTCCCTCTCCTGCTTCGAGAGTTTTAGATATTCGCATAGCTCAAGAAGCTGTTCCAAGGAATGGTTGGGAAATAATTCGATCAGCTCTGCAATTGCAGGGCATTCGGGCGGATACGCGCTTAAAGGAGCCAGCCTCCGTTCAACTTCTTCTGAAGACACCTCTTTTAAAGATGGAAAAATCGTTGGAAGCAAATTTAAGCGATGCAAAATGAGAAGTCCCGAATCAAAATGAGCGAAGTGGGACATCTTTTTAAACTCTTGCCAAATCCTTTCCATGGCAACAGACGGGAGAAGGCTGCCGGCGTGATCGAGAATAGCTTGATACGTCGCCTTTTCAATAGGAAAGTCGAAACGCGTTGAATAGCGCACCGCGCGCATCATCCGAAGGCGGTCTTCCAAAAATCGCTCGTGCGGATTTCCGATCGCCCGGATAACACCTTTTTTAATGTCTTCCTGACCGCCGACAAAATCATAGAGCTTTTCAGCTAAAGGATCATAGAACATCCCATTGATCGTAAAGTCGCGCCGCAAAGCGTCTTCCTTGGGGTCTGCCGGATCGATCCCGGTAGGCCTTCTCCCATCGACATAGCCTCGGTCTTTGCGGAAAGTGGCAACTTCGAATTGGTGGCCTTCTTCGACCACGATCACGATTCCAAACGATACGCCGACAGGAATTGTCTTAGGAAATAAGTTTTGGATTTCTTCTACGGAAGCGCTTGTGGCAATGTCGATATCGTCAGACCGGCGGTTCATCAAGAAATCGCGTACCCACCCGCCTGCAAAGTAGGCAACATGCCCTGCATCGGCGAGTTTTTTAACGACGGATGTGGCAAATGGGCGTGCTGGCATAGTGGAGGATCGTAAGTTTTTGAGCTGAGATTACCTTAAAGATGGGTTTATTTATACCGAAACAACCTGAAGAATTGGGAATTTGGCAAGGGGCGAGCGAGCATGAAAATTTTGAGCATCAGACTTTTCCCCATAAGCTCTGAGGCGTCTGCCGCAAAAACTCAACTCAATTCAACCTCTCCAAAAAAGCCTCTGCAACTTTTAATAGGGCATGGTCTCGCTTCTTTTTTTTGGCCGTCAGACATAATACTCTCAACCTCGGCTGTTTTTCAAAAAATTTGATGTGTTTGATCATAAAGCGCCAGAAAAGAGCATCCCAGATCTCGCACCATTGTCCTTTGGGATAGTCGCTCATTTTAAGAATGTAGTTGGAACCACTGAAATAAGGTTTTGTGGTCATCATCCCACCATCGGCATACTGGCTCATTCCATAGACATTTGGAACCATCACCCAGTCATATGCATCGATGAAAAATTCCATAAACCATCTGTAGATCTCGTTTGGATCGAATTCACATAACAAAAAGAAATTTCCCAGTAGCATAAGTCTTTCGATATGATGCAAATATGCATGCTTTTCCAATTTTTTGATCGTGGCATCAATCGGAACAATTCCAGTAGTCCCATCATAAAAGGATTTAGGTAATTTCCTGGCATGATTAAAAAAGTTCTGAATTCGCTGTTTTTCACCAATCGCACCATACACCCCCCGCACAAACTCCCTCCAGCCAATCACTTGCCTTACAAACCCCTCGAGGCTATTTAGCCGCACCTCGTGCTTTAGACAATACCGCATGGTCTCTGCTATGACTTGATCAGGAGTTAAAAGTCCTGCATTAAGAAGGGGCGAGAGACATGAGTGAAACAGAATCTGCTCTTTTTGAGCGATCGCATCTTCATAATCTCCAAAAAAATTCAGGCGCTTCTCCAGGAAATTCTTAAGCGCTTTTTTTGCCTGCGCGTGAGTTGTTGGATAGTTAAAGAAATCTGAACTTCCAGGATTCGCAGGGTACTTTTTCTTTATATATGAGATTGCTTCTTGGACTTCTTTCGTCTTTGAAAATTTCAGCGCTTGTGGGATCTTAAGAGAATTGGGCAACCTCTTCCGATTTTCTTGATCCAAGCTCCATTTGCCCCCTTTCGGCTTTCCCTTTTCATTTAGCAGCAGATCGAACTTTTTTCTTTGAAAAATGTAAAATCTTTCAAAACTAAAGCGCTTTTTACCTTTGAAAAGGATTTGGAATTCACTTGCGCTTGTCATGAAGCCTGGACTTCGAACAACTTCTAATTTGATTTTAAGTCTTTTTGCTAAAGCAGCCAGTTTTTTTTCTAACCGGATATCATCAAGTTCTGCCACATGCAACGTGGAAAAGCGCATTAGCTTCAGCTGACTCTCCAAATCGCCTTCAACGTAGTGGGTTTTATAACCCTTCTGATTGAGAAGTTTTTCAAAATTTTTAAGAGATGCTCGATGAAAGATCAGCTTCTTTTGATGAAAACGAAATTCAGAGAAAAACCGAGGATCTTCGATGAGAAAGATGTGACGCCCCTTCTTAAGGCCTGGATGTTTCTCAAAAAGCTGATGAGGAAAGATCAAAACGGATTCCATCTACCGGTTTAAACTCCAATTTACAACAGTTTGGAGGCTGTTAACAGTCTCTTAGAATCAAGCTGAATGGACATCGAGATCAATGATCTTAAGTTGGTTTATTATACCATCCGGATCACAAGGAGGGTCCGGTCATCGACAAGGGGGATGTTCAAGGAGAACATTTCGACGCTTCCCAAAATGGCATCCACGAGATCCTCAGCCGTCTTTCCACCCTCTTTTTTAATCACTTCAATGAGCCGTTTCTTACCATAAAATTCGAAATAAGAATCTTGGGAATCGATGATCCCATCTGTATAGAGAACAAGCATATCCCCTTTTTCCAACTGGACTTGCGCAACGGCCGCTTCCTGGATCGGCATCACTCCAAGGGCAATTCCCGGAGTTGCGATCTCGGTAATCGTTCCATCGGGCTTACGCAAAATCGCAGGAAGATGTCCGCAAGAAGCATATTGCAATGTGCGGGTCTCCGGCTCCAGAATCCCAACCCAAGCCGTCACGAAATTTCCGCTTTCCGCTGTGTCCAAGCAAAAGAGGTTGTTCGTTTCCAAGATGGTCTTTTCCAAGTTGTTTGCCGACGCGGCAAAACTTCGGAACATGCTGCGGGCGCACAGCGAATACAAACAGGCTGAAATTCCTTTTCCTGCCGCATCGGCAACGGAAATGAGTAGCTTTTTGTCTCCGGCTGAAAAAATATCATAGAAATCGCCTGCTACTTCCCGCGCGCCTTGAAAGCCTGTTGCGATCTCTACGCCTGGAATATCGGGGCGCTCCCTTGGTAAAATGCTTCTTTGGATGTCGTGCCCGATCTTGAGTTCTTTGGACAAGAGCTCGCGCGCCATCCGCTCATTGCGCGCCTCTTCCACATGATGGAGCACAGAGTCGATCATCCGGTTAAAGGTGTGCCCAAGGACATTAATTTCAAATCCGACCCGGTCATGATGGTACCGCGCGGACAAGTTCCCTCTTTCCACATTCTCCATGACTCCGCATAAGGCGTTCAAGGGACGCGATATCCGAATTGTGATCAAAAGCGCAAGTCCGCCCCCGATAACAAGGTAGATCAAAATGATATTAAGAAGCGTTGTGATCATCGCCGACGACGGCTGGATCTTGACCGTTTCCAAGGTAGACACGGCCATGATATTGAAATCCGTCCCAGGAACTGCAACTTGGACTCCGAGCATCTCTTTTGTCTGGCCGAACACCCGCAAATACTCTTTGCCCATGGGAGTTTGCTTCACCTGGCTGAAAAGGACCTCCGAGTCATAATAGGGGTCTACCTTAAAGACGTAAATTTCGGAAGGATCGATTTGACCGATTTGCCCAACGTAGGGACGCCCCTCTTTTCCTAGAAAGGAAATTTGAAAAAACAAAGGGCCTGCTTCCACCATGGCTATCCAATTCAGCAAAGCCAATGCATCCAAGCTCAAGGTAATGGTTCCAATTGCCACATTGGAATTGAGCACGTAGACCGGCCTGCTAATAAAAATTTCAACAATCGAGGTGATAGGGTCTATGTCCAGAAAGACGCTTTCCCCATTTTTAATAGCCTGCTGCTGCTGAGAGCTAAAAATATTTTTTTCCCCGACTAAAAGCTTTTCCGACGAGACATCGCAATTGAATTCTCCATTTGCGTCCAAGGACTGATAAAAGAGGGCCCCTGTTATCCGATCTCTGTTAACAATGCCGAACAAGGAATCGAAGGCTTCAAGGTTTTGATTGAACTTCCCTTCGGCGACATCCTTTGTGATCAGGGCGGCAAGAAGGTCCATGATATAAGTTTTATCTTGAACGATCTGCTTTGTAAACCCCGCTTTTCCGGTGACGATTTCACTTAAGCCGACAAAGAGGAGTTTTTTATGATAGGCGTTGTCTTCCAGGTACTTGACCCAGGAATGGATCAGCATAGGAACCACAAGAAAGATCAGAGCGACAAAAAAGACCCTGAACCCCAATTTTCCAAAAAACGCCGGGGGAGGCCTTTTGCCCTGGGATTTATTAGGATGCTCGGGTTCTTTCTTGCCTGAGAATGATGTTTCTGCCATGATTGCTACGCTACTTGCCCTTCAAATTATTTTTCATGATAGCACGAGATGTCTCGAGTTTACAACACCCGATTGTCAAGCACCTGGTCAAACTGCGGGACGACCGCAGGTACCGCTCGAGCGTTCATACGGCATTAATTTCAGGCATTAAGCTCGTTTCCGAGCTAAGCGCTACCCATATCTTCAAAACGGTTTTGATCACGCAAGGATACACGCCGCCCGCAACTCTAAGGGCGGAGCAAACTCTCGTCGTCACCGAAGAGATCATGAAGAAAGTGACCTCCCTCAAAGCTCCCGAGCCCCTTGCCGCTGAAATCTTACTGCCTCCCCCCTCCGATTTAAACGGATGCCGGCCTCTTCTTATTCTTGATCAAATCACAGATCCTGGCAATCTAGGCAATCTGTTGCGGACCGCGTTAGCCCTCGGATGGGAAGGCGCCTTTCTGACTCCCGGAACAGCAGACCCCTTTAACGACAAGGCGCTGCGTGCAGCCAAAGGGGCTACGTTCAAGTTAAAGCTTCGTCAAGGCCCCTATGAAGAACTGTTCGACCTTGTCCAAAATAACGGGCTGAAACTTCTGATCGCCGATGCCAAAGGCAAGGCCGTGGACTTGATCGCTCCAGAACAACCGATAGCTTTAGTCCTTGGCAACGAAGCCCATGGGGCGCATTCCAATTTAAAAAACAACGGGACAGCTATTGCTATCCCCATGAGCCAAGAGATGGAATCGTTAAATGTTTCCGCCGCCGGCGCCATCCTCATGTTTCACCTCCAAGGGGGCTTCCATGGGAAAAGATGATGAGTTCTACCACCTCGAGGAAGATTTTTATTCCAAAGATCGGAAGGCTCATCGAAAAGAACGCAAAATGGCCTCGAGCAAAGACCGCTCTAAATACAAGAAATCCGACCAAGACCAACTCAAAAAGCATGCTCTTTTACGCGATGAGCAGCCCATCGACGAATCGCTGGAAAAAGGGAGGGTTCTTGCCATTGCCCCGGAAGGGATCATCGTCGATTACAACGGCGAAGAGCTCATCTGTTCTCTTAAAGGGAGCTTAAAACAAGAAAAAAATCGGGCAAAAAACCTGATCGCCGTTGGAGATTTTGTCCGCTTTGAAAACAAGGGCAGCGGCCAAGGAACTATTTCCTTCATCGAAGAGCGGCATTCGATCCTGTCCAGAGCCGATAACCTCTCGCGCAACAAAGAGCAGCTGATCGCTGTGAACATCGACCAGGTCCTCATCACCTGCAGCGTCGTGCAGCCCATGCTCAAACCTCCCCTTGTCGACCGCTATATCATCGCAGCGCTTAAAGGGAACATGAAGCCTATCATCGTCGTCAATAAAATCGACCTCTTCGATCACCCGCCTGAAACCGTTTCCGAGATCGACCTTGAGGTCGAAAAAGAGATCTACGCTCAATTCCTGAAAGCTTATGCCGCCCTTGACATCCCAGTTATTTCCATTAGCACCTCGACCGGCGAAGGGATCGAATCCCTCCGTGCGTTAATGCAAGGTAAAACATCTGTCTTTTCAGGGCAGTCCGGCGTCGGCAAATCCTCTCTGATCAACCTTGTTGCCGGAACCACGATGCGTACAGGTTCGGTCGTACAGAAGACAGGCAAAGGATCCCATACGACGACCACAACTCATCTGATCCCTTTAGAATGCGGCGGGTTTTGCATCGACACCCCCGGGATCCGCAGCTTTGGTCTTTGGGACCTGAAAAAAGAAGAGGTCGTCGATTACTTTCCTGAAATCGTAGCCTTAAGCCCTGAATGCCGCTACCCCGACTGCGCCCATATGACAGAACCTGACTGCGCCGTGCAGAAAGCTTTGGAAGAGGAGAGGATTTCCTCCTTGCGTTTTGAATCTTATTGCGCTTTAATTGCCTCTGTCTCGCAACAACACAGGTTACGATGAGCCGCATCCACTCGATCCACGCATTAGAGATCCTTGATTCCCGAGGAAATCCCACACTTGAAGTCTTTGTCAGGACCGACAACGGTTTTGAAGGCAAAGCCGCAGTCCCTTCCGGGGCATCAACAGGAGAACATGAAGCCGTCGAGCTGCGCGATCAAGACCCTAAGCGTTATCAAGGAAAAGGGGTGCAGAAAGCGATCTCGCATGTGAACGGGCCTCTTGCCAAACTCCTTATCGGCAAACCGGTCGATCAGCAAGAAGAGATCGATGCTCTTCTGATCGATGCCGATGGGACGCCGAACAAAAGCAAGTACGGCGCCAATGCCCTCCTCGGCATCTCGCTTGCTGCCGCGAAAGCTGCCGCTAACATGCGGAAAATCCCTCTTTACCAATCGATCGGCACTCCCAACTCGACGCTTCTTCCCGTCCCCATGATGAACATCATCAATGGAGGAGCCCATGCCGATAATTTTCTCGATTTTCAAGAATTCATGATCCGCCCTGTTGGAGCTCCAAGCTTCCGCGAAGCGGTCCGTTGGGGCGCTGAAGTGTTCCACACCCTTAAAACCCTCCTTAAAAAAGAGGGCCACGTCACATCAGTTGGAGACGAGGGAGGATTTGCTCCAAGGCTTCAATCCAACGAAGAGGCCCTGGATTTCATCATCCGCGCAATTAAAAAAGCAGGCTTTCGTCCGAAAACCGATCTAACGATTGCCCTCGACTGCGCCGCATCGGAGTTTTACGATCCGCAGACTCAAACCTATCTCGAAAAAAAGAAAAAAGAACTGGGAAAGCCCTTTGCATCGCGCACAGCTTCCGAACTCATCGATTACCTCGAACAACTCGCCTCCAAATACCCGATCGACAGCATTGAAGATGGTCTCGATCAAAATGATTGGAAAGGCTGGAATGCGATCACATCGCGCCTTGGGTCCAAGCTCCAGCTGGTCGGCGATGACCTCTTTGTGACCAACCCTGTCTTTTTGCAAAAAGGGATCGATCAGAAAGTCGCAAATGCCATTCTGATCAAGGTCAACCAGATCGGGACTCTCTCCGAAACGCTTCAAACGATCGCCTTAGCCCATGCTAATGGCTATAAGACCGTCATCTCCCACCGCTCCGGAGAAACGGAGGACACGACGATTGCCGATATCGCCGTTGCTATTCGCTCCGGCCAGATCAAAACGGGATCCCTTTCCCGCTCAGATCGCGTCGCGAAATACAACCGTCTGCTTGAAATCGAAGATGAGCTAGGCTCAAAAGCCTCCTTCGCACGCTCTTAAGGCTATAGAGGGAATTGCAAAACAGATCAGAGCCTTCTGCCCATGTTTTCTTTGTCCACGTCGATTTTTGCCAATGAAAATTGTTGTTCAGCTGTGAGAAAGAGAGTGTGCGCTTTTAACGGCTTAAGAGCTCCTTCTAAAGATATCTCATAAGCATCGCCGAACAACTTGCCGATCTTCGAGACCACATCTCCCCGGTTGACATAAACGCGGAACGCATTCTTCGCCTCTTCCGATAAACCGTTCCATTTCTCTAGGGCTTGCTCGGAAAACCCGGGAGGGTTAAACGCAACGCATCCTTCAGGATTTACCCAATCCTGCTCAAAGAGATAAGTATAAGCCGCCAGGGCGCCGCCTAAGCTAAAACCCATCACTTTGGCCTTCGACCCTGTCTGCGCCACTTTCATGAGCCAAGATCGGATCTCTTCGCGAGCCTTGTTGAATGCAGTCAATCCGGGCCCGGCTATATCGACATCGCTCATGAGAGAAGCCCATCCCCGCTCGGAGTCTAATGAAAAATCCGTTCCCCGGAACACCAAAATGGGGACCGAGCCTTTCTCTCCAACAAGGCCAAAAGCGGGCATCCCATGCCAAAGGTCAAATACATGGTCTACGTGGTATTCGACAAGCCTTCCTCCTTCCAAAGCGCTAGGAAGCATGATCTTGGTATTCTGTTTCAAGTCGCGATAAGCCATGACCTTGGCAAGAGCTTCATCCGTTGCGAAGGCAAGCGCATCCATATCGATCATATCTCGAGAGATCTTAGCAAATAGACAAGCGGCCGCATACATGCTCCCTTTTTTCTTGGACACCTTGCCAACTAAAGGATCATAAAGGGAGAAATATCCATACCATTCGATGAATTCCTTGCTTTGGGACAGTTCGAACTTAAATTGAAGGGTCTGCACTGGATCTTCCAATGGATAAGATCGCATATGCAAAGGAATGGTCCAGTTTAGAAAATCATCGAAGTTCTGAAGGCTTCGGACCCGTACGCGGCTTTTCCATTTCACCTTGGACGCGGGCTGCTTGAATACGCACCCCTGTTCTTGGGCAGACGCAAATAATGGAGCTACGAGAAAAAGCAAAAATAAGATGAAAGCTTGAACCGCTTTCAACATGTTACGGACCGCAAAGATGATCAATCGCTTCTCCAAAGTGCTCTTTCAGAGAAGTTAAATCATACGCAATATTTTCTTCATGAAGATTTTTTGCAGAGATGATCCGCAGCGCTTTTGAATTAAAAGTGTCCCTCTCGTCATGGAAGCGGGCCATCATTTTGTGCTTTCCATTATGGATAAAGAACTCATAGGGAGCTCGGCTTGCATTAAAACGGGCGGCGACGACATAAGGCCATCTCTCTTCCTTAAAGATTGACTGGCCTTGCAACACTTGCCCAAAAAGATCTTCTCCGATGACGTAGTGCAAGACTGTTGGGAAAATATCCATGTGCGATGTCATCTCGCAGGGCGCTTTTTTTCCTTTCCACTCATTGCTTCCGAACCGATAGTAAATGGGAACATGCGTCTGCTGATGGGTTAAGCTTGATGCATGGAACAGATGTCCATGCTCATAAAACTCCTCGCCATGGTCGCCCGTGACAACGACAACGGCGTCTTTGCCTCCAGAATATCCTTTCAGGCCTTCAAAAAACTGTCCCATCAGTGAATCGACGAAATAGAGCGAGTTGCGGTAGCGGTTCTTAATTCCATCCATCCCTTGATTGCTCAGCGCGGCTTTAAAATAGTTGATCTTCTCCTCAAAAGGATGAAAATGGCTGAAGGTATCTTTAGGCCAGCTGTAGTCAAGGTGGGTTGCATCCAAAAACACGAGGAAAACTCTGCCGGAGGACGCATTGGGATCCTTCATCTCCTGGATCAGCTTTTCAATCGCGATCTGGTCGCGTTGGTAAGGCTCTTCGAATTCCTCCTCATCGGGCATGAACAAGGTATCGGCAAGATATTTGGCTTCTCCAAAGATCAGATGGTCCATCTGATAATATGCCAATCGGGCCGAAGAAAAGGCATGGATCTTATAACCCATTTTTTTAAGCATTTTCAGCGGAATGCTCCCCCCTTTCCAATTCTCGGGATTGATCTTTCCCCAATACAAAGGGAATTTAGAGAAAAAAATCGAGAACCAAGAGATCTGCGTAGCATTGGCATTCGACAAGGCTAGGTCAAAGTGAACATTGTTGTTCTTAAAAGCATGAAGGTTGGGGGAATGCGCCTCTGTAATGAAGTCTTCGCGCAAACTTTCAATAATGAACAAATAGATATCGGGGCGGCGTGCAAGAGAAAAAGCCCGCGAGTCCAACGACCGGAGCGCATCTTGCTCTTCTTCGGGCAGCTTCAACGTGTACTCCAATCGAAATTGCTCCTGCTGCGGAGGCGTAAACGTTGTTTTCCAGGGCAGCGATTTTTGATAGATCTCGACCTGCGTCGCGCTTATCAAATGCCCAACCGATGATTCCCAGTTCACCATGAACAAAGTCATCGTGCACATGATCGCTATCAAAAAAGGATATGTCGTGGAAACGGGATGACGGTCTGTCCACTTTTCTGTCGAACGAAAGATCCACACGCCGCCCAGGATGATCCCAAGAGCTGCAAGCCCTGCGGCCCCCCATACAAACAGGGACACGTTGCTAGCATAAAGCAGCTCCATGAAATTCTGGTAGCTCTCTTGCGAGACAAAATGCAGGGCAAACCAAAACGACATGTCCATAAGCCTGACCAAAGGGAAATCGATCACATGGCCTAAAAACAGGATAAAGATCAAGGCCGCATACAATAGATAAAAGAACCGTGGCAAAAACTGTCGGAAAATTGCGGCTATTAGAATAAGAATGCAGGTCTCAAGCGCGCATTGAAGCAAGGCATAGCCTGCGAAAAAAAATCTGGAAAAAGTCGGCTGCGGCTCAACTAGAAAAGCATGCAGAATGTGGATTGCTGCTGCAACGAGAAAATAGGAGCCGAAAAACAGGTAGTTAAACCGGATCTGGTACAACGGCAAAGGCTGCGAAGATTGGCCTTCTTCTTTGACTTCCATGATACCCCATACAAAGTAAACTGAGCCTCTCGGCTTTGCACATCTGTCAATCTACGACATGCAAAGCCGAGCGCAGAGCCCTATTTTCGCTTTATCGTTCACAGGGGAATATCTTTCAATTGTCTTTTTCATTAAACGAGGGTGAAATACTCGTTTGG
>JAFEGV010000038.1 GCA_018239665.1 Verrucomicrobiota bacterium | reverse complement strand
TCGCCGATGGTACTGTACTCAAGAGTATGGAAGAGTAGGTCGCTGCCAAGTTTTTCATTCGCCTCAGCTGCGCAAGTAGCTGAGGCTTTTTTTTTGTCTAATTTTCTCCATTTTTTCTTAAGGATATCCTTGAATTTCAGGTTTAAAAATTCTTTTTTTAATAACTCTTTTTGATTATGGTGTTCTCTTGGAACGCAACATGTTGGATGAGTTACCCATTTTAAAAAAGGATCCGAATGATGATCGAGAAATTTTACAAGCTATATCCTCTCGCTCTAACTTCGCTTATTGCTACGATACAGCTAAGCGCTGATAACGCTCAGCGGCTTGAGCAATTAAAAAATCAAATCAATGCGATATCCGTACAGAATGAAGAAAAAGAGATCGGCGGACAGAACACAGCTTATCCTGCTCGTCCTAAAAACCATCGCAATGCGTTTTTTCTAACGGCTGATTTTCTTTACTGGAGAGCTGACCTAAGCGGAGTTCCCATTGCAGTCAAAGGCAACAATGCCTCTTTAGGCTACCAAAACAAAATGAAAGTGATCGATATGGATTTCGACTGGAATCCAGCCTTTCGAGTCGGTTTGGGCGGCATCTTCGGAGGGGACTCTTGGGACCTTAAAGCTGAGTACACTCGCTACACAAGCAATACCGAACGCTCGGTCCATGCCAGCGGCGACAATGCTTTAGTTCCGATCTGGGCATCTGCAACGAATATCCAAACTGGCGCCTTTGTCCTGAATGAAGTCGCGTCGCATGCATCTGGCCGCTACCATTTAAATTACAACGTTGCCGATCTGGAATTGGGGCGCAATTATTTCGTCAGCAGAGCCATTTCAGTGAGACCCTTTATCGGCGTACGAGGCGCTTGGATTTACCAACATACCCGTTTTCATTACACGGGCCTTGCTTTTGCGGAAGGGAGCAACTTTTCACCGTTAACGACTAAAGGTTCTTCGAACTATCAAGGCGGAGGGATCAGAGCGGGTTTCAACGCAGGCTGGCATTTTAATCGTTACTGGAGTTTCTTCAGTGAAATTTCCGGGTCCTTGCTTTATGGACGGTTCGATACATCTGAGAGCATGAAGACAAAGAATCACTCGATGACATCGCATTTAAGCGCCGATTTCAATGCGACCAGGCCAAACATTGAAATCATCTTAGGACTCCAATGGGAAACCTACTTTTGCAAGGACCGTTGCAGGTTTTCATTGGGACTGGGCTATGAATTCGTCGAATGGTTTCTCATGAACCAGTTTCCACGCGAGTTTGCGCCGGGGTATCTGAATGGAGCTGCAGGGCGGTACCATGGAGACCTTGGTTTGCAAGGCGGGACGCTCAAAGGTCGATTTGAATTTTAATAGGTGGAAGAAATGGGATTACAAAAAAGGGATGGGATAATGTTCAAAAAGTTAAATTCGGCGCTTCCGCTTTCTGCATTGTCGCTTTTAATGATTGCCAACGCTCAGGGGTTTGCGCTCGAATCTAGTCGGATTGATGCCTTGGAAGCGCGGGTTGCGCAACTATCGCAAGACAATACACAGTACACCGTTAGCGGCAAAAATCCCACGACGAGAACAACAGGCTATAACAGCGGCGCTTTTCTAGTTTCTGATTTCCTATATTGGCAAGCGGTGCAAGATGGGATCGAGTACGCGCTAAAATCAAAAGCTCCTCTAGGAAGCACTGCTTTTCTCGGATCCGGGCAGGCGGAGATTACAAGCGGGAAAATGAAGAGCATCGATTTTGACTGGGGACCAGGATTTCGCATCGGGCTTGGATATAATTTCCGTTATGACCAGTGGGACCTGTTTTTGAACTGGACACGTTTTCATAATCATACCACTTCATCTTCTCGCGCTCCCTCAGGAGGGTCTCTTGCTGCGCTATGGATTCCTATCACTGTTGGCGGCGGAGATACGCGGCATGCCCATGCCCGCTGGCATTTGATGTACGATGTCGTTGATTTGGAGCTGGGGCGTTCGTTTTATTTAACAAAAGCGTTGTCCGCCCGTCCATTTGTCGGCTTAAGGGGAGCGTTTATCCGCCAGCACATGAAGTTTGAATATGAAGATGTTCATCTCATTAATAGTCCAAACTTGTTCGATATGAACACGCGAGCCAAAAATGATTATTTCTCAGGGGGGCTAAGAGCGGGAACGAAGATGAACTTCCGTGTAAGCAACCACTGGAGCTTTTATGGAGCGGCTGCCGCTTCGTTGCTCTATGGAGATTTTGACGTGAAGTTGCATTTCCAATTCCCGGGTCAAAGCATTAGTCCTTTAAAACTCGGCTATAAAGCCAATTATCACCGGACGCAAGCGAACGTTGAAGGTTCCATTGGCCTGCAATGGGAGACCGGATATGCGGACGGCAGATACCATATCACGATTTTGGCCTGTTATGAATTTACTGAGTGGTTCAATCAAAACCAACTGCTTAAGGTGTTAGCGCCAGGACTATTTAACCCAGCTTTCCTCCCTAACGATGGAGACTTGGGCATGCAGGGTGGGACTCTGTCAGTGCGCTTTGATTTTTAATGGTGTGAAAAAATTAAAAGAGGAAATGGATAATGTTGGAAAAATCACTTAAAGCGATACCGCTAATTGCAGCCTCGCTCTTCTCTTCGACAGCCCTCTTTGGCATGCCTTATGGACCGCTTCTCAGCCAGGCCAGCACTCAAACTGTCGAGCAACCAGACTCGCTCGCAGATTTAGAAAACAAAGTTACTCAACTCGAAGAGCAAAAGGCCAACAAGAGGATGGGCGTAACACAGCCATCTAGGCCGGAGCTAAGGGACGAAGTGAGTTTTATCATCGAAGGTTCTGGACTTTATTGGAAAGCCGAGCAAGAGGGAATGGAATACGCCGTTAAGTCGTCAGAACCTTTTGGTTCCGGCGTCATGCGCCATGGAAGACTTCTTACCCATGACTTTGAATGGGGCGGCGGCTTCCGTGTTGGTTTTGGCCTGCATATTCCCTATGACAGTTGGGAATTAAAGGCGATATGGACACGCTATCGGAATGACTCAACTGTCCATCACCACAAGTCGAAAGCGGAATTTTCGCCGACCTTTTTTCTTACGCCTGCGATAGCTTGGTTTGCGACGCATACTAAATCGCACTACTCGATCGAATACAACACTGTCGATGCCACGATGCAAAGAGACTACTTTGTCAGTAGATCTTTAACGCTTCGTCCAATTTTCGGACTCCGAGGCGCATGGATCGATCAGAATTTTAGCCAGCATTTCTACGGTGGGCCTGGCGGATTTGGAAATTTTGGCAATGCGACCGGCAAGCAAGTCGTCAAAGTTAAGAATGATTTCAGCGCCGGCGGCATATTCGGTGGAATTAATATGAATTTCTGCTTCAACCGCCACTGGAGCATCTATGGCGATTTGGCGGGCTCTTTAGTTTTTGGATCATTTGATGTTCATGTAAAGAACCACATCACCGGAACAAATATATTTGGCGATGTTACAGCTGCAAATGTGAAATTAAATACCTGCAACTTGAAGGCGAACGTGCAAACCGGACTTGGCTTCCAATGGCAGACTACTTTAGGCAAAGACCGCTGCCGCCTTTTGTTTTCAGCCGGCTATGAGATCTTGTTTTGGTTTAGTCAGAACAACGCGCCCAGGTTTGTTTTCCCCGGAGTCTTCAATAATGGGTACTATGAGGCCAATGGCAGTTTGACATTGCAGGGCGGAACATTCCGCGGTCTGCTTGAGTTCTAGGGACACGACAATTTTTGAACTTTAGATGTCTGCGGACACACGAGAAGGTTCAGTGAACCTTCGCAGTGCGGAGCAGGTGAAGCGGCCTCGTCAAATTCCCAATTTTTCAAGCTGTTTCGGTATAAACGCTCTAGCCATGCCCGAGCCTAATATTTTACAATTAGACCATCACGCATCCCTCTACTTGGTTCGCATCTTCTATATGCCTTCTTGAGTAGCTATCCAACAGAGGAGCGATGATATATTCAGGTTTGTACCCGACCTCGTATGAGCAGTTGTAGAGATCAACAAGAGCCCCTTCTAAATTTGTCTGTTCGTTTCGATCATTGGGGTGAATAAGACTTGCAATGGCTGCAAATGAGCGGTTTTGAATCATTGCAATCAGTTGGCTTTCAGACGCGTCGGATGCGAAAAATTCCTTAATTTTTTTTGGACCATCTGGAGGAGTTTGATTTAAAGCTTCATCTAATTGACATCTGCTGTCGATAAAGCATTTCCAGGGAGCTGTTGGAACAGGGCGATAATCGTCTCCAACATGATCTCCATCTATGTAGGGGGTCAGAGCTTCTGCAACAGTTCGGGATAAGGGCGCTGAAAATATGCCAACTCCAAGCACTCCTGCAATGCCGCTGATGAGGGCAACTCCGAAGGCTTTTGCTTTTCGAGTGGTAGTGTGCCTCTCATCGGTTAGTTCTCGATGAAGGTCGCCAAAAGTGTCATATTCATCACTTAAGGGATTAAAGATTTCAGGGAGTTGATAAGATGGAAAAAGTGAACAAGAACGGGAAGCCATAATTTAACCTATTGTTAAAAATCTCCCCTTTGCAACTAAAATTATATCAAAATTAAAATTTAATTCAATATAAATGTTTGCGCATATGGTTTGTATTTTTAGAAGGTCGCTTCCTAAAAGTTTTAAGGGAGAGTTTCTGCGGAGGTTATCACATTGAGGAACAAAGACTTAAGAGATTACAGCCGATGGATAGTCAAGCGAGCTGATTAATTTAAGTTCCTTCGGAAGGCACTGGAGCCGGCTGTTTTGATTTTGTCACAATATAGCCTTGCTTCAGCTCGGCGCGATAAACGACCCACAGTCCCAACGAGACGATGCTCGTGGAAAGGAAGATGATCCAGGATGGGGACTCGCCGAGGAATATCCAGGCATTGATCGATGCAAAGATGGGGCTTAAAAGGCCCATAAAGGATAGGAAGGTTGCCGTGAATCGCTTTAAGAGCATTCCATAGAGGTTGTAGCAAATAATATTGGAAATAAGGGTCATCAGCAAGGTTCCTTTTAAAAAAGGAGCGAAGTCTGCGGCCCCGATGGGGAGCGGGTTCCAGTTTTCTACAAAGAAGGAATGGACGAATGCCAGGATCCCTCCGATAAGCATACTGGAGCCGTTGGCCATCATAGGGGAAATTTCTTGGTCTTTGACGATCAGGCGCAGAATGACCCAGCCGTAAACGGAACAGAGCGCAGCTCCCATGATCGCAAGCGTCGGCCAAGACAAAAAGCTGAACGCGTTCATCAGTTCTTCAGACCCGGTCTGGGTGAGGAGGACGGGGATAAATCCAACAAATCCGATCGAGAGGCCAAACCACTTCCGCGCATTCATTTTTTCTTGGAAATGCAGATAGGAGAACAGGGCGGCAAAGAAGGGGGAAAGGCTGTAAATAAAGCAGGTTTTAGCTGCGGAAAGATACTGGAGGCCCCAAAATTCTAAAGCGTTCGTCAAATAGATGCTGAAAAAGGCAAGGACTCCAAGCGATATTAGCTGTTTCCTATTTAAGGAAAAGCTCGAGCGCTTTGCAATCGCCAAAAAGCCGAGCAGAAACAGGCTCCCCAGGATCATCCGCGCACCGGTCAAAAAGAGAGGAGGACAGAATTCAAGCGTCATTTTACCGAGAGAAAACACGCTTGACCATGTTGCATACATCAAAATGACGGTGAAGATAGAGCCCATAATAAAAAATTCCTAGTAATGTTGGCATAGCATACCAGATTTTGAACCATTCGGTCAATCAAGAGGTTTTTTAAAATCTGGCGTTAGAGATAGAAACTTTTTGGAAACTTTTAAGAATTCTTTGATAGGTCTATGAGCCTATCCTCAAATATAGAGGAGAAATGGCGCCTCAAATTTTTTCTCGGCATTGCGGATAGGCTTATCAGAAAAGAGCAATCGGATGACAGGGTTTTTTTGATTCATCCTGACGATCAGGCACTTCATTTTTTAATGGTTGTCGTCGGACCCTTTTGAGTTCTTTCCTCCGGCGATCAATTTGCGTCCGCCTACTTGAGGAGACTCTTCATTGAGGACTTTATCGGGAAAGAGGCCCGGCAGGTTCTTCAACGTCATGAACGGCATCAAAGGGAACAATACGTCCCATCGGGTGATCCTGTGGCCCATAACAGGGGCCGTAAGCAGGCGCAGCAGTCCGAACGGGACCAGGATGATGCTGAGTGCAATGATAGCAATGACTTTTGCGCAGTTCGGCAGCACTTTTCTGCCGCCCCTTTCAAAAAAGGAGTAATCTGTTAAGTAGCGCTCAGGGACGAGCTTGGCGATCATCGGGTTTTGGGCCATGCCGCGGCTTAATGAAAGGCCTAAATTTTTGGGGTTGAGGGTTTCTCCTGCCACCGTTCCTTCTCCGCCGCGAGCATGGCGGGTGATCTGGTGGCCGGCCATCCAATTGGCGACAAAGAGTTCTTTGAAACGCCAGTCTTTTAGAAGGAGCGAGAGGTCGCTAGGAAGGGGTTGTTTCAGGGCGATCCACTGTCCTAATGTTTGAGAGAGGGCAATCGTAATGCTCGTCCGGTCGGTGCTGCTCTTGCAATGGAAGACTATCGGAAGTCCTAACAACTTGCAGAGGTGGTCTCGGTAGAGGATCTTGGCAAGTATCCGATCTTCAGGTTCCATTGAGGTGTCGTCTTCGAGATCATGGAGTTTTTTTAAATGTCCTTGGACCTGCGCTAGAACATCGTACTTTTTTTCTCTTTGGAGCTGACCGATCTTTTTTGCTGCAACTTTTTCAAGTCCTGTTAATCCTTCTTCTGTGATCTCGGCTGCCCGTCCTTCTCCAGTGAAAAAAGGAGGGAGCACTTTCTGAAGGCGGACGAAGATATTAAAGGAGTCGCTAACGAGGATGGGATTGAACTTGACCTGATAGGTTTTCGAAGGATCGTTAGGGTCCGTCAAAGTATGGACGCCTCGTTCCTTTAAGTGGTTCAGTGCTTGGATCTGCTTGTGGATGTATTCCCGTTCGGGGAAGGTGGCGATTGCCGATTCTTCGCCCCATATCCAAGGCGCAGACAGCAGGCAGTTAAGGAGGTAGTGCATTTCATAGACAATAGACCCGTCGGCAGAGACAGTTTGCGAGATCCCTTTCATTCCCGATTTCAACTCGTTGAAGAAGATGAACGCAGCTTGTTCTTCGGCCTTCTGATCGGAATCGACCCTTCCCGTATAGGCAATGCTGTTTCCGCTTGCATCTTTAACAACGCGGAGGTTTCCTGTGTTTTCGACTTTTCGATCGGCGCTGCAGGCGATGCCTTGGTCTAATAATACGGTTTCTTCTCCGCGTCGAAAACTAAGGCCGTTCATGGGGCTATTTTTAGCGAAGATGTGTTCCGATTTAAAAACTGCGTCGCCGGTGATTCCAAGAGATTGTCTCAAAGCGGGAGAATCGATTTTCGGCTCTGCAATCAGATCGTCCCGGTTGCATGCGCTAAAAGCGATCTGCTTTTTGTACTTATTCACCTCTTTAGGAGTCAGTTCTTGGTAGAATTGTTCTTTTCCCATCACCCATCGTGTCACGTTGGAAAAGCTGTTTTTAAACCAAGCTTTGACGCCATCGATCACGCGATATCCAGGAAAACGGCGTTGCAGCTCCGCTTCACATAGGGCATCTAAACTGGCATAGGAATGGTTTGCTGCAGCGTGCTCAGAAGCTCGGCCTCGGGCAATGGCTACAGATGCAGAGGCGTCTTTTTTAAAACTGATGCGTGTCTGCCACATCCCATCATCGACGTAATGGGTGTAAGAGCGGTCGGCTTTGGGATGGAGCTTATCTTGTTTTTGTGCAGGCGGGGTGGTCAATTTTTGATGCAGGGGCGATAGAGGGGAAACAGGGGGGCAGCTATAGGCAGGTTGCGACTGTTTAGGAAAAAATGAGGAATCGATGTAAAGCTTGGAGCTTTTATTTGATGAAATTAAGGGTTGTGTAATTAAATAATTATGTTCATTTGTAATTTTTCTAAATGTCATAATCCCCTAATATTTATTTGTTCTTAATTATATCAAATTATCATTTAGTTTTAAATTCCATTTAGATTTTTAATTTTCTAATTCATGTGCATTTAAATTTTAATTTGTGAAAAACTTGATAAATATATCTTTAAATGTTTAAGATTCAAATAATGTATTACCTCTAAAAGGGGACTCCCATGACCAAACTGATCAAGAGAGTAGCTGTCACCGGTGGCGCAGGGCAGATCGCTTATAGCATCCTTTTTCGTATTGCAGCAGGGGATCTTTTAGGGAAGGACCAGCCTATCGCCCTCCATATTCTCGAGCTGCCTGCCGCCATTGATGCGTTAAAAGGCGTTGTCATGGAGCTGGAGGATTGCGCTTTTCCTCTTCTTAAAGAGATCAAAATTGGATCGGATCCAGCTGAAGTGTTCAACGGGGTCAATTACGCTCTTCTTATCGGCGCCAAGCCGCGAGGTCCAGGCATGGAGCGCAAAGACCTTCTGACGGAAAACGGCAAAATTTTTATCGAGCAGGGCAAGGCGCTCAATGCAGCGGCGGCCAAAGATGTGATCGTTCTCGTGGTCGGCAATCCAGCGAATACGAATTGTTTAATTGCGATGAGCCATGCGCCGAACATCCCTAAAAACCGGTTCTTTGCCATGACGCGGTTAGATCAAAACCGAGCGGCTTCTCTTCTTGCTCAAAAGGCAGGAGTGCCGGTTGCGGATGTGACCAATGTCTGCATTTGGGGAAACCATTCCGCTACACAGGTTCCCGATTTTATGAATGCCAAAATTCGTGGAAGACCTGCATTAGACCTCATTAAAGACCGGAAGTGGTGCGAAGATGAATTCATTCCCCAGGTGCAAAAAAGGGGAGCCACCGTGATCGCCGCTCGAGGAAAATCCTCTGCTGCGTCTGCTGCCAATGCTGCTATCGATACCATTAACTCGCTCGTTCTTCCGACATCCGATGGAGATTGGTTCTCTGTTGGGTTGTGCTCTGAAGGAAACTCCTATGGGATCAAGGGAGACCTGATCTTTTCTTTTCCGTGCCGAAGCCGCGGAAATGGACAGATTGAGATCGTAAAAAATGTTCCATGGGACCCTTTCTTTGAAGCTAAGATCAGATTAACGGAAAAAGAGCTGACAGAAGAACGGGATCTCATCGCCCATCTATTATAAAACTTAAAGAAGCAAGAGGTAATTGCCATGTCTGAAGAGGTTCTTTTTGCAATCACAAAAGATAAGCTCGATACAGGCTTGCGCGGATTTCCTGTTGGCTATTGCACGACGTCCCACGTCGATCCCCAAAA
The DNA here is from genome assembly GCA_018239665.1 of Verrucomicrobiota bacterium. Classification (GTDB taxonomy): domain Bacteria; phylum Chlamydiota; class Chlamydiia; order Chlamydiales; family Rhabdochlamydiaceae; genus Acherontichlamydia. The sequence goes on along the minus strand of JAFEGV010000038.1, from coordinate 12,577 downwards.
AGGGCTGTTCTATATCGGAAAACCCGTTGATCAACTTGCGGAGCGGGAACCGATCGAAGTGATCTATCTTCTCTATTATGGAAAAGAGGGGAATGCGCAGGAGGTCAAAGAATTTGCAGAATTGATTGCAGACCGCTCATTCTTGCATCCCGAAGTCATTAAGGCAATCTATGCCTTGCCGCGCAAGGGGCATCCGATGAAACTCTTCAGCGCAGCGATCCTTCTTCTCGGTATGTATGAGGCGATTGGCGACTATAGAGAGGACTGCATCAATCTGATTGCAAAGATGCCTCAGCTCGTTGCCTGTGTGATCAACCACCATGCAGGATGGGGGGCGACCCCGGAGCCTCAGCCTAAGATCGGCTATATGGAGAATTTCGCCCATATGCTGAAGGTCCCCAAAGCGGACAAGAAACAGCTGGTCCAAGCTTTCAAGCTGTTCAATATCCTCCATTACGACCACGGCGGAGGAAATTTATCGACGTTTGTGGGCAAATCGGTAGCTTCCGGGCTTGCCGACATGTACGGATCGATCTGCTCAGCCATGTGCGCCCTTGCAGGTCCTCGTCATGGAAAAGCGAACCAGGACTGCCTTGAGTTTGTGATCGAAGTCCTCGACGAAGTCGGAGAGGACGCCACAGCGGAACAAGTGGAAAAGCTGATCCGTCATCGGTTAGCGACCAACCAGCTTGTTTTCGGCTTCGGCCATGCTGTGCTCCGAGTCGAAGATCCGCGGGCAACCGTGCAATATGATTTTGTCAAAAAGCACTACGCTAAACATCCTTTGGTCAAGATCGCTTTGCACCTAAGAAAAGAAGGTTCCAAAGTATTGGCGGAAAACCCCAAAATTTCCGACCCGCATCCCAACGTGGACGCCATTTCGGGGACGATGCTCACGGCGGCAGGCTTTTCCTATTCCGAGTACTACACAGTCCTTTTCGGACTTGCCCGGTCGGTCGGGATTGCCATTCAGATCGTCTGCGATCGGATGGAAGCCAGGGACGGCAAAGGGACCCCGATCGTCCGGCCTAAATATCTCTATAAGCCGCGCGGATAAGTCTATCGATAGCATATACACATCGTGATTCAAAAGTCAGTTTTGGCTTTGCTGGCATCCCAGTCTTTGGCCCCGCCTGCATCGGCCATGTCTATTCACATGGCCTGTTTCGGCGTCGGCAGAGCCTGGCCCAAATCCTGGGCTGCGGAGACATGGGAAGGTTCAATGAACCTTCGCAGTGCAGAGCAGGTGAAGTGGCCTTGGCCGCGAACTGGGCTTGCCAAATTCCGACTTTTGAATCACTCTGTGTATAGTTCCAGTTTTTCAATTTATCCTTTTGGCCATCAGCTATTTGAATTTCTATTTTCCGCCCTCGCTTTTTTTCCGTCTCCGGGATAAATTCTTTAATTCGATTTCAAACCGTTCTTAATCGAATATTAAAAATAATGTAGTATAATCATTCCATGCATTGCATGAAATAATGAGGGGCTTGTGCATTCGGCGACAAATTTGAGAGGTGTAATATCTTCGTGTGCTAGCAGTCTTGCATCTCATGCAGCTCACAGCCTTGAGATGTTGCGATTTGAAGAAGAGGAAGAGCATGGGGAGGAAGAAGTTTGCCCTCAAGCAGCCACAACAATTGATCGACTTTCCGATGGTGATCTCTACAGGATTTTCAGTTTTGCAACTGGATCGCTTTCTCCAGATGGAGTTCAGACTTTTTGTCAAATTCGAGGGGTGTGTCAACGATGGAATAGTGTAGCATCCAATGGGGTTTTAGAGGACTACTGGACAGAAGTCAAGAAGCTGCTTTTTTTTACAGATATCATCGATAAAATAGATCAAAAGTGGGAGGCTTCCAATCTACGGAAATTGTGCGGAATTTGGAAACGAGAACTAAGTCATAGGAATTTAGAGCCTCAGGATCTAACAAAGTGGCATGCGAAGATAACAAAACAGTCACCCTATGTCATTAGACCGTCCGAACAAATGAAGCAAGAAATAGAGGAAGTGTGCGCAGAACAAGCTGATGCCGCTGTTCCATTGGGCGATTTTTGGAGATTTGAACGTCTTTCCAAAGCCTTAGGTTCTCCCCGACTCCTTATTTCTCCTCAAGACTATGAGAAACATCTCAATGATTCCTCATTAGAAAAATTATGGGAAAGAGTAAAAGGGCGCATCTTTTTTGGGAGCGGCCGAGCTCCTAATAATAAAGCAGATGAAATTCGGAGCTGGCTGAACAATCCGGACAATGCATGGCGTTTAGATTCGATTACCAGTATAGATCTCGAAGGTTTGGATTTAAGAGTTCTCCCTCCTGAAATCGGTAAATTTAGCCATTTGCGGTGCCTGCTTCTTAGAAACAATAAGCTGCGCAGCCTGCCTGATGAAATCTGCGATCTTGGGGAGCTTACAGCATTGCGTCTTGGACACAATGAATTGCAAAGATTGCCTGAGCGCTTCGGAAACTTTCTTCGTTTGGAGCGTCTTGAGCTATCTTGCAATCAGCTTGAGTTTCTGCCCAATTCGTTCTGCGATCTCGGACAGCTGACGGTGTTGGAACTTTCAACGAATAAATTGCAAAGATTGCCTGAACATTTCGGCAATTACCCCCATCTGAAAGAACTTGTTCTTTCTTACAATCAGTTAAAGGTCTTACCTGATTCATTCTGTTATCTTAGAAATCTATGCTACCTTGACATTATGGATAACCAGTTGGAGGTTTTACCTGGCGAATTTGGAAATCTAAATGGGTTGGTGTCGCTAAATCTCTCAGTTAACCAGCTGCAGACTCTGCCTGTTACAATCTGCAATCTGGTCAGCTTGGAAATAATGGACATTATGCATAATGAGCTGAATCATCTACCTGATGAGGTCGGCGGACTTTCCGAGCTCCGGTATCTTGGGCTTAACCAAAATCAGCTCAGGGTTTTGCCTGCTACAATCGGCAATCTTCGGCAGTTGAAAGATTTAACCGTTGAAGAAAACCGGTTGGAGGAACTACCCGCTACAATCGGTAATCTGTCTCTATTGCGCACCTTTCATTTTAGTCAAAATCAACTGACGACTATTCCTGAGGCCGTTTTTAATTTAATTGCCGCAAACATGCCTGACTTGTATTCGTCCGGCAACCCATTAGTATTCACGCTCAATGAAGATCTAACAGGATATGAAATTGGACGGCGGTCCTTCTGTGAAAGATATTTAGCTTGTAAAGACTACAAGACCCGAACGCCGCTTGCAGCGATTTACCAGTCTGTCCATTGTCAAGAGGACAAAGCTGCTATCCAAGAGAAGTTTGCGCAATTGTCTCAAGAGGTGCAAGGTCGGATTGAAGCTTATCTAGGAGTATCTATAGAACAAGCTTCTATGGTAAAACGGGGGGCATTTGCCATGGCCCTTATTGAGGTTCTTAAAGAGAGGCTCTGCAACCTTTCCGCCCCAGAGAAAATGCTTCTTTATGATCAAGTTTTAGAATTAGCTGGTCTGCCTCGAGGAGGGGACGAGTGGTGGCAAGAGCATGCAACTGACAATATCGTTCGTTGGATCGATGCAATTGAATTAACAATAAGCGCAATCCACGCATCATCCTCTAGAGGAGGATAGGGCTTCCCATCGCCCAGAGGACTCCTTGCCTCATGCGATGCCCATTTCTCAATATGTCAATCCTTTTTCGAGAATGCTCCTAGATCTCTCTTTTTTTTCTGGATTAAATTAAAAATATCAGTTTTTGTTTAGTTTTAATTTTATTTGACAAACAATTATTTATTAACTATCTTGAAATTAAGTGTAATGTTGATTAAACGACAAGTCGAATTGCTTTGTTTAATCGTTAATAAATTGGTTGGAGGGAGATATGGTAAGGGGTTTCACTAAGCAATGGGCTTTGACAGCGTTGTCGCTCGTCGCGCTGACTGGACAGGCGTTTTGCTCTGAGGATTCCGGTTATTGCGCCTTCGGATATCAAGGTTTGGGGGTGTCAACTCCAACAAAACAGCAAGCTGTACAGGAACCGCAAGCTGTGATGACTGAAGTTCAGGCGGAACAAGTATTGTCCGTAGCGGAACCTGAGATCGCCGATGCTGCGCCATCCGTCCAATCGACAACAACCAGCCAGCAGAGCAACGAGCCGCAAATCGGCCGCAGGATGTTCGATCCCCATGGCCTTAAAGACAGCTGCAACTTTTGGGTTGAAGGCGAGGCGTTGTTCTGGCAGTCGAACATGGATGATTTAGATTTTGCCGTTAAGAGCCATAGCACGACAAGCGTGACTCATGGACATGTCGAAGACCTGGATTTTGATTGGGACTGGGGCTTCCGCTTAGGCATAGGGTACAAGCTTCCTTACGATAAATGGGACCTTTTCCTCAATTATACCCACGTGCATGCCCAAGCGCATGGAAGCGCACACAGGGCAAATGGCGCAATTTTCCCGGAATGGGTCGCACCGTTTGCAGTGACTTTGCCCGAAGGGCAGGCGCTGTATGCTACCCGCGCCCATGCTCATTGGAGCGCCAATGTGAACATCGGCGATATCGAACTGGGCCGCAACTGCTTTGTCGGCAAGTGGCTGAGCATCCGTCCTTTCATGGGCGTCCGCGCTCTATTTATCGACCAGGACTACCATGTGGATTACAAAGGGGGAACGGCTGTTCCTGTCGGGGATGAAGATAAAGTCTCCATCGACAATGATTTCTGGGGAGTCGGCATAAGGATGGGCTTTGATTCTCTGTGGGGCCTTGGCGCAGGCTGGGCGATTTATGGCAACGGCGCTGCATCGCTTCTCTCGGGTCATTTCGATATCCATCAGCATGAGAAATTAAAGAGCGAGCTTCGAAAGGTCAGCATTTCCGATGATGTGGACAATGTCGTCGTAGCAGCTGAGCTTGCCCTTGGCATCCAGTGGGACTACCTCTTCTCTAAGGACCGTTACCACTTCGGCGTCAAGTTTGGCTGGGAATTTAACGTCTTCTTCGATCAGAACCAGATGATCCGTTTTGTGAGCGATACTTCGCCCGGCGCTTTTTCCCGAAGCAATGAAGACCTTACCTTCCAAGGTCTTACCCTTGGCCTGAGGTTCGATTTCTAAGTTTTGCAACCGGTTTATTAGATAGTGGGTATTCCCGAACGCCTTCCAGCCCCCTCTGGAAGGCGTTTTCATGTTCACTCGACTTTGCACATTTTTTGCCTCGCCTCCCTTGTATATTTGCACTCGAATGTTCGGCTTGCCGCCGAACTAGACATTTATTTACACAGGAAGAGGTAAACAACCTCTTCCTGTGTAAATAAATGTCTTCGAGAGCAAATATTTCGAGGCATTCGGGCCAAACATGTACAAAGCCGAGGTTCAGATTTGTAGAATAATCCCTATGTGGTATGATCGTCTCTTTTGTAGGCCGATCATGACTTGGAAAGACCTTGAGCTTCTGTTCAACCGAGCGCTCCGCTTTACGTTCTCCCGTAAAAAACTTCTTTTTATGGCCCCCATCCTCATTTCCTGCGGGATCCTCGTGGTGCTGTGCAAGGCGATGGCGATCAATGCAAGTGATTGGGTGAGAACCAGTTTGTATTTTTTGCCGCTGTTTTTTTGTTCAGTGATCGTTGTCGCTTCCGGCGTTGTCCTGGTCAGGATCTATCACGATGAGGTTAAAGGCCTGCCGGTCGCCTATCGGAAAACGATCAAAGGTTCGATGGAGCTGATGGTCCAGGTCGCCTACCTGTGGATGCCTCTTATTTTAGGCTATATCCTCCTCTGGACGATGCTTGGGCTTTTTTATTTATTGAGAGAGCTTCCCTTCATAGGAGAGTTTTTAGGGGTTGTCCTTTCCTTTGGACCCTTTTTGCTTCTCCTCGGGTCGTTTGCCCTAGGGGTTGTCGCGGTCAAGATGCTTTTCTACTTAGCTCCTGTCGTCGCCCTCCGTTCGACAGCTCATTTACAGGTCTTAGAAGATGTCTTCAAACGTTTTGTTGCGAATCCTTTTACCAACTGCGCCCTCTTTCTGATGGCCCTATTTCCCTTCGGCCTGGTCTCTCTTCTCATGACCTTGGCTGCCGTCATGACGGAAAACAGCTATATGAACTTTGACTCTAAAGCTGTAGGCGGCTTGGACCTGTTTTTCATCATGCTTCCCTTTAGCCTCCTCCTTTCTCCGGCGGTAATCTTTTTCTTTAACTTTGCCGCAGAAAGCTACGTCTGGCTCCAGCGCAAGATGAAGGAAAAACCTGCGGAATGAAGATTGCCATTGTCGGAGCAGGCTTTTGCGGACTGAGCTTAAGTCATTTTTTACTACAGTCAAAATCATGCCATGTGACCCTATTTGATCGTAACGGGATCGGAGGGGGAGCGTCGGGAATTGCCACAGGACTTCTCCATCCTTACACCGGCGAACAAGCGAAAAGGAGCTGGAAGGCAACAGATGCGATCGGGGCTACCCTTGCATTGCTCAAACAAGTCGAAGCTGCAACGGGGCGAGCCGTCGCTTCTTACGACGGGATCGTCCGTTTAGTGCAGAACGCGGAGCAGAAAGCTGCGTTTTTAAGCCATGCCGAACAGTTTGGAGATGTCGAGCCGATCGAGGATCATTCCTTTTTCATTAAGTCGGGGATAACGGTCCATTGTCAAAACTATCTGCAAGGCTTATGGGGGATGGTCGCGCAAGCAGGCGGCATTCTTGTCCAGAAGCTCATTTCATCGCTTTCAGACCTTGAGTCCTATGACCACATTGTTCTGACTGCAGGAAGCGGAATTTCAGGCTTTCCTGAAGCTAAGAGCTTGCGCTTCGGGCGCACCAAGGGGCAAGTGTTGACAGCGGAAGTGCCTACATCGCTTCAAGAAGGGTTGAAGAGCATCATCGGCAAAGGCTACTTGGCAAAAGGGGACAACCCCGGAATTTGCTACCTTGGGTCTACTTATGAAAAGTCCTTTGCATCCGAGGCGCCCGATCAATCGGCTGCCGAGAAAGAGATCCTTCCTAAGGCGGCCTTATTTTTTCCCCAAGCCGATCAACTCCAGATCGTGGGCTGCTCATCGGGAGTCCGGGTTACCCGCATCGGCCATTACTATCCGATCGTCGCCCGTTTTTCACCCTCGAGCTGGGCATTGACCGGGATGGGCTCTCGCGGCCTTCTCTACCACGCTTACCTGGCGGAGTTGCTAGCTCATGCGATCCAGACGGGAGATGATGCATGCATCCCTAGCGAAGTGTTGGTCGATGCCATGAAGGAGGCTGTAGATCATGAAAAAGTATGTGTATAAAGCCTACGACACTCTCTTCATTGAGCTTTTTCAGAAGGAAAAAGAGAGGATTTCAACCCATGTTCCACACATTTTGGCAATCGAGCATGTCGGTAGCACGGCAGTGCCCGGCCTCGGCGGCAAAGGAATCATCGATATTGCCATTGGGACAGAGAAGAGCTCTATCGAAGGCGTCTCCAAGGAGCTCGTCCGGTTAGGTTACGAATTCAGGGCCAATGGGAGCACCGAAGACCGTCTTTTCTTCCGGATCGACTTGCCCGATCCCAAGGAACCGGTCCGCAGGTATCACGTCCATCTCACCGTCCATCAAAGCTCGATCTGGAAGGAGCTGGTAGGATTCAGAGATTACCTTGCCGCCCATCCGGACGAGATGCGGCAGTATGCCGAAATGAAAAAGTCGGCTGCAAGCAGCGCCAATGACGATGGAGAGGCCTACCGGAAGCTCAAAGATCCCTTCATTGCCAAGATCATAAAATCTATTTAGCGATAAAGCCTTTTCAAGAACCGATACGTCGGGTAAAATCAGGTTTATTTCTCATTGTGGCCAAAACATGCACGGGCAATTTCAATTTATCGGGACTGGAGGATCGACCGGAGTCCCAGCGATCGGCTGCAACTGCGATGTCTGTACATCGACGCTGCCGCAGAACAAACGGTTGCGCTCTTCCGGATTGCTCAAGGCGGCTGGAAAGACGCTGCTGATCGATGTGGGCCCCGATTTTCGCGAGCAGGCCCTCAAATATAAGATCGATCATCTCGATGGAGTTCTGATCACCCATCCCCACTTCGACCATGTCGGCGGCCTTGACGACCTGCGGGTCTATTATTTTATCCAAAAGCATGCCCTTCCCTGCCTGCTGTCCCAAGAGAGCATGGACGACTTAAAGCTCCGCTACCACTACATGATGCGTCCTTTGGAGCACGGCAAGAGCATTTCCGCACAGATCGATTTTCAGATCTTGGAAAGCGATTTCGGCCATCAAGAGTTTCAAGGGGTCCCGATCCAGTACATGAGCTATTTTCAAACGACGACGAAAGTGACCGGATTCCGAGTGGGATCCTTTGCCTATGTTTCCGATATCCGGGAATATACCGACGAGCTGGTCCGCAGCTTAAGCGGAATAAAAGTCCTGGTCTTGAGCGCCCTGCGCCACGTTCCTACTTTGATGCATTTCAGCCTTGAAGAGGCGATCGCGTTTGCAAGACGCGTGGGAGCGGAAACGACCTATCTGACGCATATTGCCCATGATCTAGAATACAATACGACCAATGCCCTCCTTCCGCCCGATGTGCGAATGAGCTATGATGGCATGGAAATTTACTTTTAAATGAGGGAATGGCGAAACTGCTTTGCCCGAAAAAATCGATGATTTTGAGTCTGTTTGTGAGTGGCTGCGGACACACGAGAAGGTCCGGTGGACCTTCTTAGTGAGGAGTAGGTGAAGTGTCCTTGGACACGAACTAGGCAGCGGCCACGGGCCATTCGACGAGGCCGCCCCCTAGCGGGTCGGGTAAGGAGAATGGGCGCAAATAGCCTCAAAAGGGCGGTTTTAACGGGCAAATGAGTTTTGTAATTCCCTCTAAAAACACTGAGAACCCATGATGACCGAAGAGATCCAAAAAGATGATGTCACAGCGCCATTCGAGCTCAAGGCCTTCAAAACGGCCCTGCTTATCGGCGCTTACCGAGCGACGGCCGACAAGCAAAGCTGCGAGGACAACCTCAGCGAGCTAGAGCGTTTGTGCGATACCTACGGGCTTCAAGCGATGGCCAAAGTGCCTTGCCCCATCAAAAAGCTCGATGCAGGGACCTATCTTGGCTCCGGCAAACTCGATGAGCTGTTGGCGATGGCCAAAGAAAAGTCCGCAGAAGTGATCATCTTCGACGATGAGATCACGCCTCACCAGCAGCGCAACCTGGAAAAGTTCTTTCAGCGCCCCGTGATCGATCGGACAGAGCTTATTATCGAGGTATTTGCCCAACGGGCCCAGACCCGCGAAGCGCGGCTCCAAATCGAGCTGGCAAAGGTCCGCTACCAGTTTCCCCGCTTGAAGCGGATGTGGACCCACCTTTCCCGCCAGTCGTCCGGAGGAGGAGGGGCGTTTGTCAAAGGGGAAGGGGAGAAGCAGATCGAGATCGACAGAAGGCTTTTGCGCAGGCGAGTCGACCGTTTGAAAAAAGAGCTCGAAGATGTCGCCCAGCAGCGGATCACGCAGCGCAGCTTAAGACAGCGGCGGGGCGTTCCCACGTTTGCAATTGTGGGATATACCAACGCGGGCAAGTCCACGCTTCTCAAAGCATTGACGCAAGCGGATGTCCTCGTCGAAGATAAGCTGTTTGCGACGTTAGACACAACCACGCGCAAATTCGAGCTGCCTAACCATCAGGACATCCTGCTCATCGATACGGTAGGTTTTATCCGAAAAATCCCTCACACCTTGGTCGCCGCATTCAAAAGCACATTGGAAGAAGCTGTCCATACCGACATTCTTCTGCATCTCATCGATGCCAGCCATCCGATGGCAGAGAGCCAAGCGGAAGACACGATGCTCGTCCTCAAAGAGCTGGGCGCTGCAGAGCATCCCATGATCACCGTCTTGAACAAAGTAGACCAGTGCGAAAATCCTGCGATCCTTGCAAAGCTCAGGCTCAAGTACAAAAAGACGGTTCCGATCTCTGCGCTGCATGGAACGGGATTTGAAGAGCTCATGGAAATGATGATGAAGGAGATTTCCCTTCTTCGCAAGATCATCAAGGCCCGCATCCCTCAGAGCCATTACGCCCTTGTCAGCGAACTAATGCGCGAAGGGAAGGTCGTGACATGCGAGTATGATGAGAACGATATTCTCATTGAGGCTGAGATCCCTTCTCACCTCGAGCACAAGGTCCAACCGTTTTTATTAGGATAAGCATGAGTCCGCTCAAGAGCTTGCCACAAGAAGAAAGACCGCGCGAGAGACTTTTAAGGGACGGCGTCGAAGCCTTATCGATCCCTGAACTGATCGCCATTGTCCTTGGCAGCGGAACGCAAGGCAAATCGGTCTTGGATGTCAGCCATGAGATCCTTTCCCACTTCGGAAGCCTTGAGCGGCTATTAGAGGCCACCGTTGCCGAACTGATGGAGATTAAAGGGATCGGCAAGGCAAAAGCCATTCAGCTCAAAGCCGTCTTCGGCATTGCCTCCAAATGCAAAAAGATTAATGCCCTGGAAAAGTTTCCCATCAAAAGTTCATCTCAAGCCTACGAGCTGGTCAGAGGGGAGATCGCCGAATTGAAGCAAGAGGTTCTTTTGGTCTTGCTTCGCGATGTCCGCGGATGCCTGATCCATCGGGAGCAAGTTTCCGTCGGCACCCTTTCGCAAGTCCTTGTCCATCCCCGCGAGGTCTTTTATCCGGCTGTGCGCCACAAAGCCCACAGCATGATCATCGCCCACAACCATCCTAGCGGCGATCCCACTCCCTCTTCTGCAGACCTTGAACTGACCCGGACTTTGATCAAATCGGGGCAGATCATGGGCATTGGCCTTGACGATCACCTCATCGTCTGCCGGTCGGGATTTGTTTCCCTTCGGGAAAAAGGGATAGTCCCGGAAAGAGCACGCTATTAAGCAGTCGATGACGGCCCTTATTTCGCGACGTGGAAAGCCTCTTGCAATAAGACCATCACTCCCGATGTGAACATTTGGACGGCGATCAAGCAGATCAGCATCCCGCCGAGCCTCTGGCAGGCGATCAGCCCTTTTTGGCCTAAAAAATACTTGATGTTCGACGAGGCCAGCAGGATCAGATAGGTCGGGACCCAGGCCATCAGGATGATCCCCGTCGTCAACCAGTGGTTATGCAGCTGCTCCGCATAGACCATCACGGTGGCAATGGCGCCCGGGCCAGCGATGATCGGCATGGCCAAAGGGACGATATATGGCTCTTGCCGGGCAAGCGTTTCGTGTTTCTTTTCATTGGGCCTGGGAAAGATCATTCCTAAGGCGATGATGAATAAAAGGGTCCCCCCCGCAATTCCGATGATCGGCTGAGAGATCCCGAGCAGCCTGAGGATGTCGTCACCAAAAAAGTTAAAGAGAAGAAGGACCGCAAGGGCGATTAGAAGCTCCCTCGTGATGATCTTTTTTTGCTTTTTGACGTCGAACTTGGTGAGGAGTCCCACGAAAAGGGGGATGTTGCCAAGAGCGTTAAAAACAAGGAACAGGGACAAGGTCACGGCGAAGACCGACATAGAAACCTCGGGGTAGAGAGCTTTATAATTGGCTCAGGAGTTAATTTTGGAATCTTAAGGAGTTTTTTCTTTTTTGCAACAGTTGCCCCTTGCTTTCGCGTGTTATGAAATGGCATAATCCCCCCATTAAATTTTGGATTTTTGTGGGAAGCAAAAAAAAGTTTAAAGTCGTCACTCTCGGATGCCGCACCAACCAATATGAGTCGCAAGCCTACGCCGACCAGTTGGTCAGGCTTGGCTATACCCAAGCGGAAGAAGGGGAGCCAGCCGAAATCTGCATCGTCAATACCTGCACGGTCACCGAGTCAGCCGACAGTTCTTCCCGCTACCAGATCCGCCACTTGGCAAGAGAAAACCCAGGCTCTAAGCTTGTCGTCACCGGCTGTCTGGCCGAGAGGCTGCCCCAGGAGATCCAGGCGATGCCCGAGGTCAGCCTTGTCGTTTCGAACAAGGACAAAGAGGACCTGCTCTCCCAAGTATTTCCCGGCGAGGACATCCCTGAATTTACGATCGATCATTTTGCCGCCCACACCAGGGCCTTTGTCAAAGTCCAAGACGGCTGCAACTCGTTTTGCACCTACTGCATCATCCCTTACGTGAGGGGAAGGTCTAGGTCCCGGACCGTTGCAGAGGTTGTCAGGGAAGTCGAGCAGCTCGTCGCGAACGGCTACAAAGAGGTGGTCCTGACAGGGATCAATATCGGCGATTTCGACGGAGCTCCTCAAGAAGGGGAGAAGCCTGCCCGATTAAGCGATCTGATCCGGGCCGTCGATGCGGTTGAAGGATTATCAAGATTGCGCGTCTCTTCGATCGATCCCGATGAGGTCGATGAAGACCTTGCCGATGCGATCCTTAACGGCAAGAAGACATGCCATTCGATGCATATCGTTCTGCAATCGGGCTCCAATGTCGTCCTCAAACGGATGAACCGGAAATACACCCGCGAGATCTTCCTCGATACCGTTGAAAAGCTGTTAAAGGCCAGCCCCGACTTCACCTTCACCACCGATATCATCGTCGGATTTCCGGGTGAGAGCGAAGTTGATTTTCAAGATACCCTCGATATCATGGAAAAGGTCCGCTTTGCCAAGGT
>JAFEGV010000037.1 GCA_018239665.1 Verrucomicrobiota bacterium | reverse complement strand
GTTGCCCTCTTTCTAATCGGACTTGCGATCATTTCTTACCTTGCAGCCTGGTGGCCGGGGATCATGCTGGTCGTCGGGATTCCGCTTGCTCTGCGGCAATACCTGCTGGGCAGGCATTACGACATGGGGATCTCGCTATTTGTCTTTGTCGGCGTGTTTGTGACTGTGCAGTTCAACATCTCTTGGGAAATCCTCCTTCCGGTGCTGTTTGCCATTGGGGGGATCTACATCCTTTTTCGGGAATTTTTAGAAAGCAAGGAGCCCCTTGCCGAAGAGGAAGAGGACATCAATCACGAGATCGAAGAAGAGCAGCACAAAGACTAGTGCAAAAAAGGGGCCTTGGCCCCTTAATTTCTAGCAAACAGCGATCAGCTCGCTATCCACCTTTTCAAAGTAAGGCATCATGCCATCTCCTCCTTTAGGTATTGCCGCGAGGATGATTTGGCGCTTTTGGAACTGTTTGAACGCTTCATAATAGAAGCCGTCGCCAGGAGTCGTGATCAACTTGAGGAACAGCGGATCGTTCATGACTTTCTGAAGCTCGGCGTTCACTTCCAAAAAGAGCTGTTTGTACAGTTCAAGCTGGTCCGGGGTCTCTAATCCGACGGTCAAACGCAGCGCGATCCAGCACTCATTGATATTGCTATGGGCAAAGCCAAAACTTGTCCTTGTGTCCATCGGAAGTCCCAAAGCCTTTGCTCGAGCATAGATATAATATTGCATCAGGATCGACATGTTCGCTTTAGCCTGGTCTTGTTTATCTGGATCAATTTTTGAGGCTAACGCCTTGATCACATTGTCAAATTGGAAACTGATCATCGGAATCCGATCGCTCTTTTTCTCAGCAAGGTGCATTGCGGAAAGGCCGCATTGGAGCCCTGTGGTCAAACTTTGGTACAGGGTCTCAGTATTGTGATTAACTTCTGAAAGATATCGTTCAACAAATTCGGGAGCGCACGAGAAAAACAGGTTGAAAAAGCGATCTGCTTCCGGAGAGAGCTTTTCTTGCGATTGGCGCTTGATCATATGTTGGTTGAAAACTTTGAACTTATCTGTGTTGTTGTATGTCTGAACAACGCCGCCTGTGTACTTATCAAGCCCGCACATGGAAAACTTTGCCAAGCTGTTCACCACGACGAGGTTTAAACGTCCATTATTGATCTCAGCATTAAATCGATCTACAATCTCCTGAATATCCTGGGAGGAGAACAACGAAGTCGAGGTATCGATAACGACAGTCAACGGATTGCCTGCTCGATTGTTGAGAAGGTCGGCTATCACGCGCTCTGGATCAACTCGCTCGACGGACGGAAGGGTCACTTCGTTGGGATAGAGGTCCATAAAAAACACATCGCAGTCTTCTGTGATCGGCTTGAACGGGTCAATTGGAGAGGCTGCCGGCGTAAAGGACTTGGTCAAATGAGGCAGGACGTCCAATCGGAACTCAAAATAGCTGGTCGTCGCGCATGCAATTTTAAGAGGTTGTCCCGTTGTTTGACCCTGTTTGGACAAAGCTCCCAACACATGGGAAAACCCGTTCATCCCGCTTGTGAATGCATAGCTGGCCTTTTCAGCGAATTTCATGTTAAATTTAATGCCCGTTTCATTGAGGCGCTCTTCCAAAGTTGTCTTATCAAAGGGTTTGAGAACGGTAAGCAAATAAACCACTTCTTCTGTAAGCAGGTCGACTTCGGTCAATAATCTCGCATGATCTTCAGGACTGTCACAGCTGCTGATACGGTCGACAATTTCATCGATTTCTTTCAATGAGCTCATCACCAAGGCCAGGACATATGTCTCTTCCTTCGGTTCTACAAAAGTCCCGATCGAAGCTATAAATTTAACGAATAAGGACAGGTAAAATTGCTTAGCGCTGTTTTCAGGATCTTTTTCCTTGGTCAAAGTTATTTTTTCCCTCAGCTCATGAAGCGCGCCTGCTACTTCATGGTAACTGGTATTAGGCAGCTCTGCCAAAGGTCCTTGAAAAGCGGGTGCCGTAACTCTGGCTTTTAACGGATAAACCTGCAAAAAATCTTCGCATGTAATGCCTTGATGCAAAATGTTTCGTCTAACATCGATGATATCGGGAAAATAGCCAGCGTGCGCTTTCTGCTCTTTGATCTCTTCTTCCTGGTCTTTGCACAATTTTTCAACTTCATCGATTGGCGCGGCCATCTTAAGCTTGGCATCGTTGAATTGGATAAAGATTGTTTGTCCATCTTCTAATTGCACAAAAGCGCAAATCATCACATTGTTAAGCGCATTCGGGTTCTCCCGGATAGCATTTTTAAGCTCAGATATCCTAGCCTTCAGCTCGATAGGAGAAACCGGGGTATGATGGGAATCGCTCAGCAAACTGCTGACGTCTAAAATGCTTTTTTCGGTATTGGAATGAGGCTTAAAACATTTAACATATTCCAGCCTTGGGCCCATCTCGGAAACGTCAGATCTTCCGGCAACTTTATAATAGTCATATTCCATCTTCAAATAGTGTCTAAAATTAGCCGACTTAACAAGTTGAACGGAATCGCTTAATTTAGTTTCCGGACCATACTTATCAAAGAGAAATTGGTAAGCTCCCAACTTCATCAAGTGCGTATAAAGGGTGACAATTGAACCGCCTTGAGATCTAAAGTATTTGGGGTTGCTATCCGAGATGAACTCTAAATAAGACTGGTGGGATTTGTTATCTGCATTAAGGATCGGGATCTTAGCGCCTTTGACAAGGTAATGGAGAGCGTAGACTGAAATATCTTCAGCCATTTGAGAATCTGAAGTTAATGATTTAGCTTGCGCATTGATTTGGGATATTTTTCTGAGCCCTTTTTCAAAGGCTGCTTCAAGGAATTCAGGTTCAGCATGTTGAACAATTGCAAATGAAGAGGAACCAAAGTCAAGAGATCTAGAAGCCACAATCTCACCTCTATTAATTATATTATCGAGAATAATCTTAACAAAATCTTTAATAAATATCAATAAACAACAACAAATTATTTAATAGATTTTAATCAATTAACATTAATAGATTTAATATCGTAATTAAGCTGACAAAAGAACGATGAGCAAATCGCTTTTATTGACGAGTAAATAGTTTATTGACTATCAACGACTTAAAATGAAACAAGGAATTTTTTAAGTGAAATTAATGACATTTTGCATTATAATTATTCTCAATAAATTAGCAAAATTCACATTGAGGCCCTGTGTCCATAGGCAATTTACCAGTCTTTACCATATATAGCAGCGGAACTCACACAGCCCCTTCCATCATCGATAACGACGGCTCTGAGGTTACATTAGAAGAAGCGGCGCGCCGTATTTACCGATCCTTTCAGGATCGGATGCAGAGGCAAGAGAGGCTTTTCCCTTCTTCATCTATTGGCACGAGTTCGGATGGAAGCCCGCGCACCTTGGACGAGATGCATCCTCTTGAGGATGAGACATTAGAGATCGGCATTCCTCATTTGGACGAACCGGGCGATGACGAAGCAATCGACCCTTTTGAACTGCTCCCTCCTGAGATGATCGCGCACATTTTGTCCCATTGCTCCTTTGAGGAGAATGTGCCCGCTCTAAGCGTCAATGTTGTTTTTCATCAGATCTTAGAAAGGATCCTCGTTAATGAAGTCTCAGAATTTGTCAAAAAAGATAAGCACTTTGCAGATCGGACTTTTCATACAATAGAAGATCTGGCGGTCGTGAAACAGCTGAAGATAAACTTCGCTGATCTTTCAGAGGTCCCTTCTTCAATTGCCCTGTTAAGAAACCTCGTTTCTATAGAACTGATCGGCAATAAAATTACAGCTCTTCCCAGCAGCATGGCAAAGCTAAGAAAGCTAGCGCATATGAACCTCGATCACAACTCCATTTCCACTGTTCCAACAGTTCTTTCAAAAATGCCAAGGACTGAAGTCCACCTTCATGCGAATCAGCTAACAAATCTGGAAGCCCGAAAATGCCGGGCCCTTCCTCGGGTCAGGCTATAATATTCCCTTCTAAAAATAATCCAAGCACATTGCTTGACGCACCTCTTGAAGGGTGCGCTCTGCGATATGCAGTGTCTTTTCCGTTCCCTTTTTCAGCATCTGCATGACAGCTTGAGGGTCCTTTGCATAAGCCTCCCGCCGATTTCTGACCGGCTCAAGGAATGCTTGGAGCACGTCATTGAGGCGTTTCTTGACGACAGAGTCCCCAAGTCCTCCCCGCTGGTAATGGGCCTTTAGCTCATCCACTGCGGCTTTATCGGGATCGAACGCGTCGAGATAGGTGAAGACCGGGTTGCCTTCGACTTTGCCGGGATCTTCGACTTTGAGATGCCCCGGATCGGTGTACATCCCTTTCACTTTTTTTGCGACGACGTCAGCGCTATCGCCTAGGTAGATGCAATTGCCGAGCGATTTGCTCATCTTAGCTTTTCCATCGGTCCCCGGGAGTCGCGCCAGTTTGGGGATCAGCGCTTCGGCTTCGACCAAAACTTGCTTTTGATAGATCCGATTGAAGTGGCGGACGATCTCGTTGGTCTGCTCGATCATCGGAAGCTGGTCTTCGCCAACGGGAACAAGGTCTGCTTTGACGACCGTGATATCGGCTGCTTGGCTGACCGGATAGACCATGAACCCGGCAGGGACGCTTTCTCCGTAGCCTTTTTGGACGATCTCCTGCTTGACGGTCGGGTTATGCTTCAGGCGGTTCCAGGTCACCAAGTTCAAGTAATAGAGGGTCAGCTCAGGGATTTGAGGGATGAGGGACTGGATAAAGATCGTGGTCTGCTCCGGATCGATCCCGACGGCCAGGTAATCTAAAGCGACTTGGAGGACGTTTTCCCGCACTTTCTGAGGATGCTCGTAATTATCGGTGAGCGCCTGAACATCGGCGACCATGACGAACTGCGTGCAGCTGCTTTGCAGTTCCACCCGGTTCTTTAACGATCCGACGTAATGTCCTAAATGCAAAGGCCCCGTCGGCCGATCGCCCGTTAATATAATTTTTTTCCGTTCCATCTGTCCTCAAAGATTTCAAGATTCATGAAGTTACTGAATCGTTTTGTTTTCCAGCAATGGATTTTATGTGAAATTTGTCTTGCGATCTTCGATTTTTGACTGAAAAAAAAAACTGCATGGTCTATTGTCTTAACACTTTCTTTATCTCTTAAGTTTTGGAGGACGCCATGGCAATCGTATTTTCCCCTTCTGAACCGCCTGCTCAAACGATGCAGTCTTCTGAACATGCTTTTTCTGCAGCAAGGACCCATTCAACGGAAAGTCATTTGGGAATCAGCTCCCACTCCTCCCGCCTTCTTTCCATGGCGGAGGTCAGCCCGCCCGAAAGCTCAGGGTTTATGGCAAAGCTTAAAACGATCGGATCGCAGATCATTTCGTTCTTTCAATGGATACCGACGCATGTGGGATCTTTTTTTAAATCCTTTTTCTTCGTCAATTCTTGCGACAAGTCCAATCCTGCCGTAATCCAACAGCGGATTACCGAAATAGAAACATTCCAAGCTCGACTGGGACAGTTGGGCGAGCGAAACCGATACGAGCAGATCCAAAGGGCCTTCTCCGAACTGAGCGAAGGGACCAGAAGCGCATTTTACAACTTCAACGACCTTGAAGTGCGATTGAAATACGGCCAGCTGAACAACCCCACCGGCACTCTGGTCCAAGAATGGATCGATGAATGCTCTATCGTGCTCAAGTGGACCCGCTTTTTTGGAGAGAAGTTAAAAGGAGTCGCCTTCCAAGAGCCTGCCCAAACTGTTGCCACTTCCGAGCCGACGAACGCAGCAACGGCAACGACTACAGAACCTCCTCCTCCAACGCACAATGACGCCGCCATCGCTCAAGAGATCGTCCGCTTAAACCAAGCGCTTGAGAATGCATTAGGCGCAGCTTACGACCCCCCTGATGATTTTACCGATCCGGTTTCGTTCCTGGTCATGTCGGATCCTGTGATGGACTCATGTGCGGCGCATGGGGCGGCCCACTATTTCGAACGTCAAAACATCGAGGGCATTTTTACTGCTGCCGGCAACCGTCTTTGCCCCGTCAGCAGACAGGAGGTTCCTGCAGACGGCCTTGCCGATGCTGCTGTCCTCCAACGCAGAATCGTCGCCTGGCTTAGGCAGCAAGCGGCAGCTCTCCCTGCTACGACCTGATTCGAGCTTGATTTGAATGGAATAGATGTGTAAAGAAGGAGTGGATAAAGGAACTACCGGAATGAATAAAGCAGATGTCGATCCCATGCAGATCGACCACTATCAGATCGTTCGGAGCTTAGGAAAAGGGGGCATGGGCGAGGTCTTTTTGGCCTTCGATCCTTCATGCGGACGCAACGTCGCCCTCAAACGGATCCGCCAAGAGATGAAGAGCAACCGGACCCTTCAGGAGCGTTTTTTGCGCGAGGCGCGCATTGCATCCCAGCTTACCCACCCTTCGATCATCCCCATCTATACGATCTGCCAAAAAGGGGAAGAGACCTACTACACGATGCCCTATGTCGAAGGGGAAACGTTAAAACAGATCCTCAAGTCGGCATACGATGAAGAAAAAGAGGGCGAGGTCAAGCACCCGATCGGCTCATCGATCCCCACTCTGATGCGTATCTTCCTCAATGTCTGCCAAGCGATCGCCTATTCCCATTCCAAAGGGATCCTCCACAGGGATATCAAGCCTGACAACATCATCGTCGGGAAATATGGGGAAGTGCTGATCCTCGATTGGGGCCTGGCCGATTTTGCCGGCGATACCAAAGAGTTCCAGGTCGTTGAAAAAAAAGATCCTCCCGAGCCAGATCTGACAAGGCCCGGCAAGGTTCCCGGAACTCTTGCCTACATCGCTCCCGAAAGGATTAGCGGCGCCGCCTCTTCTTTTGCAACCGATATCTATTCGTTGGCGGTCATCCTCTACCAGGTCCTCACGCTGCGCCTTCCCTTCCAACGCGCCTCGATCCAGAGTTTTCGCAAGACGATGCACCTCGAGCAGTTCACCTACCCGCAAGAAATAGCGCCCTACCGCGATATTCCGCAGCACCTTGCCGATATTGCCAAGCGGGGGCTTCAGTTCGATCCTTCCTTACGCTTCCAATCCGTCGAAGAGATCATTGCGGAGGTAGAGAGCTACATCGAAGGGCGGCCTGAGTGGATCCCGGCAGCCGAGCTGCATGTCGACAGGAAGGAAGACTGGGAGTTCCAGGAAAATATCTTGCTTGCCAAGCACCTTGCCATCACTCGGCTTCCGACTGTGATGGAGTGGGTGAGCTTGATGATCTCGCGCATGAGCTTTTCGGGCAATACCAAGCTTAAGGCGAAAATTCAGCTCAAAGAAAACGGAAACGGGATAGGTTTTCTTCTCAATATCCCCGAAGAGGACGAGCGCAAAGGATTTGAAGAGGGATATTGCTTATGGGTCGGATCAGAGGTCAAGCCCGGCTGCAAGCTGTTCCGCTCCAATGTGGAAGTCTTGGACATCCCCGGAGCCTGCTTCAAAATGAATGTCCTGCATCAGGTCCAAATCGAAAAGGTCGACAACCACCTTCGATTTTATCTCGATGGGGTCCTCCAGTTCCATTATATCTGCCACATTCCCATGGGAGGGACCCACGTGGGCGTCCTATACCGCGACGCCGATTTTGAGATGCCTCAGATCGAAGTATCGATCGGCAGCCAAAACGTGATGGTCAACTGCCTGGCAGTCCCCGACGCCTTTCTAGCGGATAAAAACTACTCCAAAGCGCTCAGCGAGTACAGACGGATCGGCAGCTCGTTCATGGGCAGGGCCGAAGGAAGGGAAGCAATGTTCCGCGCCGGCATCACGTTGTTAGAAGAAGCCGGCGCCGTCAAGAAGAACCAGGACAAGCAAAAGCTCTACGCCCTTGCCCTCGATGAGTTCAGCAAGCTGCGATTCACGCCCGGAGCGCCTTTGGAATATTTGGGCAAGGCCTTGGTGTATAAAGCAACCAACGATATCGAGGAAGAGATCAAATGCCTGGAGCTATGCGTCCGCAAGTATCCCAAACATCCCCTTCTCAAAGTATTGAGCGAGCATATCACCTTCCGATTGCACGAAGCATCGCTGCACGACCGGTTCGCCGCCTACCATTTCGCATTGCTGGCGGCGCGCCACCTGCCCCACATTTTCCGATCGGAGGACAGCCAATATCTTCTCTCCAACTTAATGCAGAACTTGGAGCCGCTCCCCTTTATCCTTCCTCGAGAGGATAAAAGCGGCTCGCCGCTTCTTCATCTTGCCGTCCAGCTGAGCTTTTGGCTGGCAAAGCCGATCCCTTTGATAGAGATTATCGAAAGCTGCCCCGATCCATTGATCTCGGCAAACGCGTTTTATTGCATGCTTCATTTAGGCCATCACGATTGGGTCAAAGAAAATCTCCACTTCTTACAAAACAAAGAGGAATCCGATCTGATCGGATGCATCTTGACCTTTCATCGAAAGGGTTTGAAAGCAGGCCTTGAAGAGTTTCAAAATGCTGCTGCCGTTCCTTATTCCTCTTCTGCTCTCCGGTGCGCTGGGTACCTGCTGCGCAATCCAAAAGAAACAGAGTCCGACGCAGAAGAACTCTCCGACCTCTTCTCGAAAACTCCCCAGTCGGAAAGGCTCTATATCGATGCAAGCCTTGTCCGCTTGGACCTTCTCAACAATCAGTGGAAACGGGCTCAAAATTGTCTGGAAGCTTATCCCACCGAGCTTCTGGCCGACGAAAAACTTCCTCTCTATGTTCCCTTTGGCTGCTGGCTTTGGAACCAGGAAGGCAAAGAGATCGCCCTCTCCCATTTTTCCGGAGCGATGGACAACCCCTATCCTCCGACAACTGCCCTTCTCAGCTATTTTTTACGTAAGAAAATTGACGAGAAGGCCCCGCTTTTCTTCTGGGAAAAAGTTGAACTGCTGCGCGGACTTTACCTATTTTATCATTGCGCTAAACAATCTGAAAAAAAAGAGCTCTATCTCAAAAAGCTCAAGAGAGAGATGAGGCGCGCTTCATCCCAGCACCTTCATTTTTAAACCGCTTTGCAACTCCCTTGTTCCCGATGAAATGCGCCAACAAAAACAAAAAGCTGCTCTCCGGAAAAATTCAAGAAAACACTTCCGCAAGCTTAATGTTCCACTTTTTTATCGTTGCGGAAAACAAACGTTCCTATCAAAAATGAGTTTCAAAAAACGCCTAAATAAAGAGATGACCTGTGCCGCACCGCAAAACTCCAATTCCTGAAGTCAAAGAGAGCGAGATCGTCCATCATGGTTTTTTCGATGTGAGGATCGACACGCTGCAGATGCCTCATGGTCCCAAGCGGCCTTATACGGTTTTGAACATCAAAGCTCATGCTGCCGCCGTCATTGCCGAGACCAAAGATGGAAAGCTTCTGGTCACTCAGGAATACCGGCATCCGACGGGACAATGGCTATTGAGCTGCCCCGGCGGACGGATTGACACCGGAGAGTCCCCTATGGAGGCAGCGCGCCGGGAACTGTTAGAAGAAACAGGTTACGGCGGCGGAGAGTTTTCCCTATTGGGTTCCCTTTACCCTTATCCCTCTGTCACCAACCAGCAGATCTTCTTTGTCCATGCCAAAAATGTCGAATACCTTAAGCCTCCTGCCTTAGAGGACTTCGAGCTGATCCATTCCGATCTAAAAACGCCTGAAGAACTGTTCCATGCAATTGCAACCGGGTCTCCCGTCGACGGAGTCTTCTGCTCAGGACTGTTCTTATGGAGAAACTGCGTATGACCGACGTGATCATTATCGGCGCAGGACCTGCCGGCCTCATGCTCGGATGCGAACTGCTCAAACGGGGCATTCAAGTGCGCCTCTTTGAGCATTTGCCCGAGCGTACGGACCAATCACGCGCTTTAGGCCTCCAATCCCGCACCTTAGAGATCTTTGAAAAGATGGGGATCATTGGCGAGTTCCTGCAAAAAGGGAAAAAAGTCTACCATGGCAACATCTATAAAAAGGGAAGACGTACCGCAACAGTCGACATTTCGCAGATCGACGCTCCATATCCCTTTATCCTATCGCTTCCCCAGGCTGAGACGGAAGCGATCTTAACGCGACATTTTGAAAAGCTGGGCGGAAACATCGAGCGCTGCAAAACGCTGACCGCTATCAATGGCTCGCAAGCTGTTTTCCAGGTCCCGAACAAGACGGAAGAAACAGTTTCGGCGCGTTGGATCATCGGATGCGACGGCGCGCACAGCGCAGTGCGCCATATTCTCGACATGCCTTTTCACGGCTCTGCCTTTCATGAGACTTTTGCTTTGGCTGACGTGGAGATCGACTCCCCTTTTTCCGACGAAGAGACCCACATGTTCTTCTCTTCTAAAAAGATTGCAGGAATGATCCCTCTACCGCAACCCAATCATTTCCGGATCATCACTTTGATGGGCACGCAAAAGCCTGAATCGCTTCCTGAATTAACACTTGATCTCATGCAGCAAGTTGTCCAAGAGGCATCAAACTGCCGTTTGATCCGCATTAAAAAAGCCGATTGGCTTGCGACCTTTTCCGTCCATAGGAGGCTTGTGCCGGAGATGCGAAGAGACAATATCTTCTTAGTAGGAGATGCTGCGCATATCCATAGCCCTGCCGGAGGACAAGGATTGAACACCAGCGTGCAAGACGCCTTCAACCTGGCTTGGAAGCTAGCCCTTGTCCAGCAAGGTTCGGCTAAAGAAAAGATCCTCGATACCTATCATCAAGAGAGGCATCCTATTGCAAAAGAGGTCTTGAAAGGGACGACACTCTTTACGAGCATGATCACGGCGTCGACGGCAAGGATGTTCATCCTGACGCTCCTCGGGCTTTTGATCAATCACACGCCGATGGAAAAGAAAATGGCCTATGCCATTAGCGAGCTCCGCCTTCGCTATGGAAGGAATATGTTGAACAAAGGCCGCCTCTGCGACATCTTTTGGAAAGGTCCCAAACCCGGGTGCCGGGCGCCCGATGCTTCAGAGATGCCCGATGGCAAGCGCTTGTTCCAATATTTAGCCCACCCCCGCCATACCCTGCTTTGCTTTGGTAATACGGAAGCGCTGATCTCTCAAGTGCGCGAACAATTTCCAAACTTGATCGTACCCATCACCGTTTCCCCATCCGAGCAAGGCTCCGGTTATATCTATGATCCTGCCGGACAGATAGCAAAACAATACCATGTCGAAAAAGACGCGATCTATTTAATTCGCCCCGATGGCGTCATCAGCTATCGCAGCCGCGAGGCGAGGCCCGGGCCTTTTCTGAGGTATTTGAAAAGAACGTTCGTTAAATCTCTTGCGTAACCCCATTTGCCTGGCAAAGCGGGTTGTGCAAGACATCTATTGGGTCCAACACAAGATCATAACATTCGTTGAGCCGACAGAAATTCTTTGGCGACAGCCTCTACGCTCCGCTTCTCTCTTTCCACTTTATAGTTCAGCTCCTGCATCATTTTGTCTGTGATCCTGCCGGCCAATTGATTGATGACCGGCCGCAGCTCAGGATAACGAGCAAGGGTATCTTCCCGGACGACCGGCGAGACAAAATAGGGAGGAAAACAGTTGAAGTCATCCTCCAACACCCGAAGTCCCGATCCAAAAAGGGCGCTGTCAGTCGAACAGGCTGTGATCACATCGAGGCTGTTCTTAGCAAGCGTTAGGTACAAAAGGGCCTGGTCCATCATTTGAGGATGCAAAGCGGCCTTAAACGGATAGTTCGCCTGTAAAAGCTTCAGCTCCGGGCGTGCTGCAAACTCGGGACAGATGCCGATCTTAAATGCAGAGTTGGCGTTTATCGCTTCAGCTAGGGCGGAAATGGTTGCGATATGCAGCCTGTCTGCCAAAGATTCCTGCATCACCAGGACGAACGTGTTATTAAACCCGATCGGGTCCTGCCATAGCAGGCCGTAACGCTCTTTGAAGACTGTTTTAATCTCTGAGAGCATTTGCCCGCTGTTCCGATCGAACGGACGGTTTAAAATGTAGAGCCAGGCGGTTCCCGTGTATTCGCAGTACAGGTCGATGCTCCCCGTTTTTAGCGCATAAAAGCAGATCGTCGATCCTTCCAGGGTAAACTGCCTATCTACTCTGAGCGAGGTCTTCGATTCGATCAACTGGGCCAGCATTTCAGATAGCAGGTGCTGTTCGGTGGAGTTTTTCGCGCCGATGACAACTCTGCCATGAGACGGGCTTTGGTCGATGAGAAAAAAGGCGGTAACAGCTCCCATAAGAAAAATTGCCGCGACAAAGAGAAGGGCAATTTTTTTCTTCAAAGAGGCCATGTTCTTTCCTTTACCGAGAAGGCCCGGTCAGCCATCTTTCGATGCGGCACAAGCCCCATTCGAAAACAATCGCCAAGCAGCCGGCTGGGATCGTGCCTGCCAAAATCAGGTTTAATTGCATGCTCCGCAATCCTTGCATGATCAGATCTCCCAATCCACCGGATCCGATCAAGCTGGTCAGCGTTGCCATCCCTATCGTCCACACGGCAGAGATCCTGACGCCTGACATGATCACCGGCAGTGCATTCGGAAATTCAACCAGAAACAAAATCTGCCGCGATGTCATGCCAATTCCTCTTGCGACATCGATAAGGGCGGGATTGACCTGCTTGATCCCTGTGTAGGTGCTCGTCAACATTGGAAGCAAGGCGTAGACCGTCAAGACGGAGACAGCCGGCAAAACGCCAGTCGTCGGCAGGGCGATAATGGGCTGAAGAGCTGCCAAGACAACGACGATCAGCGCAATCATCGCAAGGCCTGGGACCGTCTGGACCAAAGCAGCGCAGCGGATCACAGCGACGGGAATGCGCCTCGATTGCATCCGGGACAGGACAAATCCCAGCGGGATCGCAATGGCGGCTGCGAAAAAAAGGGCGGTGAAGGTGAGGTAGAGATGCTGCCACGTTTTGTAGAGGACCATCTAGATTATCTCCAATAGGACGTCGAAGAGCTGTTTTTTATCGATATGGCCCATGTAATTTTTTCCTTCAAATAGAGGGAGGGTCTCTTTGCGCGACGATTTAAAGACATTGAGCGCTTCCGTTAGCGAATAGCGCATGAGGAGATGGGCCCCTTCCCTGCTGCACGACCCCTCTTGCTTCTTAACTTTGTGGAGCAACGACTTGAGGTTCCGAGTGAGCAAAGAGAGCTGAAACCGTTGGTTGCCTAAAAAATGATCGACAAGCTCCGATTCCTGCTTTTCGACAAGCTGGGAGGGAGAACAGAGCTCGACCAGTTTCCCGGTTTCGAGAAGGGCGATCCTGTCCCCTAGTTTGACGGCCTCGATGATGTCGTGCGTGACAAAGACGATCGTTTTTTTCAATTCCGCTTGAAGCTCCATGAACTCCCCTTGCACGATCTCGCGCGTAAGCGGGTCCAACGCTCCGAACGGCTCGTCCATCAAAATGATCGAAGGATCGCCGGCCAAAGCGCGCGCAACGCCTACCCGCTGCCTTTGCCCGCCGCTGAGCTGCGAAGGAAAACGATGCCTATATTCGGAGGGAGCTAAACGGACCATCTCCAGCAGATCGTCCACCCTCTTTTCAATCTGAACATCCTTCCAGTTCAGCAATCGGGGAACAATGGCGATGTTTTCTGCAACGGTCATATGCGGGAAGAGGCCGATATGCTGGATCGCATAGCCGATATTGCGCCTCAAGTGGATCGGGTCCAGGGTCGATATGTCCCTCCCCTTGATTAAAACTTTTCCCGATGTCGGTTCAATCAAGCGATTGATCAAGCGAAGGGCCGTTGTTTTCCCGCTGCCGCTGCGGCCGAGCAGAACGAGGACCTCCCCTTCTTCCACCTTAAGCGTCAGATCGGAAATCGCCTCGACATCGCTTTCAAAAATCTTGGATACGTTCTCAAAACAGATCACCTGTCCCCCGCGGGTCCGCTAGGAAATTGTTGCAGGTTGCGCGACAAGGCCCTATGAAATAAACCCATTATTTCTTGTTTATAACAAGTTCGAACCTATCTCAGTAATAATTTTCGTCGATTTTCGGGATTATTTTGGCCGATTTTCGCTCCAATAACCAGAAAATCGACTGAAACTTTTTACTGAAATAGGTTCTCAGCCCAAATAGGGTAGTTTTTTCATTTGGTACACAGATTCTTAGCGATAAGGAATGATCTTGCTGCAGTTGCCTTGAATGCGCTTCAATGCCGTTTTAAGCTGGTCTTTTTCCTGCTCGGAAAACCCGTTCAGCGCAATCTCCTCCGCCCTTTCATGCAAGGCCCAGATCTTGGCGAGCAGCTCTTGTCCCCGTTCCGTCAGATGGACCTCGCCCTCCGGTTCGATGAGATAGCCCTCTGCGATCAATTGATCGAACTTGACATGGCCCGTTGCAGCTCCTGCATCGGAAATCAACTGCTGCCGTTTTCCTTTTCCCTCGCAATTGAGCATCATCAAAACGATTGCGCTCTCGGCGTTGAGAGGAGTGCTTTCCTTGAGAAGATGATCGAACACGGAGCGGACCCAGCGGGATGTGCAAAAGAGGTCCCTTCCGTAGGACTCTTGGATTTTTTTCGAGAGCATGGACAAAGTGATCTTGATTTTAAGCTCGTAAAGGGAAATGCCCGCAGCGACTCCCACATTGAGCGATTCGACAGCTACGTTCATCGGGATCTGGAGCTTGACGTCCGCCTTCTCCAGGACCTCGTTGGAAACTCCGTGCGTCTCATTCCCGAAGACGACTGCAAGAGGCTTATCAGGCAAAGCGATCAACGACTGGACTTGGCTTTCGTGAGGGGTCGTTACAACGATCTGATACCCGTTTTTTTTCAAAGCGTCGACCGCTTCAAGCGGAGTGGAATAATGGTGGAAATAGGTTGAAAAAACAGTGCCGCGGGAAGCATCGATCGACTTTTGGTAAAAGCAGTCGCTCTCGGCATCCGTCGCAAAGAACTGGTCGATGCCAAAGGCTTTTCCCGTGCGGATGATCGTGCCCAAGTTGCCGAGGTCCTTGACCCCGTCGAGGACAACGACCATCTCATGAGTAGCCTTTCCGGGAGGGTTGGGGAAATGGGCAATCCCGATAAAGGGAATAAGGTAATTTTTTTCGACGATTTTTTTTAATATCCCATCGGAAACAAAAAAGACCTGCACTCCCCTCTCCCGCAACTGTGAAATAAAGGGATCAAGAATCGTCTTGTCATGCGCAAAGACACATTCGAGGCGGCTTGGACTTTCCATCACCCATCTGAGCTGCTCCTTGCCTTCGACCAAACACCGTCGCTGCGCAAGCCTCTCTTTTGCAGAATGCAGGCTTCGCGCATAGACCACCCTTTCATGCTTGATCGAATCGATATACTCGTTTTTGTCCATAGATATGCCAACCGTTTTTTTCTAATCGATCCTATCAGATGAAAGAAAAAATTGGTACCTCGTACTCTAACCCTTTTGGCTTTTGACAATTCTATATAAGAGTGCTATCCTGTCAGCATTTTACACATGAGGGAGTTGCAAAACTGCTTTGCCCGAGAAAAATGATGATTTTGAGTCTGTTTGTGCCCATTCGACGATGCCGACCCCTGGTGGGTCGGGTGAGGAGAATGGGCACAAACAGACTCAAAAGGGCGATTTTAACGGGCAAATGAGTTTTGCAATTACCTCACATTGAAGAGTCCTATGTCAGAACAACCTTTAAGCGACCAGCTCCCCAAAGCCTACGACCCGAAGCTTACCGAAGAGAAGTGGTACCAATTTTGGGAAGAAAAAGGCTTTTTTAAAGCCGATAACCAATCCGCTAAGCCCTCCTACTGCATCTCGATCCCACCGCCCAACGTCACAGGCGTCCTTCACATGGGGCACGCCCTCGTCGACACTCTGCAAGACATCCTGATCAGATGGAAGCGGATGTCCGGTTTCGAAGCCCTATGGGTGCCGGGGACCGACCATGCCGGGATCGCCACGCAGACCGTCGTCGAACGGCAATTGATCGCTTCGCAGAACAAGCGGCGCAAGGATTTTTCCAGAGAAGAATTTCTAGAGCATGTCTGGAATTGGAAAGAGCAGAGCGAATCGCAGATCCTGGGCCAACTGAAGCGGCTTGGATGCTCCTGCGATTGGTCCCGATTGGCCTTTACGATGGACGACAAGCGGAACCGCGCGGTTTGCACGACATTTAAAAAATTATTCGACAAAAACCTGATCTACCGAGGCGACTACCTCGTCAACTGGGACCCTGTTACCCAGACCGCCCTTGCGGACGACGAAGTGGAATACGAAGAGAAGAACGGCTCGATCTGGTACTTCCGCTATCCCCTTGAGGACAAAACAGGCCATGTGATCATTGCGACGACACGGCCCGAAACGATGCTTGGAGATACAGCCCTGGCGGTCTCTCCCCATGACGACCGCTATAGCGAACTCGTCGGTAAAAATGTCATCCTCCCGATCATGAACCGCCCGATCCCTATCATCGCCGACAGGCACGTCGATCCCGACTTCGGCACAGGCGTCGTCAAAGTCACCCCCGCCCACGATCCTAACGACTATGAGATGGGACTGACCCACCATCTCCCTCAGATCAATATCATGACGCCGGATGGAAAGATCAATGAAAACGGCGGCAGGTTTGAAGGCATGACGATGGGCCAGGCCCGGGAAGCTGTCATCGAAGAGATGAAAGCCCTAAAACTTGTTGAAAAGATCGAGCCCCACAAAAACCGCGTCGGCGTTTCCTACCGCTCCAAGGCGGTCATCGAGCCCTACCTCTCCAAGCAGTGGTTTGTGAAGATGAGCGGGTTCAAAGAACACTTGCGCAACATGGTCGAGGAGAAAAAAGTCCGGCTTATCCCTTCCAACTGGGAAAACACTTACTTCCATTGGATCGATAACTTGCGCGATTGGTGCATTTCGCGGCAGCTCTGGTGGGGCCATCGGATCCCTATCTGGTACCGGAAAGACAACCCTGATGTGATGGTCTGCTACGACGGCGCCGACCTGCCTCCCGAAGTGCGCGGCAATCCCGATGCGTGGGAACAAGATGAGGATGTCCTCGACACCTGGTTCTCCTCTGCCCTATGGCCGATGAGCATCTTAGGCTGGCCCGATGAGACTGCGGACCTTAAGAAGTTTTATCCGAACTCGACCCTCATTACCGGCCACGACATCCTGTTCTTCTGGGTCGCACGGATGATGCTGATGGGCGACTACATGATGGAAATCCCTCCGTTCCCGGAGACCTTCTTGCACGGTCTGATCTACGGCAAATCGTACTGGCGGCAGAACAAAGACGGCTCGATCGCCTATGTCTCTCCAAAGGAACGCCTGGCGTTCGACCTTGGCCAGCCTCTTCCCGCTGACGTTCATTCCAAGTGGGAAAAGATGTCCAAATCGAAGGGCAACATCATCGATCCCCTCGAGATCATCGACTCCTACGGCACCGATGCGATGCGGATGGCCCTTTGCGCAAGCGCAACCCATGCCCGCCAAATCGACCTCGATCGGCGCCGCTTCGAAGAGTTTAAGAACTTTACGAACAAGGTTTGGAACGGCGCGCGCTTTGTTTTCATGAACATCGAATCGCTGACCGCCGAACAGTTTGCGGCAGGGATCGATCTCAACACCCTTGCTCTCGAAGACAAATGGATCATCTCCCTTCTCAACAGAACGGTCCAAGACGTCAACAAGCACCTTGCCGACTACGCCTTTGACCGCGCCGCAATGACCGCCTACGACTTTTTCTGGAAGGAGTTCTGCGCCTACTACGTGGAGCTGGTCAAACCGATGCTCTTCGGCAAGATCGGGACGCCCGAACAAAAGGCGACCAAGCAGAAGATCTTAAGCATCGTTTTGTGCAACGCCATTCGGCTGATGCATCCGATGGCGCCCTTCATCACAGAAGAGCTCTTCCAGATGCTTAAGACCAAACTGTCATGCGCGCAAATACCATCAGGCGTCGATCCCTATACCGCAGAAACTCTGAAGGCCTTGTCAGCTCCGGCCTGCATCGTTTCTGACTACCCGCAAGTGGTCCGTCCTCAAGACATCAATCCCGAGATTGAAAAGACCTTTTCATTCCTCGATCAAATTGTCTATGCGGTCCGCAACATCCGGGCCGAGATGCAGCTGCCTCCCAATGTCTCCACCGACCTGTTCATCCACATAGCAAAGATCGATCCTGATCGGCACATTGTGGAAAAAAACCTGACGATCATCAAAGCGCTTGTCCGCGTTAATAACGTCAACATCTCGGAAACAGAACAGCAGCATAAGCTCAGCGCCAATGCGATCGTCGGCAATTTGAAGCTTGTGGTGCCTTTGCCCGATGAACTTAAAGAGAAAGAAAAGCTCCGCTTGCATAAGGAGCGGGACAAGATGATCGGTCAGCAAAACGGGATGCGGCAGCAGCTTGCAAACGATGATTTCGTTGCCAAGGCCCCGCCGCAGCTTGTCGAAAAGCTGAAAGCAAACCTCGCCCAATCGGAAAAAGAACTGGCCGAAGTGATGAAGAAGATCGATGATCTAGGCGGTTAAGAGGGAATTGCAAACTTAGATTCGCGGTCCAAATTCGATGATTTCAAAGCCGATTTGGACCCGAATGGAGTTTTGCAAATTCCTC
This sequence comes from Verrucomicrobiota bacterium, assembly GCA_018239665.1. Taxonomy (GTDB): domain Bacteria; phylum Chlamydiota; class Chlamydiia; order Chlamydiales; family Rhabdochlamydiaceae; genus Acherontichlamydia. Next base: position 3,855 of record JAFEGV010000037.1, on the reverse strand, counting down.
GCTAATAATAGAAACCGTTTTTGGGAGTTCCCCATTTAATGAATTGAGAGCTTCCATCTTCGTATACTTCCGTTCCATCTCGGTACAGATAGACCAAATACCGCTTGCCGTCGATCGTTTTGTAGCATAACGCGCCTGATTGCGCGATCGCAACGCCGTCTTTGATCACCGATTGGCGGCCCATAGCGTTAGATTCGATCACAAGTCCGTTTCCATAAGTTACGGTATTTTTCCCGATTATTCCCAAACCTGCACGGGCACGTTTTAAATAATAATCGACACTTCCAATCATCACCCCATCGGGAACGTCCATGGAGAACATGGCAAGGTTCATATCAATTTTGGAAGGATCGGTCTGCAACCCGTTAAGGTTTTGTTCAGGGACAGCGTGTTTAAAAGCGTAGAAATTTGTAGTGGTAAGCGGGACGGCTTCGCCATCCATTGGCAACGTCACCTTTTTAAAGAGTTCCCGGTTCCTATAGAACATCTTGTGATTGCCAACAGTGATCACAGCAATCCCATCCATCAAATACTCAATTGTTGCAGGGATCTTATTCGAGTCCGATGAGATGCTGTTAGCGGGCAGTTTGGAAAAGAGGGCCTCTAAAGTCCCTTTTCGAGGATATCTTATAAACTCTCGAGCATCTTTTGAGATCAGGTAAGCCTGAAGTTCCTTGTTTTCCGGATGGAAATATTTTGCAATCGAAAGAGGGCTCATCACGGCATGGGTAAAGCCGCCTTCCCGTTGAACTTGCGGCTGGATAGGGGGGCCCCAACATGGCATCGTAAACTCGAACCAGGAATTCGGGATAGGCCTGAAGATAGTCTGTTCGTACTGGGACTGCGTTGCAAAGTTGATGTCAGCGCCCCGATCGATCAATAGCTGCACTGTCTTGAGGTCTCCGGAAAAGCAAGCGTAGTGGATCAACTGGAGGTTGCCTGATTCGGTATGGAACAGCTCGTTCACAGCCCAATCCGGAGAGGCGTTAAGAAGAAGTTCCAGTCCTTGGCTCCACCCCTGCTTTGCAGCCATGGTAAGCTCGAAAGCTGGAATAGAAGAAGATCGACGGTGCTCTAAAAGGAGCTTGACCATCTCTTGGTTTTTGGTTTTTATAGCAATCGCAAGAGGAGTTTCTCCCCGTTTGTTCTGCGCTTCCAACTGCTCGAGATGGTAATTGTTCTTGATCACCTCTTTCATGAGCATTAAGTTGCCAGAGGCGACGATCCTATGGATAAACGTATTGCCGCTGTTGTCGACGTGCTCGGGATTGAGCCCTTCCGCAATCAGATAAGCATGGAACGCATCTTCTAATTTGTACCCTTTCTGCTCGAAAAAACCGATCAGCAGGCTCTGGCCATGTGCCAGGGCTTTATGGACGGGAGCTTGATTGAGGAGGTTTTTTGCAAAGATGTCGGCGCCGGCGTCGATGAGCTTCTGGCAGATCTCAATATTTCCCTTCTCTGCTGCTATATGCAGCGCGGTGTCCCCTGCTTTGTTCGTCTGGTTGGGATTGAACCCATAGCGCAATGCTAGCTCTACCGCTTCGATATTTTGCTTCCGGCATGCTTGATGCAGAACGGTGTCGCCGTTATTGTTGATGATCAGGACATCAAAGCCAAGTTCTTTCAAGCGCTCTCTGATGGCATTTTGATCGGTCTCGAACAGACGGTTGACATCCACTTTCAGCAGCTGTGTTTCATAGCGCGCTTTTCTGAGCAGCGAACGGGAACTTGTGGATTTCTGAGGAGATGAAGCTTCGATAGCAACAGAGGACTGCTTCTTTGCAGACAGAAGAGAAAGGCTGCCGATTTCAAAGGTTATTTCTTGATTTGAAACTTTATTTGTTCCCATCTTCATCACCTCATAAAAATTGGTTGTTTACAAAATGATATCATAACCAAATCAACAAAAACACAAAAACAATCAATTAACAAATTAATCAAAATTTTAACTTAAAAATAAATTAGAACAATAAATTAAAATCTAATTAAGTGATGAATATGTAGATATATAAGGTCGGTGCAAGGCTTAGATGTCGGCAAAGCCCCAACTCTAGAGAAATTTAAGCTCTAGCTGCGTTGCGCCAGAATTGAAGAGTGCCCGCTGGAACTGCAGTCCGCCCTTCATTTTGGGAGATATCGTTTAAGATACCAAAGAAGGCTTGTGCATCTTGTTGAAGCCCAAGAGCGTTCAAACAGAACAACATCCGCGTGATGCGCAAGTGGTTGTGGTTGCCAGGCGTCAACCAGACTGCCTGCCGCGCTGCTGCATTCGGAGCGCGCGAGATCTGCATGGTCGCCTCATCTAGTTGAAGACCGTAAAAACGGAGCATGCGAAGAAACGATGTGTGCAAGTTGTTGCGAAGAGCCGGGTCGCTTGCAAACGCTTGGACCATCTCGTCGTTTAACAAAGGGGCTGTTGGATTAGGCCCGCTTGGACGCGCATTGGGAAAGAGCCACTGGATGTAGTTGTGGACAGCTTCGAGCTGATTGTCGTCCCAAGCCCAGATCTGCGCCAAGGTCCGCCCTTGGTTATCGACATGCGTGCCGCGGTAGAAATTGAGAAGTTGTTCCGTAGAGGCCCGGCCTGTCACAGGAGTTACTCTTGTAGGAGTTAATGATGGCGTCGGCTGTGCTGTCGAGGGTTTGCAAAACAGGGACTTGACCCATTCAAAAGCATCCGTAAACACCTTAGCTATCCTTTCTAATAAAGAACCGAGAAAAGAGCAACAGCCAGGCTCTACGGCAGCTGATTGAAGGGTCCTTTGTTGATAGACAGACAGATCTGGTTGCAAAGCGTTAACTGGATACATGACCCACCTAAAAATTCATTTAAAAGTGGGTAAAAGGATAGCATAACCACCCGATCAAAATCCATGAATTATCACAAACCGGCTAGCTAATAAAATTTTTACTCAGATATTGGGGGCGGAGTTGATCCCCCGTCCCCAATAATAATTAGACTGTCTTCGGCTTCGCGAGCTTTTCTCTTTCGAGAAGATCGAAGAACGCCCTTGTCTCGACCGTAATGATCCCGGTAAGACCTATGATCCCGATCAGGTTCGGTAGAGCCATCAGGCCGTTCATGATATCGGCAAGCGGCCACACCAGCTCAAAGCTCATGACTGCACCTAAGAAGGCAAATGCGCAAAAGACGACACGGTATCCAAGGAGGACCTTTTCGCCTGCCAAAAACTCCATGCAGCGTTCGCCGTAATAGGCCCAGCCGACGATCGTCGTATAGCCAAAGAGGATCAGACAGATGGTAACAAGGAGATCGCCGCCCGGTATCACCGTGCGGAATGCCTCCATCACGAGCAACGCGCCGTTGAGGGCCTTGCCGTCAGCGCCGACTTTGCCGAGCACTCCCGTTACGGAAATGACAAGGGCAGTGATCGAACAGACGACCAAACTGGACAAAAAGACGCCGCTCATCGAGATCAATGCTTGCCGTCCGGGAACGTCGGTCTTTGCAGCGGCTGCTGCAATCGGCGCGCTTCCTAGACCCGCTTCATTGGATGAAACGCCTCTAGCCACGCCCATTTGGACAGCTGCCATGATCGAAGCTCCCAAGAATCCGCCAAAAGCGGCCTGTCCGGTAAAAGCTGTTTTAACGATGGCCATTAGTCCTGCCGGAACTTGATCGATCTTCAGGATAATGATCAGCAGACCGCCTACGACGTAGGTCAAGGCCATGATGGGAACGAGATAGCTGCTGATCTTGCCGATGCTCTTGATCCCGCCGAGCAGCACAATGCCTGTCACGACGCTCAGCGTCAAGCCGATCCATACGGGAGAAAATGGTGTCACGGCGGAAACTGCGGCTGTGATCGAATTCGCCTGGATCAGGTTTCC